>JBMYQW010000168.1:0-10262 GCA_049601735.1 Spirulinaceae cyanobacterium
AGGTGTAGCCCAAGCCCGTTTGCCGATTCCAAATGCCTAAATCAATGATCAAGTCGGCTTCTCGATTGCCACTTTCGCCACCCACTGGAGCCATGATAATTAATGCGCCCGTTGCACTGCGCTCAAAATTCAACTCCCGATTATTTAGACAAATTTGATAAAACTGCTCGTCGGTGAGTTGGACAGTATCAAGGTTTAGGGTAAGGGGACTCAATCGTCTGAACCTTTTTCGTAGTTCTGGGCATGGGACTCTAGCAAGCTGCTGACCTGTTTGAGTACGTCCGCGCTCTTGAAGGCTTGGCGATCGGGGTTCGGGTCAGGGGCTTCCAGATTCTGGGAAATCGCATCGTTGATCTGGTCTTTGATCAGCCCATGCAACTCGGCTTTGGCCTTCTGCCGTTGGTAGCTTGCCCCCTCTTCCGTCGTCGCGTAAAGGGGCGGCAGACGATTGAGGGCATAGGCGGCAATATCGCCCACATCGAGCCCCGAGTCGGTATTGCCATCGAGTTCGGCCACCCGACTGATGGCTTCGCTCAAGACCAGCTCTTCCATCACGTTGATGAACTGCTTGCGGGGAACAGCAACCACCTCTCCTGTGAGCAGAGCCCCCATCAGGCGATCGAGCGCCATATATTCTTCGATCGAAAGCTCCGAAGCCGTATCACAAATACGCCCCACCTCAGCTTCCATCGTTGGCGTGAGATAGCCATCTTTCAAGGCTTGATCAACGATTTTCTCAATACTCATAGCATTACTTTCTGTTAGTTCCAGTCGCCACAGTTAAAGGAGAGGATTAACTGACTTCCCCCATCAACACCCTCTACCCCCCGTTTGGGAAGATGCCATGCCTACCCGTCTCAGTACAACTCCAACAGAAACAGGGTGGGCAACTCAACCCTGCAATCCTATAGCACCTATGGAATGGGCACAAGAAACCCCCTGCTTTCCTTTATTATTCCAAGCCCTCAAAGCGCCAGGGAACGGGATCGATCGCCACCCCATGCACATACAATCCCCAATGGAGATGGGGGCCGGTAGACGCCCCAGTGGAGCCCATCGTGCCAATCCGTTGACCCGCTTCGACAAACTCGCCCTCCCGCACGCTAATGCTGTTGAGGTGGAGCATGATGCTCAAGACGCCCTGACCATGGTCAATGCCCACGGTGTTGCCATGCACCCGAAAGCCATTGTTTTCGCGATCCACTAGGCGCACATAGCCCGCCGCAGGGGCCAAGATTGGTGTGCCCCGCCCCGCCGCATAGTCCACGCCCCGGTGATAGTAGTTCTCGGCGAAGACACCATTGTAGTAGCGCCGCACGCCGTAGATGGTGGAAACCCGACCCGCCGACGGGCGAACGAGAGGGCCTTGCCAATGTTTTTCGGGCGTGACGATTGTTTTGAACGCGGCGACGCGATCGAGTTCGTACTGGGTGGCGTTGCTGCCGCCACCCCTGAGGGTAATCCGCTGCGTCGGAAAGGAGCGCCCCCGCACAGTGACCCCCAGCGTTTGTTGCTGGCCGCTGGCATCTTGCACCTGAATCGTGCGTCCCCCAGCCGCTTCTAGGGGAGAGGTGGGCAGCAAGGCGCGGTAACGATTGCCACCGATCGCAAAGGCCGGATAGGTTTGGCCGCCCATCTGTACCATGGGTGCTGACTCGCCACTGGCCCCGGTAATGAAGACGGAGATCGTCTCGCCCAGTTGCGGGGCTGCGGGAGTGACACGAACGTTGAGGGTTTGGGCGATCGCTGGGGCGGTGGCAACGCTCACGGTGCTAACCAGGCCCACGGTAGCACCCAGCCAAGGGGAGAGAGAGGAAGGGGAAAAACGCATAATTGCCAAGGACAGGTAATGAAGGATATTGCGCGAACGCTGGCAGGCGGGACGCCTGCGCTACTACAGAATTCTCTGGCAGTTTGATGGTGCTATACCGCCTTGTGGTAAGCGATCGCCTGCCGCCAAGCCACCGTTTGGGCCGCCTCAGCATCGGCAATACACAGGCAGTAAGCATCCTGCCAGACAATCTGGCCCGTGAGGCTATCCCCTGTGATGAGCTTAATCTCAACCGCCTGCTTGTCCGCAATCCATTTTTGGATTTGACGGATGCTCGGCAGTCCAGTGTCAAAGTCAGCCATAATTACATCCAGTTCCTTAACTTGAAAAATTGCCAGTTTGGCCCAACGGAGCAATCTGCATTGCCTGCAACCATCGCCCGCAGCTATTGCCTGCAACTATCGCCCCTAACATGAGGAAGCATATGACAATCGAGTTTACCAAGTATCACGGTCTGGGCAACGACTTTATCTTAATTGACAACCGTCAGACGGCGACCCCCCGCATCTCTCCCGAACAAGCGATGCAACTGTGCGATCGCCATTTTGGCATCGGGGCCAATGGCGTGATTTTTGTGCTGCCGGGTCAAGATGGCACGGACTACACCATGCGCATCTTTAACTCCGATGGCTCTGAGCCCGAAATGTGTGGTAATGGCATTCGCTGCTATGCCCGCTTCGTAGCCGAGTTAGAAGGTGAGGTTTCAACCCAGAAGCAATATAAAATTCACACGCTGGCGGGCGTGATCGTTCCGGAACTCTTGGCTCAGGGGCAGGTAAAAGTAGATATGGGCGAGCCCCAACTGTTGGCTCAGGAGATCCCCACGACGTTGGTTGACCCCGAAGAGAAAGCGATCGCTACCCCGCTAGAGGTCGCCGGACAAACCTGGGACGTGACCTGTGTGAGCATGGGAAATCCTCATTGCATCACGTTTGTAGACGATGTCGCAGCGATTGATCTCAATCACCTGGGGCCACAGTTTGAGCACCATCCGGTGTTTCCCCAGCGCACGAATACTGAATTTGTAGAACGGGTGCGATCGGACTATCTCAAAATGCGGGTGTGGGAGCGCGGCGCGGGCATTACCCTCGCCTGCGGGACGGGGGCTTGTGCCACCGTGGTGGCAGGAGTGTTGACGGGGCGCTGCGATCGCCAAACCACCGTCGAGCTGCCAGGAGGGTCGTTGCAGATCCATTGGGATGCCACCTCCAATCACCTCTACATGACCGGCCCGGCCCAACGGGTCTTCACTGGAGAATGGGTGCTCTAGCGATCGCGCTGTAATTCCTTGCACTCCGCCAAGGGATACCGCATCATTTCAGATAGCGAAGCCCAGATAGCACAGCCTAGACAAACCCTAATCATTTGGACAATCAACGTTATGAGTGGCGGCATATATCTCATTCAAGGGAATGATCAATTGGTGGCGATGACCGAGAAGCCCTATGATTCGGAATCTCTGTTGCAGGAATTACTTGAGCGGTATCCTAACCTGCTCGGGGTCGCACCGCACACCACCGCGCAGCAGCAGACCCCCTTGAATTGGTTGGTGGTGCGGCGCACGGGCAGTATTCCCACGGAAGATGTGGGCATCGAGCGGTGGTCGCTCAATCATTTATTTCTCGATCAGCAAGCCATTCCCACCCTTGTCGAAGTCCAGCACGAGGGCGAACCGCGCCTCAGGCAAGAGATTATTGGTCAGATGCTCGACTATGCAGCGAATGCGGCGGTGTATTGGCCGGTGGAGTCGATCGTGGATCAGTTTGAGGTCAACTGCCGCCGCCAAAACCGTGACCCGGAGCAGGTCTTTGCGGATTTTTTGGGAGCTGAGGCCCATGAAGAACAGTTTTGGCAGCAGGTGAAAACGAATTTGCAGGCGGGCAAAATTCGCCTGGTTTTTGTAGCCGACCATGTGCCAGCAGGGGTGCAACGGGTCGTGGAATTTCTCAATAAGCAAATTGATCCGGCTGAGGTGCTGGCGGTGGAAATCAAACAGTATATTTCACCGGAAAATGGCTTAAAAACACTGGTTGCCAATGTGATTGGGCAAACTGCTGAAGCGATCCAGAAGAAGGCCAGCACCTCCCGAGAACGCCGCCAATGGGACGAGTCTTCGTTCCTCACCGCCTATGCTGCTCGCTTTGGCGAGGATGAGCTGGCACTCATCCGCAAGCTCTACGACTGGATTCGCCACAACGGAGATGAGATGAAGATTCATTGGGGCACGGGCGATCGCTACGGTGGCTTCGCGGCCCGGTTGCATACGCCTCAACCTTTAGTCGATCTATTCTTTGTCGGCATCGATGGCAACCTGCAAATCGACTCGCGGCTCTATGCCGAAACGGCCCCCTTCAACCATGAAGCGGGCTGGCTCGACCTGCGCAGTCGGCTGAGTTCCATTGGTTTGGCTCTGCCGATTAACCCCCAGGAACCCCGGTTTCCCAAAATGCAACTCTTTACCGTGCCGGATGTTGCCGCCCTCGGGCCGACGCTCCAAACGTTTGAATGGGTGTTGCAACAGTTGCCGAAAACCTAAACCAGAATGGCGACGAAAATCATCATCCCAAGGCAGGCGGAACACCTGCGTTATGGTTAATCCTCTCCAATACTCGGTAGCGCGGATGGTGACTGAGCGGAGTCGTTGGCGTAGCCTCCCGGAGGGATATCTACATCTTGAACGCCATTCAAAAAACTCATTTTTGGAACATTTTTTCCCTGGCGTACTTTAAGGCGATTTCTCGAAAAGGCTATACCGCGTAGGGTGCTGTATAGCCTTTCAGGCATGGCTCCGCTAAAGCGACAGCGTAACGCACCATTTCCGACTTGTTGTTGGTATATTCATTGCCAGAAATCTCCTAAGCTCGCATAGGCATAGCCGCCGGAGCGGCAGCATTCGCTTCACGGGTCGCGCCCAACTGGTGCAACACGGCTTCGATTAAGCCCTTGAAGAGGGGGTGAGGACGGCTCGGACGCGAGTTGAACTCGGGATGAAACTGGGTGGCGATGAAAAAGGGATGCGGGGTATATTCAATCATTTCCACTAGGCGACCGTCGGGCGACGCGCCACTGATCACGTAACCGGTTTCGGCAAAGCGATGTCGGTAGGCATTATTGAATTCGTAGCGGTGGCGATGGCGTTCGTAAATGACTTCTTCGCCATAGAGCTGGGCGGCTAGGGTGTCGGGGCTAATCCGACAGGGGTAGAGGCCGAGGCGCATCGTACCGCCGAGATCCACCACGTCTTGTTGCTCGGGCAAGAGATTGATCACCGGATGGGGCGTGTCGGGATCAAATTCCGCACTATGGGCATCGGACAATTGGGCAATATGCCGGGCCCAATCGATGATCGAGCATTGCATCCCCAGACACAGCCCTAAAAAGGGCAGGTGCTGCTCACGGGCATATTGGATGGCCAGAATTTTGCCATCGACGCCCCGAACGCCAAAGCCACCGGGCACAATCACGGCTTGAACATCCGCCAGATGAGCTCCGGCCCCCTGGGTTTCAATGTCTTCGGCATTGACCCACCGCACATCAACGCTGCTCTCGGCGGCGATCGCCGCGTGGGTGAGAGCTTCCACCACCGAGAGATAGGCGTCACTGAGTTGGACATATTTGCCCACGAGCGCCACGGTGATTTTATGTTGAGGGGCTTTCATCCGTTCGACCAAAACCTGCCATTGGGACAGATCCAGCGTGCGCGACTCCAGTTGCAACAGCGCGAGCACCTGATGTGCCAGGCCCTCGCGCTCCAGAATTAGCGGCACTTCGTAGATACTGCTGGCATCGGGCGAGGTAATGATCGCCTCCACAGGCACATCACAGAAGCTGGAGAGCTTTTCTTTGATCGGTAGTTCGACCGGGTGCTCAGAGCGACAGACTAGCATATCGGGTTGAATGCCGAGCGATCGCAGCTCCTTGACCGAATGCTGGGTGGGTTTGGTCTTGAGTTCTCCGGCGGCGGCGATCCAGGGAATCAACGTCACGTGCATAAACACGGCATTGCCGCGCCCCACGGTCTTACGAAACTGACGGATCGCCTCTAGAAAGGGCTGAGACTCAATATCTCCAACCGTGCCCCCAATCTCGGTAATCACCACATCGGAATGGGAGTTTTGAGCGACTCGCTGAATCCGCTCTTGAATTTCGTTGGTGATATGGGGAATCACCTGCACCGTGCCGCCTTGGTAATCACCCCGGCGTTCTTTATTGAGCACGGCTTGAAAGACAGCGCCCTGGGTGACACTGTTGAAGCGAGACATGGAGGTGTCGGTGAAGCGTTCGTAATGCCCGAGGTCAAGATCCGTTTCTGCGCCATCTTCGGTCACGAAGACTTCACCGTGCTGGAAGGGGCTCATCGTGCCGGGGTCAACATTGATATAAGGGTCGAGCTTGAGGATCGACACCGAGTAACCCCGCGATTTGAGCAGACGACCCAGACTGGCAGCGACGATGCCTTTGCCGATGCTGGAGACGACGCCCCCCGTCACGAAGACGAACTTAGTCATGGTGGTAGCGCAAGCTGAACCTTGAGCATGATTTTCCGGCTTCCATTTTGCCATATCCCTTGGCGGGATACTTTCTGAGCATTTGTTTTGGATTTGCCATCATTACTTTGCGATTGAGCAACGCCGAAGTCTAGACCAGCGGAGTCTGAGCGAAGTCGTAAGCCCGAGGGCTGGATTCGCCTACGCGGAGCGCTCCGGAGGAGAAAGTCTCACCCCTCTATAACTTTGGTTTTGCTTGCCGAATGTTGGTATTACTCAGGAGAACTTCGTTAATTTCTGTATTGTTCCCCGTGCTTTCAGAAGATGTTTTCCGGCAGAGGGGATAGAGTGGGCGAAGTAGCATTGAGAATCTTTAACGGAAGAAAAGAGTTCGTTCTGCGCCATGCTTAAAACCGTTGTGGGTCATAGTAATGACCTCGATACCCACGATGCGATCGCCCAAGTCCTGGAACAATGCCAAACAGCCTTAGGGGGTCAAACACCCCAAGCCGGAATAGTTCTCAGTGCGATTGATTTTGATCACGGGCAAATTCTGCAAACGATCAAAGCCGCCTTTCCCGAACTAGAACTGATTGGCGGCACCACCGATGGCGAAATTTCTTCGGTGTTGGGGTTTGAGGAAGATTCCCTGACGCTGATGCTCTTTTGCAGCGATCGCATCACGTTGCGGGCTGGTATCGGCACAGGGCTCTCCCAAGATCTAGCGGCGGCGGTGGGCCAGGCAGTCAGCCATGCCACGGAGCGCCAAACGGAGCCTGTGCGCCTTTGTTTGACCTTGCCCGAGAGTTTGACCGCCAGTGCCGTCCAGATTTTGGCGGCGCTCAAAACCGCCCTCGGCCCTGAAATTCCGATTTTTGGCGGTCTCACCGCCGACCAATGGCGATTTAAGCAGACTTATCAGTTCTGCGGCACAGATGTTTACAGCGACGCGATCCCGATTTTGACGGTAGCGGGGCCGGTGGTGTTTAGCCATGGCGTGGCCAGTGGTTGGCAACCGATCGGCAAGACAGGGGTCGTGACCAAAGCCCAAGCCAATGTGATTCAGGAGATTGACCAGGAACCGGCTCTGAAGTTTTATCAATATTACATTGGCGATCGCGCCCCTTCTTCGGAATATCCCCTGGCTGTGTTTGAGGGCGATCGCTACTACATGAGAGCGCCCAGCGGTCAATACGATGCCACCACTGGCGCCGTAACGCTTTTTGGGGATGTGCCAGAAGGGGCGATCGTCCAGATTACCGAAACCACCCGGGATGACATTCTGCAAGCCTCCCAAACCTCGATGCAGCAAGCCCTCGACCAATATCCAACCGGGCAGCAACCCAGTGCGGCGCTCTTTTTTTCCTGCGCCAGTCGGCGGCAGATCTTGGGACGGCGTACCCAAGAAGAATATCAACTCACCCAAGATTGCTTAACCCAAACCCTGCCCAGTTGTGGGTTCTATACCAACGGAGAAATCGCGCCCCTCCAGCAGCAGGGGGTGACGCATTTTCACAATGAAACCTTCATTACCCTCTTGCTGGGTGAGGCATCATGACCCAGGGCGCGACCGTTCAAGCGGGCACAGTTCAAGGGGAGAAAACGGAGCTGGAGGCGAGTCTGCATCAGCTAGAGAAGGAAAACCGTCTGCTCCGGCGCAAGTTGGCGCGATCGGAGCGGCTGTGTGATGAACTCGAAGCAACCAACGACAAGAAAGAGACGATGCTGCGCAAGATCATCCAGGAATTGCGGGATTCTCAAGCCTCGGTCGAAGAACGGCTCAAAGCCCTCCAGACCGCCCAAGCCCAGTTAGTGCAAACGGAAAAAATGTCGAGCCTGGGGCAACTGGTGGCGGGGATTGCCCATGAAATCAATAACCCCGTGAATTTCATCTGGGGCAATATGCAATATGTCGAAGACTACGCCCAGGAACTTGGGCAAGTTGTGGCGCAATATCAGCAGGCTTTTCCGCAGATTCCACCGGAATTGGCAACTTATCTTGAAGAAGTTGAGCTGGAGTTTTTGCTGACCGATTTTACCGATGTCGTCACCTCGATGCGATCGGGGGCTAAACGCATTCGTGATATTGTCGCGTCGCTGCGGAACTTTTCTCGCTTAGATGAAGCCGCTCAAAAAGCCGTCAATATCCATGAAGGGCTCGATAGCACAGTGCAGATTTTGAGCCATCGTCTCAAGGAGAATAAGCACCGCCCCGAGATCCAAATCATCAAAAACTATGCTGACTTACCCCGGATTGACTGTTACCCCGGCCAGCTCAATCAAGTATTTATGAATTTGCTGGTTAATGCCATTGATGCCTGCGAAGAAACCAACCAAAATCGTACGCTGGCGGAAATAATGGCTCACCCCAACCAGATTCGCATTGAGACGGGGCAGACTGAAGATCGTACCATTCAAATCACGATCGCTGACAACGGCGCTGGTATTCCTGAAGCGGCGCGATCGCGCCTCTTTGACCCCTTCTTCACGACCAAACCTGTCGGTCAAGGCACGGGCATGGGCCTCGCCATCAGCTATCAAATCATTACCGAGCGTCATCACGGACAACTCGACTTTCAGTCGGCAGTGGGGCAGGGGACGACGTTCATAATTGAACTGCCCTTCGGTCAGAATGATGCCGATCTGGCTCAGTAATGATAGGGGAGCAGGCAAGACCCCTGAGAGTATTCCAAGGAAAAAACGCTCCAGAAATGAGCTTTTGGGGTGGCGGGCAAGATGCCCGCGCTACAGGATTTCCGAGGATCAACCGTAGCGCAGGCGTCCCGCCTGCCTTGGGATAATTATTTTCAAGGAGTACTCTGATGTGGTAAGCAATGCCCTTCTACCTTCGTGTCCCCCTGGCTTAATTGTAATCTGCGGCCCCACCGCCAGTGGTAAGACGGGCTTGAGTGTGCTGCTGGCGCAGCGGCTGCAAACCGTGATCTTAAGTGCCGACTCGCGGCAGGTCTACCGTGAGCTGGATATTGGTACAGCAAAGCCCAATGCTGAGGAGCGACGCCAGGTTCCCCATCGGCTCATTGATATCTGCGAACCGACTGCAACCCTGACCCTGGCGGATTATCAACGCCGAGCCTGGCAGATTCTCGCGGGTACAGCCACGATTCCGCTGCTGGTCGGAGGGACGGGGCTTTATGTTAAAGCGATCGCCCGCGGTCTAAAAATCCCCCGCGTTCCCCCCCAGCCCGAGCTACGCAACAGTTTGAGTCAACTGGGTCAAGCCCAATGCTACGCCATGCTCCAGCAGGTTGATTCCACTGCTACCCAGAAAATTCATCCTAACGATGCCACCCGTACAGTCCGAGCGTTGGAGGTGTTTTATGTGACGGGCAGCCCCATTTCTGAGCAACAAGGAGAGGATCCACCGCCCTATCCGGTGTTTTATGTGGGGTTGGATACGGAGCAGTTGGGCGATCGCATTCTCAAGCGCACCCATGCCATGATTGAACAAGGCTTTGAGCCGGAGGTTCGGCAGTTGATCCAGAAATATGGTGCAGATTTGCCCCTGCTCAAAACCTTGGGCTATGCCGAGATGCAACGATATTTGGCAGGCGATTGGGACTTAGCAGAAACCATCACCCAAATCGCCACCCACACAGGCCAGTTTGCGAAACGTCAGCGCACTTGGTTTCGCGCCACCTCCGAGATCCAATGGTTTGATGCGGATGCACCGGATCTCCTTGAGCAAGTTTGGCAATGTTTACCCGACTGGGCCGTTGCCCCGTCTCACCGAGTACCATAGTCAGGCGATCGCTCCTAACGGACGAATCGAATAAATTCGACGCCCTCAATCCTCCTTGCCAATAGAGCGATCGGGGTCTCAGAGCAAATCCGCTTTGGCTACGCTAAGAGTATTCCCAGGAAAAAAATATTCCAGAAATGAGCTGTTTGGGTGGCGGGCAAGATGCCCGCGCTACGGGATTTCC
>JBMYQW010000169.1:0-10233 GCA_049601735.1 Spirulinaceae cyanobacterium
CCCCTCTCGGGAGGGGCGGTCTCGCGTAGCGATGACCGGGGTGGGTTCGGGGTATGATGTACTAATCAAATATTTGTTTCTGAGAAGTTTGCAATCTAAATGATGACAGTCCCTAGCGGCGCGGGGGAAGAACTTTAGTTCTTTGGACTTGGCTAATTTTGCTAATCTTACTGCTTTTCCCTGCCCGAACAGCTTCCTGCTCAGGGGTTGTGAACGTGATCGTTGGCTGGAGCGATCGCTCCCGAATGGAAGGCGTCTCAAATTGCTTTTCCTGAGCCCCAATCCGAACATTACTCGCTAGGGCAATATACGTGACCCAAAAGACATTTTCCCCCAGCATGATCAGGCTTTCAGTAAAGTTGTACATGATAAAAAAGGTCAGAAAGATCAAGGGCCAAAAATCTTCCGGCGTCTCAGTGATATAAATCCGTTTGACGGTACGAGTCACGAACAGCAGCACACTGAGCATCAAGCAGCTTAATCCCACTAGACCCACCTCAAGCAGGGTATCTACAAAACCATTGTGGGCATGGGGCGGCGCATAGGTTCCTGACAGGAGGTTCCGGGGGCCTTCCCCAACCACAGCGAGCCCTGCTTCATTGCGATAGCTGAGGAGTCGATTCCAAAAGACGCCCCGGCCAAAACCAAAGTAGGGATTCTTGGGAATCTGGGTCATAGCATAACCCCAAATCTCGGTGCGTCCCGAGAGGGTTGGGTCTTTATCTAGGCTCAACATGATATTGTCCCAGTTACCAAAAATGACCGTGGTGATGGGAATAGCAGTGCCGATCAAGGTGGCAAAAATAATGATCATCAATAGATTTCGCCAACGAATGGTTCTGAGCAGAAACAACGCTCCCACAAGCACAAAGATATTTACCAGCCCAGACTTCGAGCCACTCATCAAAATCACAAAAATCAAAAACCCCAAGCCCCCGGCGGCGAGGAAACGATTAAAGTTGCGATCGAAGAGTAAAATTAAATGCCCCGCACTGCCCAAGGTCATAATGGCTGAGAGATCATTTTTATGGTGATAGATGCCTTTCCAGAGTCCGTTGAATTTGTCACCTTGGTGAACGCCTGAACCGACCAAGGCTTCAAAGGTGCTACGCAAGGCACAAAATTGGATTGCCACACAGAGCAGCATTAACTGTTCTCGCAAAGTATAGCGAGTGGCTAAATAAAGACCAAAAGTAGCCATATAGAGAATCTCACGCACGGCAACCATCGTTTCGCCCGCAACTTCTGACCAGTAAAACGAGGCAAACGAAATGGTATTGATGATCACCAAAAAGGGGATTCCTCTGAGCAAATAAGCGGTCATCTCCCAACGCAGCACCAGGAGCCCAGAGGAGACAAAAAAGATCCCAAAGCGGGCTAAGGTGCGGATACCGCCCAGACCATTGAAGCCGCCAGCAAAGAACATCAGACCGGTAATGGCAAATACGATTTCAAACCATTGGATGAGTTGTTTTTGGGTAAAGGAAATCCGGAGGGTCATTGTCAGTTAGCAGTTAACAGTTTGCAGTTCGTAGACGTAGTTCGTAGACGTAGAGTGGGCATTGCCCACGACAAGAGAGTTTTGACGCTTGCCTTTGGCAATGCGCTTCAGCGCAATCGTGTTTACGGGTTGATGTTTACCAATCGTCTTGCTGTTGATTCGGAGGCTCGGCCCAATCATTAGGATAGGACTCATCTTCAGGATAAGGCAGCTGATAGGCTTCGGGTAGGGGTTCCGGTGTGGCAGGGGCGAGGGGCATGAGCATTGCTTCGCCGAGTTGAGAGGGGGCTTCGGTATCAGGTTGCTCGACGGGGGGGTCAAGCTGGGCGCTCATCTGGAGGCGGTCTTGTAGGGGCGTAATCACCTTAGCGATCGCTTCCTGGACAAAGCCCTTCACAAAGGCCTCCTTTTGCACCAGTTGAAACTGCTGCTGCACCACCTCGGCCATGCCACCATCGCCCCAATCTTGATTATGGCGAAAATATTCAATAAAGCTCTTGCCCGCGATTCGGGTGAGGTAGGCGGCACTGACGCCCTGGATGCTCTTGCCCACCAGATAGGTGGCGACATTGAATTGCAGCGCGGTGGAGAGCAGTTGCACCGCCCCCTTGACGATGCCCAGGCTGACCAGAGTCTTGCCCAGAGAGAGCGCCAATTCGCGGCCGCGATCGAGGTTGAGGCTGCAACCGTAAACCTTGCCAATTTCCACGACCATCTGGGCATTAACGGCGGCGGTGGCGAGTAAATCCACCACGGGCAGGGGCGTGACCGCGATCGCTCCCGCACCAATCCATTGGTAGCGATCGATAATCTGGTCAGCCTGGCGACGGCGTTGCTTGTCGAGCAGACGGCGGGCTTCGTCGCCAAGGCGCTGGGACTGCAAGAGGATGTTATCTGCCATGAGGTCTTCGCCCTCGGCCCGCAGGATCGCAGCGATGCGCTTGAGCAGGGGCAGAATGTCCGGTTCTGGTTGCATCATCGCTCCGGTTGCGGAGCCGTAGGGAGCGGGCTGGGCGGCGATCGCCACCACGTCGGCTGCGGTCATGTCGGGCGCAACGCGGGCGGCCAGTTGACGCAGGAGCAGGGACTGCTCTGCGGTGGTGTACAAATCCCGCTTATTGAGCACCAGCAGCGATCGCTTACCCATGCCAGCCAGGGTTTGGAGCGGTTCGTATTCCGACTGGCGCAGGTCGTTATCCACCACAAACAGGAGCAGATCGGCTTCGGTGGCCAGTTGCTTGGCGATCGCCCCCCGCTCGGTTCCGGCGCTGCCCGCTTCCAAAATGCCGGGAGTGTCGATCAAAAGCAGATCGCGCTCTAGCCCCGCCAAGCGCAGGGTATAGGCTTGGCCCAGCTCCGTTGTGCCCAGGGTCGCACCCACCTCGCCCACCATCTCACCAATCAAGGCATTGACTAAGGCGGTCTTGCCTGCTGAACCCGTGCCAAAAATCACGACCTTGAGTTCGCCCCGCTTGAGGCTGGCCGCGAGTTCTTGGGAGCGGCTGAGGAGGGCGGTCTGGCTGACTTGATCTTGGATCTGTTGCACCTGACGCTGCACCGCGACTAGGTTTTTTTGGGCGATCGCCGTCTTTTCCTGGGGCAGTTGAATCGGTGGGGTGCGTTGGGCCTGGCGTTGAGCATGACGTTGGGCCGCGCGGGGGTTGGTAATCAGATTGAAGTAATAGAAAAAAGCCCAAATCAGTAGCCCCAAGATCACCAAAATCAGCAACAGCAGCAAGTTTGCCAGGAGGGGGGCGGTAAAGGAAATCTGGAAATAGAGCCGATAGAGAGAATCAACGAGCCAGAGTACGAGCCCCAGAATCAGGCAGATGCCCACAATCAGGGTAATCAGACGGGGGAGGGGAAGCTGGGGCACTTCAGGGTTTAGGGTTCAGGGTTTAGAGAATTGCGTAGTGCTGTGACACAGCTAAAAAGGTGTATGGGTGTAGGTTGGGTTGCGCGGAGCATAGCTTGCTTCTCGCAGAGTAAACCAACACAGTTAGTGCTTTGAGGGATTTGCCCCTTGATAATCCAACCCACTATTTAAGGCGTGTCACGCTAGTAGGGTGGGCATTGCCCACCACGAAACAATTTTGGCGATCGCGGTGTTAGCCATTAATTTGCTTGAGTTCCATAGATGAGAGCCCCTAAAATTGACGCTGCCTTAGTCGATCAGGGTTTCCAAAAGCCGGATCGCACTAAAGACATCCGTGAAGGGTCGCAACACCGTGCCGATCACGTCGCTAAAGCCAGCCGCCGCATTGCGCCGCACCACAACCACATCGCCATTGAGCAGGATGGGGTTGTTTTCCTCGTTCAACCCTGCGGCAAAGTCCACATCAATTTTGCGGTTGGTCACGGTGCCATTGGGGTTGAGCCGAATCAAGTCCACAAAGCCTTTCTTGGCGCGGCTTTGCTCAAAGCCACCAGCGGCAAAAATGCCCTGGTTCAGCGTGCTGTTGGGCGGCAAAACCAGACGCCCGGGCCCTTCCACTTCCCCGATGACGGCGACTTGAATCTCATCGGGTGAGAAGTTAGCCGTGACGATCGCCAGGGTTTCTTCAGGGTTGAGCACCTCGGCACGGGGAATGACGATCGCATCGTTGGGCTGGAGCACCACATCCTGAGTAATGTCCCCTTCCTGAATCAAGGCCCAGAGGTTCACCGTAATCAGTTCCTCATTGCCCCGGCGATCGCGGCGACGCACCCGGACATTGCGCACATCGGCGGAGGGCTTAATGCCGCCCGCCTGGACGATCGCCTCCGTGACGGTGGGCGGTTGCGCCGCACCGGGCTGGTTGCCGGAGGCGACGACATAGGTCCCTGGTCGATTCACCTCGCCCGCCACCGCCACGGGCACGGGCTGGAGGGCATCTGGGGCAAAGCTGGCATCAAGCAGTACCTGGATATCCACCGGGTCGGTCACGGCCGCAGTGGGCACAAAGAGGCTATCCCCATCGCGAAGGGTGACGTTCTGGCGAGCATCCCCGTTTTGCAAAAAGTCCCAGAGGTTGAGGCGATAGACCTGCTCAAAGCCCTGGTCGCGGCGACGCAGTTGCACATTGCGAATGTCGGCCGAGAGCGTCACTCCGTCAGCCAGTTCGAGGGCTTCGACAACGGTGAGGAAGCGGCGATTGGTGCTGCTCTCCACGTTGGTATAGTTCCCCGGTCGGGCCACCTCCCCAGCAATGACAATGTTGACCGCCCGAAACGCAATCAGAGTGGTGTTAATGAAGGGACGCACCAAATAGACGCTATAGGCCGCTTCGAGACGTTGATTCACCTGGGCGACGGTCAAGCCGCCCACCTGCACCTGCCCGAGCAGGGGTAAGTTGATCGTGCCATCGATCGACACTGTATATTGCCCGGTATATTCCGGCACATCAAAGACATTGATCTGCACAACATCGCCACCACCGAGGGTATAGGCCGTCTCCTGGGGCAAGGCACCCGCGGGCAGGGGCTGAAAGTTCGGCGGGGCGATGGCTGGCGTAACCGGAATAAAGGCATCCGGATCGGGCCGGGTGGCCGGGGCGGGGGGCGACGGTCGCTGGGGGCGGAGGTCAAACTGGTCCTCTAGGGGCTCGACGGGCTCTAGGGGTTCAATGGGTCGCCCACCGGGAGGTTCAAAAACGGGTTGACCATCGACCTCGGGTTCTTCAAAGTTGGGGACTTGGGCTAGGGGCTCAATCCCCCCTTCCCCCCCTACAGGGTGTTCGCGCTCCAGCTGGAGCGCGGTCGGGTCGGACATTGGGGCGGCAGGTGTGGGGTGGGGAATGCCCACCTCAAGCCTGTCGGCGCGATCGCCGATGACCGCTTGAGAGTCAGCCCTTTCGGCGGCATTGGCCGGGAGCCCCAGCCCCGTTAGGGTAATGAGCGTGGCGATCGTCAGGTCAGCAGATTTCATGAGTCTTGAGCCTCCGGGTTGTCGTCGTCGGAGAAATAACGGTGGTAATAGTAGTAGGACCCCGAAGAGAAGTCTTGGACGCCATTGGCCACCAGACCAATGCTGGCATTTTGAGACACCTTGACGGCCTCGAGCACCTGCTTAAACAGGTTGCGATCGGTCCAGCCCAGACGCACCACCAGGAGCATGACATCGGTATGGACGCCCAAAAACTTGGCGTCGGCCAGTCCCAGCATCGGCGGTGTATCAAAGATGACCAAGTCGTAGTTTTGGCGGAAGGTCTGCACCAGGCTATGCATCCGCTGGGAAGAGAGCAGACGGGTGGGATCAGGGGGGATTTGCCCCGAGGTCAGCACATACAGGTTGTCATCATTGGGCGACTGTTGGATCACTTCCTCCGGATCGAGATCCATCGAAATGACATGGGAGAGCCCCCAGACATTGGGGAGATCGGTCATGGCGTGAACCTGGGGGCGGCGCAGGTCGGCATCCACCAGTAGCACCCGTTGCCCCATGGCGGCGGCGGTTTGGGCCAGATGAATTGAGGTGGTGGACTTGCCCTCTAGGGGCACAGAAGAGGTCACCAGCAGCACCTGGAGGGGCTTGTCCGGTGTAAAGAAGGAGAGGTTGGCATTGAGCGATCGAAAGGCTTCGAGAAAGGGCGAGGTGCGATACCGCTGGGCCAGGGGGCGCAGGGGCAACGTCCGCTCCGTCCCCGTTTTGCCTTTGAACTCTTTGCGGTAGGGGATGGTTCCCAACAGCGGCAGTCGGGCCATCTCCTTGACCTCGTCCGCTGAATGGAACCGCACATCCAGCTTTTCAGCGATCAGCGTTGCGCCGAGTCCCGCGATTAGACCCGCCACGAGACTCAGGGCAATGCCCCGATTAACATCGGGCGCGATCGGATAGAGCGGGGTTTCTGGCGCATTGAGCAAGTTCCAGGTGTCAGTGCGCTGCGCCGACTCGATTTGCAAGCTCTGCTGCACCTCCAGAAAGCGGCTCAAGCTCTGGGTGGCCACTTCCAGCTCCCGTTGCAGATCGCTGTATTCACGGCTGAGGCGGGCAAAATTTTGGATATCTCGGCGCGTCTGGCTCTCGGCTGAGGCCAGCGCCGCTGCTCGGGTTGCCAAGACCTGGCGCTCGTTGGTGGTCTCCAGAAACGACTGGGTCAGCCCGGTGCGAATGCTGTTGGGCGAAACATTATTCACATTGTTCCCGTTCGCGCCATTGCCTTGGCTCGCTTCACCCAGCACCTTGGCCGCTTCTGCCTGGACAAGGGGCAGGAGATTCGCTCGCTGCTCCCGCAGACGGGCAATAGTGGGATGATTGGCGCTAAAGCGAGCCGACTCCAGGGCTAGTTCCGTTTCAATGTCTTTGAGTTGGGTCAGCATTGCCTGGTAACGGGGGGCTTCGCTGAGGGCGGAAACCACCAGCGCCTCATCAATGTCCAAGCCGAGCTGATCGCGCAATTTGCTTTGCAGGCGCTCGGTTTCGGCTAGCGACGATGCTACAGTACGGCGCTCGTCAACCAAGTTATTGAGACGGTTGGCGACGGACTCCCCTTGGACATCCGGGTCCAGCAAATTATTTTGGCGGCGAAAGGCTTCCACCTCCGCTTGGAGATCATCTACCTCTTGGCGCTGTTCAGTGAGTTGCTCTTCCACAAAGACCAGACCCTTTTCCTGGCCGGTTTTTTCCTCGGTGCGGGAATAGTCGATGAAGCCAGCCGCCAGCGTATCCAGAACAAACTCAATTTTGTTGGGATCGGAGTCTTGAAACCCCACTTCTAAGATTTTCGTGCCTTCGAGTTGGGCAATGCTCATACTGCTGACCAAGCTCCCGTAGTCCAACTGGTCGTAACGGGTTTGCATTCGCTCCACCATGGGTTGGAGGACGGTGGGGCTCTGGAGCACCTGAATTTGGGTGTCGTAGTCAAACTCTAGGCCCAGTTGGTTGACCAGGCTTTGACTGAACTGGTCAAAGCGTTGGTCGCTGGCGATCGGTTCCACCAACAACCGAAAACTGCCCCGATAGACGGGGTCTTCTTGCAAGACCCGAATGCCCATCAGGGTGCTGATGGCCGAACTCACCAGCAGCAAAATCCACCAACGGCGCTTGAGCACCGACAAGGCCAGGCGGAGGTTGATACTCTCTTCCTCACCCCCCGGACTGGGAAAGGGCAAGGGGCGATCGCCCCCGGCAACTCTGGGTGTGGGGAGCGCACCATTGCGAGGTGGCACAGAAGGATTTGCGTTCGACACAGGCAGTAGAGAGGCAATATTCCGAGTCCCAGACCCGGCTCTTAGTAGATTGTATGACAGACGTTTCGGCAATGCCCACGGTTTCTCGCTGGCATCTATTGTTAAAAGTTGCGATCGCTGTCCATGCCCTAAAGCCCCCTGCAAAATCCGTCAACCTGTAGGGGCGGATGCAATCCGCCCAGACCCATTGGTGAATCATGCAGGTTACGTCCGAATCCAAAGAAAAACCCAGCCGTGAAGCTGGGTCTGTCAGATTTGTGAGGAGATAGAGAGAAAGCTGAAGACCTGGATTAGCCCATGCTCAAGCGTCCGCGACAGACCGCGCGGAGGATGCGGTCAATGGCGCGGCGTTCGTCGTCTTCAATATCGCCCGTGAGGATGGCAGCGAGTAAGCCGTAGCGATCGGCTTGGGTCAAAGTCTGGGTTTGAGCAATATCAGCGTACATTGCGGAGATGGAGCCGGGGAGGATTGCCAGTTGCAGCATGGGTCTTGGGGGGTGTCTTCTCTCTACGCTTCTCAGTATCCGGTTTTTGCCCGGTTTGCTCCGTGATGGGGTCACACCCACCCCTGTGAACCTCGGGGGGGTTGAGGTTGATGGGGCTAACGGAAGAAGAGTGGGTTGAGTTGGGTTGGGGGGCAATTTCGATCTCTTGAGGATGTGAGTGAAATCACCAGGTTTTGAGCGGAATGACTGGAGTGTTTATAAAATTGGCAAGAACACTCCCTGGTAAAGCCTCCCCTGTGATATGAAGAATGCCAAAATTATTGGGATTTACACGATTGCAGCAGGGATTCCAGCAATGTACCTGGTTTGGTTGACTTGGCCATTGAGTTGGCTACTTGTGGGGCTGCTGTTTGGCCCTGATCCGAAACCCTTGTTGGCAACGAAGCGTTGCGTGGAATGCATCATGATAAACGCTAATTTACGGGACGCTGATCTGAGAGAAGCTGACTTGTATGGGGCTTTTTTATCAGGGGCTGATCTGCGTGGGGCTGACCTACGGGGAGCCCGTTTAGTAGGAGCTGACCTACGAGGAGTTAACTTTACTGAGGCTGAACTGATAGGAGCCAACTTATCAGAGGCCTTCCTATCAAAAGCCAACCTGAGAGGAGCTGATCTAAAGTGGGCTGACCTGAAGGAGGCTGACTTACGGAAAGCTAATCTACAAGGAGCTGATTTAAGGTGGGCTGACCTCGAAGGGGCTAATCTGACAGGAGTGATCTGGACTGACGGATCTCAATGCACTACAAGAAGCTGCAACGGTAGAGCCTATGATTGATAGTCTAAGAGAAAATCACAGCTTATCTGTCTAGCTATCTTTGATTGTGTCATTGGAATCACCAGATTTTGACTGAAGTGGTTAAAGTATGCATTTTTACTCAGCTTGAGTTATCCACTCCTGGGGAAGATTAGAGACTTCTTCTCGTAGAAAGCCACCATACACCCACACGTGTGACGCGTCATAAAGATCGTTGAGAATGGGCTTGCGTCTGCCTCTTTTATCCCAGGGTTGAAGATCAGAATCGAGTTCACAGAAGCCAACCCAAGAGCACCCGCCCTGTTGTTGCAATTCTTCAGCTTCAACCAAAACCGCAGCCAGAATCGCTAGATCGTAGGGTTTTAGAGAAATATCCATCGCACCGATATCAACTTGGCGCTCCAGCATGGCTTCTGAAAGTGGAAAAACCCTCAGCCCAGGATGTGATGCCAAAGCTGCTAATTTTTCTGGAACCTTGCGCAACTCATTGCCAACTAAAGTATCAAATTTTTCAAACACTCGAAATGCGGCATTCGCATCTTCAAGCTCAATCTGTTCTGTGTCTCTTGCCCATTTGACAAACCTGCGTAGGCTTTCTGGGCGCGATCGCGGTGCAAACCTGCGTGGCACAGTTTCACGGGCTTCCGCCAAACAAATTGCAGGGACAAACAGCTCGAACTCTCCAGCCTCAGCTTGCTGCAACAACTCTGTTGCTTGAGGATTCTGCAAGTGAGCTAGGACAATAACATCCACAACCCAGTTTGTTTCAACAAAAACGACACTTGGCTTCAACTTGCAACGCCACTCCATCGCGGTCCAGCAGCTCGAATCTCACCAAACCGAATGAGGCTGATAATTGGCTCCCCAAACAGCTCTTGTAAATCCTCAGGCAAAGATTCTAGGCTTGAAGTTCGCCCGAGCGTCTCAAGCCACAATTGAACCCGTAAGGCAAACTCAAACTCTTTGTTTCCAAGCCATGACTCGTTGACAGGAGGGAGTAGAGATTCTGGAAGTATTGCTTTCTTGGCAACAGTAATCGACTCACCGTGAAATTTCTCGAAAGAGTCACGTAAGAGAGAAATCCGTTCACCCGTTATGACTAATCCCAGAGCACAGCCGACTGAGGCCATATAATGTTTCAATTGCTCGATCGCCCTTTGATGAGAACTGTCATTGAGTTTAACTTCAACAACAATCCAATATTCCCCATCAGGGCTAACGACAATAATATCTGGGCTTGTGGTATTCATATGGCAAGGGAAGAGATAGTTAGGACAATTGTCTAAAGGCTTCCTTGATTGCAT
>JBMYQW010000170.1:0-10216 GCA_049601735.1 Spirulinaceae cyanobacterium
CGGAAGATGCATGAACTTTTCTGGGGCAAACCCCCTCAAAGTCAACAGCCTAGACAATGCCCACCACAAGCCAGTTTTGGCGATTGCGTATTACCGATTTATTTTCTTAAGTTCCATGAGCGGGTTTTCGCTCTGAGCCTGGGGATTGAGCCCCAGGCTCACGGGGTTTGCGGATTAGCCCCACAGTCCAGCTCTCAAACGCAGGGACATATCCCCAAAGGGGAGGCTTTGCCAACGACCAGCTCAGTCGAGCACTCATAGCTCAAGCAGGCTAAAAAACAGCTCCAAACGAACCTCCAAAGCCTTTTATCACAAGGCTCATACCGACTTTTGCGCAAAGGATACCCCTATAGCATCTAACCCCAATCCCCCATTACAGGTGCAGATCCAAGTCCGAAAAATCCATGCCGCTGAAGTTCACGGTCAAGCCGACGCTGACATTTTCAAAGAAGGGAATCAGCCATTCGCTACTGCCGAGCATCGGGCTGTCGTAATGGCGGAAGACTGAAGCCAAGCGTTTCTCGAAGGCGGGTTTGGTATGGGAGGAGAGCAGCATCACCTTCATCACGGTTTCCGTGAGCAGCAGCGGGTTGCAATTGGAAATTAAATCCACGAACTGGTAATGTCCCTGGGGATGATCGGGGGTATCGACGAGGAAGTTGAGCAGTTGGGAGCAGGTTTGCTTGAGAAGCGTTTCGTTGACCCGTTGGGAGTCTTTATCGGCATGAATCGTTTCGAGATATTTATGCAGGCGGAGCTTGAACTGCTTTTGCACATAGGCGAGATGCTTGGGATCATCTAGATAGTCCCTGGCTTCCACGGAGGCGGTGAGATAGTCGTAGAGCGATCGCTTGAAGTCTACATATTGCTTAAACTTGGCGGTTTGCCAAATTAAGCGCCGAGCCAGGTCTTTAGCGGTGTAGGGCTGTTGACTATCTTTACCCACAAAACATTTGAGTACCCAGTAGAGCTGTTGATTGGTGAGCAGCGTGGGGTTGGTCTCAATGTGATCGAGCTGCTGGAGGAGGGTTTCTGGCGATCGCTGCTGATATTGACTCAGGGCGTAGGCGTAGCGTCGCAAGCCGCGCTGCATCTGCCAGTTCCGTTCCGTTTGCTGGCGCTCAATTTCATCCCGATGCTCCAAAGAGCTATTGGCATGGGCAAAATAGCTCGGGTAGAGAAAGGGATAGCGATAGGCATGGTTGGCCATCGGCGTGTCTGCTGCTGCGCGATCGCTCGCGGGGGCATCCACATCCACAAACAAGTTGCGCAGAGCCCGGTATTCTTCACTGCGGCTAAACTGTTGTACCAGCCGTGTGATGCGGCTATTGAAATCCCAACCGCTGAAATCCCAATAGGACTGACTCTCAAAGACATCCAGCAGGTCTAGACTCAACCTGCGGCTGTTCTGTTGGTGACGCCATTGGTTCACCGCAATGTAACAGCAGCGGTTGAGAATGGTGTTAAACGGTTCAGAACTGGGACAGTCTTTAATGATCCGACGCAGGGCTGCTTCAATGGCGCGATCGCGGTAGCCTACACAGCTAATGAACAGCGTCCGGAACCGTTCAATCACCTCATGGGGCGGCTCTTTCCGCGCACAGTAGAGCAGATGGTCGTAGAGGAGTTGGGCATCCTGGTCGCGCGTATCGCTGCGCGGCGGCGGTGTCGGTCGTTTAACTTGGGCGGCTGTAACGCCTTGGGCCTGGAGCCAAGCCCCATTGAACACCTGGGCATAGATGCGATTACCGAGTTGGAGCACGGGCCCGCCGTAGCGATCGCCGAGGCGCTGCTGCTGGGCCAGGCCACTGAGCACCAGTTCCATCTGGATGGCTGAAAGGTCGGCAGGCACTTCCTTGTAGCGCAAAATTTGGGCGTAGAGCTGGAGGAGGGAGCGACGCTGGGGGCTATTGAGGAGGCGATCGCGGATCGGCCCCAAATGCTCCGGTGCATCCTGCGCCTCCCAGTTGGTGAGAATATGTTGCTCAACCAGCCCGCGAATCACGTCCTTTTCCTGACCCTTGGCTAAGGGCTCGGCCTGCTGCTGGACTCGCTTGACAACGAGCGCACAAAGCTTTTGGGTCAAAAACGGTTGTCCCCCCGTCCAGCCCAAGATCACTTCGATCACCTTTTTCGGCCGCGCCACCCGTCCCCGCAGGCCATCGAGGAGTACATCACATTCATCATGCCGAAACCCGGTCAGCTCGATCGGCTGCCCCAAACCGAAGGGGTTAAACCGCGATTCTCGACTGAGCTGCTCGGGTTGAGCCACACCAAGTAAAACCCAAGATAAGCGGCCGAGGGCAGGTTCCTGGTGGCGGAGTTCGTAACATTGACGAATCAGACCAAAGAAGGGCTCGACAGAAAAATTCAACCCCAGAACGCTGTCAATTTCATCCACAAAGAGCACAAGATCACCCCTAACCCGAGGCAATAGCATATGGAGCAGAAAATGTAGCAGCACCTTGTCAGGGCTGAAGCGTTGACGACCTGCTCGCCAATAGTCAATGAGCTTAAAACTGCCGTCAAACTTGAATTTGCGGGTGAGATGGTAGGCGATCGCCGCGTACCATTGCTCCTGCTGAATATCTCGGCTGCAAATTTGCAGCAGATCCACCACGCCACAGGTTACGCCATGCTCCTGGAGCTTCTGGATCGTGCGCAGGCGCAGGGACGACTTGCCCATCTGGCGGGAACTCAAGACATAGCAAAACTGTCCGGTGAGCGCCTTCTCAAAGAGCAGGCTATCGGCGCGCCGGGTGACATAGGTTCTCGCATTGGTGGGTAGCGCACCACCAACCCGGTAGGCACAGGCAGACATCTGTTTGGCATCCCTGATTCGACTGCCTCTAGTCAAGGAGAGATTCGCGCTTGTGCCCGTGTTTCTTAACATTTTTTTATAAGTTTGCCAGATGCGTCTGCAAATATTGACGATAAAGATTGCAACGAGACACCACCTGATGACCTTCGGCCCGCACTAGCCCTAAGCCCCGGAGCTGGAACTTGAGCGTGGCATCGAGGGCGATCGGCTCGTCGGCCGCCATCACCGCTCGCGCCGCTTGGCCCAACTCGGGATATTGCTCCAGCATCCACAACAGCCGCCGGAGATGATCACTATATAACCCGGAATCGGTGGGGGCATCAGCCAAGAGGTCGGCTAAAGCAACTTCCCCTCGGGCAATGTGATACAGCGCCAGGCGCACCAAATACGGATGCCCCCCCACCATCGCCAAGAGTTGTTCCACCTCGGCGGACTGCCAATTTAAGCGATGGCATTCGGCCAGCCCCTGCACCTGCTCGGCATCAAACTCCGGCAACTCAATCGGCAAACCTACATTAAAGGGCGACTGAGTCGTGGGCAGGGAGACATAGACTTCGGTGGAATGTACCACCACCAACGAGAGTTTCTGCCAAATCTCGTCGTTCTTGCCTTGCTCGTGCCAAGCCCGCAACAGACCGAAGAAGTCACTGGCGATCGTGTCATATTCAAAGACCACATCTACCTCATCGAGACCCAAGACAAGCTGTTCCGGGATCGTACTGAGAATATGTCGTTCCAGGTAGTCTGTGCAGGCGGTTTTACTCCCCAGAATGGTATTCTCCTGCCAATGGCTCTGCAACTCGGCCATGGGCAGTTGTAGGCGATGGGTAATCTGGGCACAAAGCCAGAGCAAAAAGGTATCGAGGCTGGCAAAGCGATCGCGCTCGGCCAGTTGCAAGCTCACCACGACGCTAGTGGAGCCCCAGTCCTGGGCTTGATTCAAGATCCGCGCCAAGAGCGAGGTCTTGCCCATCTGGCGGGGGGCTTTGATGCGAATGAGGGCCGTAGGCTTTTGAATTTCTTCGAGGCAGCGATCGTCCACCCCGGCCCGCTTAATGTAAAAGTCCGAACTGAGCATGACCGTGCCGGTGGGCAACTCGGGCTCGGCGATCGGCGCGGGGGGGAGCGTCCCTGCATCGGTCGGTGTTGCGGTGGTCTCCGCCGTCGCCAGTGGCGGGGTTACGAGCTCGGAAACCGTTGACGCCGGGTGCTCTCGCTCAACAGTGGGCGTCTGTAACAGCCTGACAATTTGCTCGACGAGCGGCGTGGGCGCTTTGCCCGATGACCATTCCAGACAATGGGCGGTCTGCAAGTAATGGCGCAAGTCATAGTTAGACGATTGGGCCGGGCGATCGATGTAGACCACAATCACGCGACAGGGCTCCTGTTCTGTCCGGGGCGTAGTGGCAATGCGCACCTCTTCGGTGATCGTCTCTTCGTTGGCCGTAGGCGAGAGGAGCACCAGCAGGGCCTTGGTATGGTGGAGGGCCGCTTGAATTTGCTTGCGTCCACCCGGAATCATCCGCAGGTTGCGATCGGCATAGAGACAGTTGGGACAATGGGGGCTCAGGGCCTCGGCCAGGGGCTGGGCGATCGCTTGCTCGGCGACATTGTCTTGGTGATAACTCAAGACCAGATCCAGCGTGGAATGGGCGTAAATGAGCGAGTCGCGGAACAGCTCGGGGCGATAGCGGGCGTAATGGGCCATCAGCTGCGATCGCTGGAAATATTGCTCCTCATCAGCGTTGAAGAGTCGGCAAATGTCCGAGAGGTGGCGACGCACCGTGTCTTTAGTGACGTAGAGCTTGCCCGCAATATCGGTATCTTCTGCGCCGAGCAAAAAGTGTAGCAGGACTTCCCGTTGGCGGGCGGTCAGGTGGGTGTCTTGGGTCTGGAAGTCCGATAGGGGCAGAAACTGCATAAGCCGTTAGGGGAAGGGGGGCAGGGCGCACGGAGAGTAGCATCATTGTATCGATAAACCTCTCGCTTTTGTTTATGGATGAAACGGATGGTATCGAAGCGAGAGGACGCAGGGCTCAAGCGTATGCAGGGGACGCTTACCAACTCACCTGGCTGACGCTTGCTGGATCGAGCTGACGGGGAAAATGGGCCGCCCACCAAAAATTTGGGGCTTGGCCACTGGGGAGCGCACCCAGATCGGCATGGGCCTTGGGTAAATCCGTCGTGCCTTGACCCCTAGCGGGTGAACCCGGCTGTAAACGCAGATCCACCACATCCCGCCCCATAAACTGGGGATTGCCATACAGATCTGTGTCACCGTGAAGGGCGATCGCCACGTCATTCGCCCAGACCTTTAAGGGCGTTTGCGACGGATACTCGACGGGTTCATAGAAAAGATTGTGATGAATGTGAATCTGCTGTTGGGCTAAATCACGGTCAGAATAGGCCTGGCTATGGCCAATCTGGAAATATTGATTGGCATTAAAAATATTGTTGGCAATGGTGAGATTTTTGACCTGCTGACTATGGAGGTAAATCCCCCCCGTTACCCAATAGGGTGTCTCGGTATTGTTCCCCTCTTCATCGCCATCGCCGTAGCCGTTGCGATAGATCGTGTTGTTGTAGATTTGGATATTCTCCCGCCAGCCGTCTTTACCCCAAGTGCCGAGGATAATACCTGTCCCCAAGTTGTCAAAAATTTGATTCTGGCGAATCGTTATATTCCGTGCGACCGTGCCCCCTTCAACCGAGATCACCATCCCCATCTTGCAGTTATGGATCACATTCTCGTAAATTCCCAGATCATGTAACTCTGCAAACCAAGCATCAACGTAGAGACCGATCGAACGGTTGTTATGGAGATAATTGTGATGGACTAACCCATGGCGGCCACTGTCTTTGCAATCAATCAATTCTTTGTAGCAATAATTGACATGGTTGTAGGCAATTTCGAAATAATCCACTGACCCCATACTGATCGCCTCATGGGGAGCATGGGTATGGTTGGTGAAGTCCGGGTGAATGATTTGTAATTCGGCGTTATTTGCCCCGGTGACATTGTTGCCAATGACCCGACAATGATGGCTCCTTTGGTCTTCCGGAACCGGAATACCCGCATCCACGAGAATGCCGCAAGAAAAGGTATTGATTGTGGTGTTATTGAACAGGTCGATATATTGGCTATTCCGGACTTCAAAGCCAGCACTATGGGCATTTTGCAGCGTTAATCCCTGAATGCGCAGATAGCTTCTATCATGCACTTGAAACACTCCTCGCTCCGGTGGGTAGGGACGTTTTTCATACAACTCATTTCGACTTGGGCCAGCTGAGATATTTTCGTCTTTCGGCGTGCCCCAGGGGCCAACCGCGATCGCATCCGCGTCAAAAATCGGCACTTCGGTGGGGTAGTTTTGATAGGTAATCCAAGCCTCAGCTGTGCCAGACGCTTGGGGTTGAATCGCTGCGGTTAGCCGATACAGACCCCCCCGCACATACACAGTCTCACCCGGTTTGAGAGTTTGAGCGGCTTTCTGTAAGCTCGCCCACGGGCGTTCTAGGGTTCCTGGGTTGGCATCATCACCATCGGTCGCAACGTAGAAGGCCTGAGCAGGCGGGTTCGCTTGAACGTTGCCCTGTCCGAGTCCCACGATTGCAAGGAAGCCGCCGAGGGATTGGAGCAGATGACGCCGTTTGGTGGGAAATGGCATGGTTGGTTTAAACCGAACTCAATAAGGGGGCTGCGCCGAGCAAGGTTTGGGTGTAGGGATGCTGGGGATCCGTGAAAATTTGCTCGGTGGGGCCGAGTTCCACAATCTGGCCCTTTTGCATCACGGCGATGCGATCGCACAAAAACCGTGCCACCCACAAATCATGCGTAATGAACAGATACGTCAGGTCGAAATCCGCCTTGAGGGCCTTCATCAGCTCTAACACCTGGGTCTGCACCGTGGCATCGAGCATACTCACCGGCTCATCACAAATAATCAACTTGGGTTGGGTAATTAAGGCGCGGGCGATCGCCACCCGTTGTTGCTGCCCGCCGGAGAGTTCTCGGGGGTAACGATCATAATAATCTTGGGGCGGCGTCAAGCCCACTCGCTTGAGCAGGCTGTAGACCTCCTGCTTGGCGGCCGTGGGCGTGGCAATGCCATGGATCAGCAGCGGGTCAGCAATGCTCTGGCCGATCGTCATCAAGGGGTTCAGGCAGGCGAGGGGATCTTGAAAGATCATCTGCATCTGTCGTCGCAGCGGCCGCAGGGCTCGCGCCGAGAGGGTTTCGATCGCCTGACCGCCAAAGCGCACTGTGCCGGAAGTGGGGCGAACCAGTTGCAAAATGGTGCGGGAGAGCGTGCTCTTGCCACAGCCCGACTCGCCCACCAGACCTAACACCTCGCCAGGATAGAGTTCAAAATTAACGCGATCGACCGCCTTGATCACCTCCGGCTCCTGGTGGGTAATCAGTTGGGCTAAAAAATTGGGCTCCAGGGTGTAATACTGACAGAGGTCTTTGACTGCCAGTAGCGGCTCTGGCTCCAAGCGATCGGGGTCGTTTGGCTCCTGAATGGCCTGGATATGCAGCGCCGATTCAAGCAGCGCCTGGGTGTAGGGATGCTGGGGCGCGGTCAGGATCGTCTTCGCCGCGCCCGTTTCGACAATCTGTCCCTGGTACATCACGGCGACGCGATCGCAATATTCGGCCACCAGCGCCAAGTCATGGGAGATCAAGAGCAGGCCAAGGTTTCGCTCGTCACACAACCGGGTCAGCTCCTGCAAAATCTCCGCCGCCACCGTGACATCGAGGCTGGTGGTGGGTTCATCGGCCACGATGAGTTGGGGATCGAGCAGCAGGGCCAGGGCGATCGCCACCCGTTGGCGCATCCCGCCGCTAAACTCGTGGGGATATTGGCCCCAACGGTTGGCGGGAATTCGCACTGCATCTAGGACTTCGAGAGACTTGCGCTTGGCTTGGGCTTTAGAGAGGTGGGGGCGATGGCTGCGCAGGGTTTCCAGGCAATGGTCACCGATCGTCATCAGCGGATCAAGCCGCGTCATCGGGTCTTGAAAGACCAGGGCGATCGCTTCACCGCGAAACTGCTGGAGTTCCCGGTTACTCAAGGTGGTCACATCCCGCCCTTCAAAGCGAATCTCGCCCTCGATTCGGGTTCCGGTGGGCAGCAGTTGCAGCAGCGCCCGCCCCACCGTGGATTTGCCACAGCCGGACTCGCCCACAAAACCCAGGCGTTCCCCAGCGGCGATCGCAAAGTCAATCTGATCCACGGCCCATTGCGACGGGGTGCCAGGATAGGCAATGCGGAGCTGTTCAACAGCGAGTAGGGCGCTCATGCAAATTGACTCAAGACAGTTTACTTAACAAAACTCACTCAACCCGCAACTCAGTAATCTCGTCGTTGTGGGCCGCCTTCCGCACTAAGTAAGCCAAAGCGTAGTCGCCAGCGGGGTGTTGCTGGAGTACCTGCGCCAGCGCCACAACCTTTTGCGCGAGTTCGGGGCCGAGCTTTTCTAGCAGTTGTTCTTGCTCGCGGTTGACCGCATTTTGTTCACGAAGTTTCATTTGCCAGTCTGGATCAAAAAACTGTTCAAGGGAACCACTCACGCCCAGGTAGATTAACACTTCCCATTCGCCGCGATCGCACCAATAGCCCTCACATTCATTGCACCGCTCCAAAAAAAACGGGGTTTTGGCGTCGACCTTCATCCGCATCAAGTAGCGCCGACATTCTGGACAGAGGGCCGCCCGCGCATCACTAATCGAGGGCGTGAAGGGCGGCCCGCCGGGTTGATTGAGCAGTTGGGCCGTGGCTTCTTGAGCAGGATGGGTGGCCTGCCATTGGGCATATTGAGCTTGAGGCAGCCAATGGCCTTTACATTCAGTACAGCGATGCACCACGATCCCGTCTTCGGGAAGCGTGGTTTCGAGCAGGGCGGTACGACGGCATTTAGGGCAATCCACGGTGACGCTAAAGGCGTTGGTTGTTCAAGGCTCCATTCTAATGGCTTGTGCCAGTTGCGTATAGCGGGGAGACTGCTACTTCAGTGAGCACCCATCATCCGCTACGCCGAAGGCAGGACGGGTTGCGGGGGCTGGGTGGGATTGGCCATCAGCCATTGTCGGATCAGCCGAGCCATCACCCGTTGCGCCAGACCATTCATAACGTCCTCACCCATATTTTTCAGTTCCGGCTTGAGCAATAATTTGGGCAGGGTGGAAACCAAGAGCATCGGGTCAAAACCTTGGGTTTCCTGCAAAATCTCCCAGATATTTTGGATATGCTCCAAATTCTGACCGCTGGTGGGGGCGGATTGGAGATCAGCGGGCATCTCCACCGCGGCGAGTCCCAATTGCTGACGCACCAGGGCGGTGGCATTGAAGAGCGATCGCTGCCCAAACAGATCAATCGCTTGCACGATTTCTTGGGCAAGGCGATCGCGGATGAATACCCCCCGCTCCGAAAAAATAAACTCCAGGGTCTGGTTCAAAACCTGCTCAAAATCATAGTCTTGGGAACTGCGAGCGTTACGTAACAGATTCTCCAGGCGGTTCCAGCGGAAGCTATTCTCCTTGAGGAGTAAGTCTCGCAGGGAGGCCCGGAGCTGCGGCGCTGGGTCGGTGAGCAGACGCTTGGCGATGTAGGGATAGGCTTTACTGAGCACCTTGAAGTCCGGTTCTACACCGATCGCAATTCCTTCTAAGGTCACCAACGACCGGATAATCAAGGCGTAGTAAGCGGGCACACGAAAGGGGAATTCATACATCATGTCCGACATCTGGTCCGTGATGCTCTTGAAGTTGAGCTGGGCGACACTCGCGCCGAGGGCATTGCCAAAGACCTCACTCAAAGCAGGAATAATCGGCCGCAGATCCGTCTCCGGCGTCAAAAACTCCAGGTTCACATAGTCCTGGGCCAGGGCTTCAAAGTCGCGATTGACCAGATGCACCACCGCCTCGATCAAGCCATAGCGTTGGTAGGGCTTGATCCGGCTCATCATGCCAAAGTCGAGGTAAGCCAGCTTGCCATCCGGTGTGGCCAGTAGGTTGCCGGGATGGGGGTCGGCATGGAAGAAACCGTGCTCCAGCAATTGCCGTAGAGAACAGGCGACGCCCACTTCCACTAGATAGGTGGCATCAATCCCCTGGGCTTGCACCGCTTGGAGCTGGGTGAGCTTCGTGCCTGCGATCCATTCCATGGTCAAGACCTTGCGACCGGTATATTGCCAATAGATGCGGGGAATATAGATCTCGGGGAGGTAGCCGTAGAGCTGGGCAAACAGCTCGGCGTTGCGCCCTTCCTGGGTGTAGTCCAGCTCTTCAAAGATGCGTCCGGCGAACTCATCGATGATCGCCACTAAGTCACTGCGGATGCGCTGAATATTTTGCTTGACAAAAATCGCCAAGCTCCGAGCAATGTAGATATC
>JBMYQW010000171.1:0-10044 GCA_049601735.1 Spirulinaceae cyanobacterium
CCCGCCTGCCAGCACGGAAGATGCATGAACTTTTCTGGGGCAAACCCCCTCAAAGCCAACAGCCTAGGCAAAACCTGCTCCGCATCAATATCGCCTCTAATATCGTCTCCGATGCTGTTCCCCCACACATTCTGCCATGATCAGTCCCGTTCGCTGGATTCGTTGGTTTTGTCTCTGTTGCGTTACAGTCTTCTTCGCCGTTGGCTGTGGGCTGATCGCCAGTCCGCCGCAACTCTCCCCGGACCCCCTCTCCATTGCCTATAGTCCTTGGCCGGGGTACTATCCCCTGACGATTCACTGCATTTCACCACCGGGCTTTACAGTGATTTCTTTGCCGCCAATGGCGTGATTAATCAGCAAACCGATGCCGAGCAACTGATTAACCCCGAACTGCTGGAGGCATTGCAACAGGACACCCCATCATGAAACAGTTTGCCAATGCAACGCTGCGACTCAAGTTGATCTTAGCCTTGCTGGTGGTTTCGCTACTGCCGTTGACGGTCTTGAATGTCTGGAAACAGCAGGAAACCCGCCGGGTCTTGCTCGATCGCGCCCAACAGAGTCTCTTGAGCAACAGCCAGCAAACAGCCCTGATGCTGGAGCAATTTGTCAGCCAAACCCTCAATGCGGTGCGAGTCGAAGCCCAGCTGCCGACCCTCGTGAATTACCTCAGTGCCAGCCCTGGGGTGCGGCCGCAATCTCAAGGGGAGGTGGAAGCGACGCTGGAAACCCTGATCCGGCGGGATGTGCTCAATATTGCCGCCTATGCCCTGCTCGATCGCCAGGGCCGGGTGCTAGTCGATACCGACCCGAGAAATATCGGTCGTGACTATGCCGAGGAGCCCTATTTTCAAACGCCCCTAGAAACCAGGTTTCCAGCGATTTCGTCCGTCACCTATTCGGCGCAACTGGCTGAACCGATTCTGCACTTTAGTAGCCCGGTGCGCGATCGCAGCGGTGAAATAATTGGTGTGTTGTTGCTGCGCTATCGAGCGGATGTGCTGCAACAGATGGTCAGCCGCTCCCATCCCGAACATCTTGCCCTGTTGCTGACCCAAGATCAGGTGCGGTTGGCCCAAAATGATGCCCCTGAATTGGTTTTGCAGCCGATCGCTCCCCTCGCTCCCAAAGATTTAAGCCGCTGGCAACAACAGCAACGGCTCCCCCCTGACCTGGATGCCGATTCCTTACGGCCCATCCCCCAACTGGAAGACCAACTGGCAACCGTCGGCAAGGAACCCTTTTTCACGTTCATGCACCAGGACGCGCTGCAACAGGGCGTGGTTGTCAACCTGTCCCAGGCCGATTGGTCTTTGGTCGTGGCCCAGCCCCAGGCGGAGTTTTTTGCGCCGATCCAAGCCCAGCAGCGGGAGGCGATTGTCGTGGTTTTGGTCAGTGCGATCGCGATCAGTCTGAGCGCCGTGGGCTTGGGCTACGTGCTGGCTCGGCCGATCGTGGCGCTAACGGCGACGGTGGGCCGCCTGGCTTCAGGGGATCTCGACGCCCGGAGCAGCATCCACAGTCGGGATGAAATTGGCCAGCTTGCGGCCCGCTTTAACGACATGGCCGAGCAAATGGGCCAGCTCTTGTACCATCTTGAAGACCACAGCCATGCCCTCGAATTAAGCCAGTCCACCACGGTAGCGATCGCGGAACTGGCCACGGCGATTTTTGATCAGGAGCGTCTGCTCAACGATGCCACCCAACTGATGCGGAAGCAGTTTCATCTTGAGCAGGTGACGGTATATCTATGGGATGCGCAGCAACAATGCCTGGTGCTCCAGCAAAAGAATCAGGACGCCCAGTCCAACCAATGCGCCACCCCGCTCTCATCCTGGGTGAGGCAAACACAGCAGGATCAAAAGCTCCATACCAGCGACCAAAATACAGCGGCCACTGCTGTGCCCATGGTGTTCAACCAGAAGTTGATAGGCGTCCTGGAACTCCACGACAGCCAACGCGCCCAGTTTAGTGAAATTGAACGGGAGACCTTTAAAACCCTTGCCAACCAAATTGCGATCGCCTGGGGCAATGCCCAACTGATTCAAGACATCAACCAGGCCGAGGAGCAGTCTCGTCAGCAAACCCAAGCCCTAGAGCAGACGCTCCAGGAACTCCAAGCCACCCAAAGCCAATTGATCCAGAGCGAGAAAATGTCGAGCTTGGGGCAACTGGTGGCGGGCGTTGCCCATGAAATTAACAACCCGGTCAATTTCATCTTCGGCAACCTGCGGCATCTCGCGGACTATATCGACAGCCTTTTGGCAATTGTCCACAGTTACCAAGCCCATTTTCCGCAGCCTCCGGAGCCCCTCGCGGAAGTCCTCGAAGCAGAGGATCTGGACTTCATCATGACGGATGCGCCGCGCATTTTGCGCTCGATGCAGGTGGGGGCCGATCGCATTCGTGAAATTGTCCTCTCCTTACGCACCTTCTCCCGGCTCGATGAAGCGGCATATAAAACGGCAAATCTCCATGAAGGGCTCGATAGCACCCTGCTCATCTTGCAGCATCGCCTCAAAGCTCACCCCGATCGCCCGGCAGTGGACGTGATCAAGCAATACCAGCCCGACCTGCCCAAGATTGACTGTTTTCCCAGCCAGCTCAATCAGGTGTTCATGAATATTTTGGTCAATGCCCTCGATGCGCTCGAAGAGCATCCCGCAGCCGATCGCCCACCGCAAATCAGGCTCCAAACTGCCCTACTAGCGGACAAGCAACAGGTACAAGTCATCCTGGCAGACAATGGCCCCGGCATTCCCCCGGAGATTCAACACCGAATTTTTGACCCGTTTTTTACCACCAAGTCCATTGGCAAGGGAACCGGACTGGGAATGTCGATTAGCTATCAAATCATCACTGAAAACCACGCGGGGCGACTCCATTGCACCTCAAAACCCGGACAGGGCACAGAATTTGTAATTACCCTGCCCCTACACCAACAGGGCTCGCCGCCCCCTTCCCCTTAACATCACGCCAACATCACGCCCGACGCCGCCCTACTTCCGTTGCAATAACCCGCGTTTCACCCACTGCTTCAACCGATCGCCCCACGGTTTGGACTTTGGTTTGGCGATCTTTTCTGCTGGTGGACGTTCATCCCCATTGAGATAGCGATAATGCTGCCAAATCTGCCAATAGGGGCAACCGGGCGCAAGGCGAATTCCGGCCCAATGGAGATATTGCACAGGCTGGTTGTTACAGTTGGGGTCGAGGAGGCGATCGCGTCCCTCCCGAATAAACTGCTGGCTCCCCGCCCAACTCCCCGGTGCGCCGCCGGGCCGATTGACCAGGTTAAAACGGCGATCGGAGGGAATGTTTTTGAGAATCAAATAATTAATAATCGGTTGATCTGAGGTCTTTTGGGAAAAATCGAAATAGTTCGGATGGGCCGCACATTCGGCAAAGACTCGATAGAGATCCGTCTCGGTAAAGCGTCCCTTACGCGCCGCCCACCAGCCACAGTTAAAGATGGCACTACGATCGCGCTCGACTAACACACCCGATTCAAAAATAGCCGGGTTAAACACGTTCGTGATCCCGCCCCGGTGTTGATAGTCACAACAGAGAAAGTCATTCTCTTTGAGGGCGTCGAGGTTATCAATAATCTTCTCAAAAACAACAATATCGGTGTCAATGTAAAGAAACTCATCGTATTCGCCAAACCAACAGGCCTGCTTGCGAAATTGATTGGGCCGGGCAAAGAAGCCCTCGCCGAAAATTTCATAAAGCTGCTGAGACAGACGCTCGATGAAGTCCAAATCCGGGTAGAGTTTGACGCCGTAGTCTTGGTTGAGACGGGCGGCGATCGCCCGGTAATTTTCATCATAGGGAATCAACGTGATCGGCGTATCCGGATCGTAATGACGGATGCTATTGAGCAGGGCGAGGGCCTGCTCAGTAAATTTGTCATTGGCGGTAATATAAATTCCACGCATGATTAAAATAACTGCTTCACTTTCCGTTGCACCCGCTGCAGCAAACTCGGTGGTGCATTGAGGGGCTGGGGACGACCCTTGAACCGAGGACGCTGCTCCGGATGATGCCAATAGCGATAGGTCAAGAAGCTATCGCGATAGCGCAAATCCAGATTTTCGCCCGCACAAAGACGGGCAAACACCCCCGCTCCGACACCGATGTAATGGAGATAGGTCAAACGATTGCCGCGATCGAAGATCAGGTTATTCCGCTCTTCAAAATGGGTCGAAGTGACGGCGCAACCGGTGTATTGCGTCGGATCGAGATGCACGGCAAAGTTATGCACCGACTTCTGCGATCGCATGATCATATAGTTGAGTACCGACTGATTGGGGGCACGGGGGTAGAGAATGTCCGCTTCGCCCGCCGCCAATTGCGCCACCAGCCAGTCCCGCTGCTCGGCCGGAAAGAGCTGACGCTGCCCGCCAAAACAGCCCGAGCAGAAAATCTCCTGAGCAATCCGCTCCGGCGCAAAGATCTCATGCAGCTTCGGCGAATGGACGTTGTAGATATGGCTGGGGTCTTTGAATTGAAAGTCGTAGGTGACAATGTCGCTGTGCTCAAGCTGCTGGAACATAAAGCCCAAATCATTGAGCACCAGCACATCGGCATCGAAGTAGATGAAGCGATCGAATGGTGCTGCTGCGTCAAACGCCCCATAGCGATGGTTCGCGCCAATACGCCGGACACCCTGAATTCCCTGTTGTTGCCAGGTTTTAAACGCCGTCGGATGAGTCTGCCAGACTTGATGGGAAAAATCCTCCCAACTTGCAAAGAGGGCCGGATCATCGAGCAGCGTCACGTTGGGGCGTCCGGCGATCTCCTGGGCAATGCGCTCGGTGTGGCGATCGTAGGCGAAGACTGCCACCGGATAATCCCCCCCATTCACCGCCACACTATTGAGAAAGGCAACCAGTTGGTCATAGACCACATCGTTGGCCAGGGTATAAATGCCGTCGGTCATGCCCCGCTCCTTGCTGTCTGGGACTGCTTCTCCAGTGTATAGCAGCAGCCTGTGAGCTATCGTAGAGGGGTCGAGTTGACGTTTTCTCCATCATGTCTGCACCGATTTGTTACCGTGCCGCTCACGTAGAAGATGCCGCCGCGATCGCTCATGGTATTGTCCAAGCGGGCGATGGCTTTCTGGAGTTTGCCTTGGTGGATTTACCGCCCCAGATGCCCTTGGTGACGGTGTTAACGCCCCATTTAGGTCAGCCGGAGGGCGTGTTTTCCTATCGCAACAGTGATGTGGCGGTTGTGGATGAGACCATAGTGGGGGTGATCGTGAGTTTTCCCGCCGAGCAGAATGACGCATCGCCAGAATTTTTACAGCTCATTCCCAGCGATCGCCTGGCCGCCCTCGATGACTTTTTTAATGCGGCTTTACCCGAGAGTTGGTATATCGACACGCTCTGGGTCGATGCGGCCTATCGGCGACGGGGCATTGGCGGAGGGCTAATCGAACAGGCTCAAGCCCGCGCCCAGGCGGCGAATCGCTCTACCCTGAGCCTGATGGCTTGGGCGGATAAACCCGAAACCTTGGCTTTCTATGCCGCCCAGGGGTTCGAGGTTGTCAAACCAGTTCCGGTGGGTCAGCATCCCGCTCTACGCCATGCCGAGGGGTTTCTCCTCTTGCAACGCTAACCCCATTTCTGACCGGATTGGCATAAGCAAGTTATGTAGAGAATACCGAATCGACCCCAGAATCGCTATAACTAAACGTAGGGATAATGGGTGGACTGGGACTGGGTGAACCACTGAATCCGGTTTTCTAGCAGGGGTCTGATCTATTTTCCGTTTCCTTTGTCTTCTCACGTTGTCACCTGTTCATGCTGACTCTCCAGGACTACACCGTCACTGAGCTGATCAATACCGGGTTAAAAAATTTGGTCTATCGGGGCTATCGCAACAGCGATCGCACCCCTGTCGTGATTAAAACCCCCCTCAGCGCCTATCCCACCCTGAAAGATCTGGCCAAACTCAAACATGAGTATGAACTGGTCAAGACCCTCGACTGTCTCGGGGTGGTCAAACCCCTCGCCCTACCACATTATCAGCAGAGCCTGGCCCTGGTTCTCGAAGACTTTGGCGGTCAGTCCTTAGAGCGGTTTTTAGAGGATTCTCCTCTGGCGATCGATCGCTTCCTCCCTATCGCCATTACCTTGGCAGATATTGTGGGCCAGATTCACCAGCAAAAGATCATTCACAAAGATATTAAGCCCTCGAATATTATTATTAATCCGGCGTCTGAGGTCGTGAAGTTTACCGACTTTGGCATTTCGTCTCAACTCGCCAGTGAAACCACAACCGATACCCATCACAACACCCTAGAAGGAACCCTGGCCTATCTTTCCCCGGAACAGACCGGGCGCATGAATCGCAGCATTGATTACCGTACCGATCTTTATTCTCTCGGCATTACCTTTTATCAAATGTTAACTGGGACGTTGCCTTTTGGTAATCAAGATACGCTCGAACTGATTCACGCCCATCTAGCCAAAACACCCCCTGCGCCTCACACCATTAACGCAGCGATTCCCGAGCCATTGAGTCGCATTGTGCTCAAGCTGTTGGAGAAAAACGCCGAAAATCGCTACCAGACTGCGTTTTTCTTAAAGCAAGATCTCGAAACCTGTTGGCGACAATGGCAAGCCCAGGGAACGATTAACGAGTTTGCGATCGCCGCCCAAAATGTCTCTGAGCAGTTCCAAATTCCCCAAAAGCTCTACGGCCGGGAAGCCGAGGTTCAAGAGCTGCTGGCTGCCTTCGAGTTTGCCGCGCGTGGCAATGCCGAATTTATTCTCATTAGTGGCTATTCGGGCATTGGCAAATCGTCTCTTGTGCATGAAGTACATAAGCCGATCGTGCGCCAGAAAGGCTTCTTTGTCAGTGGCAAGTTTGACCAGTTCAAGCGCGATATTCCCTACGCTTCCCTGATTCAAGCCCTCCAAGAACTGATTCGCCAGCTCTTGACGGAAGACATTACCGTCGTTAACCAATGGCAAGACCGACTCCAAAACGCCCTCGGTACGAATGGACAAATCTTGGTGGATGTTATTCCGGAATTAGAACTGATTGTGGGGGAGCAGCCACCTGTTCCTCATCTGGGCCCTGCGGAAACGCAAGCCCGTTTTAATGCTGTCTTTCAGCGGTTTATTCAAGTGTTTACCCAGTCAGAGCATCCGTTGGTGCTCTTTTTGGATGACCTGCAATGGGCCGATTCAGCTTCGTTGAAATTCATTCAGTTGCTGATGACCGATCTTGAGAGTCATCACCTGTTGCTCATTGGCGCGTATCGTGACAACGAAGTGAGCCCCTCGCACCCCTTAATGCTCACCCTGGATACCCTCCAGGGCGCGGGGGCCGTAGTTAAGGATATTACGATCGGCCCCCTAGCTCTCGCCACCACGAATCAACTCATTGCCGATACATTGCATCGCAATCTCAGCGAGACTCAACCCCTTGCAGAACTCTGTCACCAAAAGACCAACGGCAATCCCTTTTTCTTGAATCAGTTGCTCCAGTCTTTGCATAGCGATCGCTTGGTTCAATTTGACCTCGCTCAAGGTGCTTGGCAATGGGATTTGCCCCAAATTCAAGCCGCAGCAATTACGGAAAACGTGGTGGACTTGATGATTGCCAAGCTCACCAAACTCGCACCCCGGACACAAGATAACCTCAAACTCGCGGCCTGTGTTGGTAACCGCTTTAGCCTAGAGGTGCTCTCCACCGTGCGGGAGCAATCTTTCTCTGATACGGCCCGTGATCTTTGGGATGCCCTGCAAGCGGGATTCATTTTGCCCTTGAGTGACTCTTACAAAATCCCCCTGCTCTGGGAACAGGAGGATGAGAGTGAAGCAGCCGACATAGCGGTAGATTATCGCTTTTTGCATGACCGGGTTCAGCAAGCCGCCTATGCCTTGATTCCGGAGTCAGAAAAACAGAGTACCCATCTCAAAATTGGTCAGCTCCTCCTGGCCAATACGCCGGAGACTGATCTGCAGGAGAAGGTCTTTGATATTGTCAATCATTTCAATGCCGGGTTTGGCCTCATTTCTGCGCCGCAGCAGTTACAAAGATTAGCCCAGTTGAGCCTGAGAGCGGGCAAGAAAGCCAAAGACTCAACCGCCTACGAACCGGCAGCTAAATATTTTTTGCAAGGGATTAAATGCCTCGATGAAACGGCTTGGCAGACCCAGTATGAGCTGATGTTTGAGCTGTATCGGGAGCGATCGGAATGCGAGTATCTCTGCGGCAATTTTGAAACAGCAGAAGCACTCTTTGATGAAACCCTGGCCCATTGCCGCTCGAATCTCGATCGCGCGGCAATTCAAAATATTCGCATTGTCCTCTACGACAACACGGGTAAATATCTTGAAGGTCTCGCCGCAGGGTCCTCGGTTCTTACCGATTTCGGTCTGGAAATCCCCATCGATAACAATGATGAAATCTTGGCTGCCTTTGACCAGGAGATGGCGGTCTATAAACAATCTCTAGAGCAGGTTAATATTTCTGCCTTGGTCAATGCCCCCCAGATCACTGCGCCGGAGACGATCGCCTGCCTGGGAATTCTGATGAACATGACAGGATTGGCCTATTTCACCAACCAGGATTTACTGGCGTTGATCTCGCTAAAAATGACCAATATTGGCATTGCCCAGGGCAATTGTGATATTACGGCCCATGGTTATTCGTTTTGGGGGATGATCTCGGGGGTTCGCTTGCTCGATTATGAGCGGAGTTATGCCTTTGGTGAGTTAGCTATGGCGGTTAATCAACGCTATCCCAACCCCAATATCACTTGTAAAGTCCACAATAATTTTGGTGCGCTCATTAGTCCTTGGCGGCGATCGCTCAAGGAGAGTATTCCCATCCTGCGCGAGGGCTATCGAGTTGGCATTGAAACGGGCGATGTTTATGCCAGTTACAACTCCTATAACTTGATCTTGCAACGGATTCTCCAGGGTGATGCTCCCGATCGCATCATGGAAGAATCGAATCGCCACTTGGATTTTTTGCGCAAAAGTAAAAACCATGTGTTTGTCGGTGTGCAGCAGATGGATCAGCACGTTTTGCTTTGTCTGCAAGGCCAAACTGACGATCGCCTCTCCTTTAGCGACGAAGGCTTCAATGAAGCAGACTGTGTCCAGATGTGGCAAGACAATTTATTCTTGCCAGGGGTTGCTACCTATAACATCTTCAAGACCCAAATCCTGTATCTCTACGGTGAGTATGAGCAGGCGTTGCAGATGGCGCATCAGAGTGCCGAAACGGTTGTCTTTGTTTCGAGCATTCCCAATCAGGTTGAGCATAATCTTTACTATTCCCTCACCCTAGCCGCCCTTTGTGCTGGTGCGACCCCGGAGCAGCAGACTGAATACCTAGCGCAAATTGCCGCAAACCAAAAAACCATGCAGCTCTGGGCCCAAAACTGCCCAGAAAACTTTGAGCATAAAGACCTGCTGGTTCAAGCCGAAATAGCCCACGTTCACGGTGAGTTCCAAACGGCTTTTGGGCTTTATGATGCCGCGATCTCCTCCGCCCAAACCAACGACTTCATTAATGGTGAAGCCTTGGCCAACGAACTTGCGGGCAAGTTTTGGCTGGCTCAGGGCCATACTAAATTTGCCCGCATTTACCTTGTTGAGGCGTACTATTGCTACCAACGTTGGCAAGCCCTGGCCAAAGCGGAACACCTGCGCCAGACCTATCCCGATCTCATTACACCGATCCAACAGGCGACGGCCCCCTTAACCCAACGAAGCACCCTCACTCGCAATACAACGGCCACGGCAACCAGCTCCCATCACTCCACCGCCACGAGCACGGGCACCTCCCTAGATTGGGTCACGATGCTCAAAGCCTCAGAGGCCCTCTCCCGTGAACTCAAACTCGAGCAGTTGCTGATCAAACTCATGCAAATTCTCCTGGAGAATGTCGGCGCAACCCAGGGCTATTTGTTGCTGCCGCGCTTTAGCGAGGTGGGCGGACAAGAGTTCTATATCGAAGCCGAGGGGGCTGTCAACCAGCCCGGAGCAATTACCGTGCTTGAGGGGGGAGAGACCG
>JBMYQW010000172.1:0-3465 GCA_049601735.1 Spirulinaceae cyanobacterium
CGTAGGGGGAGGTGGGTCGGCCCACTGGAATTCCCACCAGGAGCTGAATACAGCGTTAAGTTCACATCGATGGTTTCAAACCTGCCCCTAACTAAGGGATGGATAAAACGGGGTCAGTTAACCGACTTATTGATCCACCCCAGGAATATCGACCACTGGGCGATTGAGGGGAATCATTAAGGCCGGTTCCATCGTGGCATCAGAGGCGGCATCGGAGATTGTGGGAATATCGACTGCGGGCTGGTTAACCGCAATCATCAGCTTCTCGCGCTCGGGTTCCACGTCCTGGGCAAATCGAGGGGAGAGACGACCGGAGCCAAACAGTAGCGAGATCGTCGTCAACGCTGTCGCGGCGATCGCCCCACTGCCCCAGACCAGCCAATTCCGCTGACGACGATGGGTTTCGGCCGCAAAAACCCCCGCAATGAGGGTATCTGCATCGCAACTGGGTTCCGGCGCTGGAGATGCCTGAAAACGCTGATGTAAATTCAATAGATCATGATGGATCTGCTGAATCGCAGTATCCTCATCCAGCCATTGCTGAACCTGTTTGCGCTCGGTGACATCCACCTCACCATCGAGGTAAGCACTCAGCAGTTCAAAGCGATCATCAACGGGCTCAAGTTCCGGTGGATGGATGATATCCTGTGACAGCTTTGCTGCTTTGGGTTGATGCGCACGGAATTTCATGATTCAACTCCCCCCAAAAAATTGGTAATTCCCTGAACGTAATGCATGGACATCGTTGACAACTCTACTGTATGAGATTCAACTCAAAAGTGAAATCAAGCTCAATGGCTTCATCTAGTGGGATGAAAGATAAGGCGTTAGATCCGTCTGGAGTTTCGCCCGTGCTCGCGCAATCCGAGACTTGACGGTACCGAGAGAGACACCTGTCATCTCGGCAATGTCTTCGTAGGGCAATCCTTGAATTTCCCGCAATACGATCGTGGTACGAAAGACCTCAGGTAAGTCGGCGATCGCCAGATGCAGGCGCTCGTAAAACTCGCGGGTTGCCAAATTGTCCTCGGGAGACGGGTCGTCGCAGGCAATCTCCCAGCGAACCTCTCCATCCTCAAGGGCTCGGGGCGCGTCTAGTGAGAGAGGCGGCGCATGGCGCTTACGCTTACGCAACTCATCGTAAAACAAGTTGGTGGCAATGCGGCTTAACCAGCCCTTAAATTTAGCCGGATCTTTGAGGCGCTTGATATTGCGATAGACCCGAATCCAGACCTCCTGAACGAGATCTGCTCGATCTTGCCAATCGGGTGCCAAGTGATACAAAACGCGCTCAACATGGGACTGATAGCGACATAGCAACTCTGAAAAGGCGGCGCGATCGGGCTTTGCACCGCGCTGGCACTCAAAAATCAGATCGTAGTTTGGCAGTTTGTTAAACGACACCACACTGGAAGAGTGTTGACCCAAGAGGGATGACCAGGAGGCAGGAACAGAATGGCTCATCGGGTTTACTTGCGGGAAACTCCCTTAGTCTTTCAGTAAAACTATAGACCTGAGTTTCCGAGGGAAAGTTCCGGATGGAGCCAATAATTACACCGTCCATTTTTTCTCGATCTCAGCTTGACACATCCCGGTACCCTAAACCGCTTTCTGGCAGGCTAACGGTCGGATTTATTCTGAAAATCGCTTTTCATCCTTTGGGGTAGCGCCTCGTCATAACGGGTTGGTATTCAGACGCGGTTGATATCACTACCCTGAAGCAGATTCGGCTGATGGTAATGTCCTAGCGGAGCTTGAAGACGGGGCAGCGGGTACGCCCTTTTGGTCAAGGCTCGGGCATTGATTCCGTGAGCAGTGAATCGAGATAATCAACCGCCGCATCGAGCTTTGAGGGGTAATGCGTGGCGAGTTCGTTAAACCAGAGCCCTTCGCTGGAATGGGGGTCGAGTTGGGCTAGCCATGCTTGGGCTCTTTGCTCTAGGCGCAGCCGCCGCTGCTGGGCTGACCAGGCTTGGTGGCGTTGCTCGTGTAGGGTGTTGACGTGCGCATCCATCTGATGGGTTAGGGCGCGATCGAGATCAGGCGTAGTCGCTGGGGATTTTGACTGGAATTGTTGGGTAAGCGCCGTCAGATCTGCCTCTAAATGAGCCTCAAGGGCTTGCTCTGCTTGGGACGGGGCAGATTGCTGAAATTCGGCGCAGAGTTCGGCAAGGAAATTATCGGTCTGTTGAGAACCGGGTGAATTTGCCAATGTTGAAGGCGATTGGGCTTGTTTGTTGAGGTCTTGCAGGGTGCGATCGAGTTCCGTTTCGGCAGCAGCATTGGGCGCAGGGGCATCGGAGTTTGCCGCGAAGTTCTGCGCGAGGTCTGCGAGGGCTGCATCAAGGGGATCGGGTTGGGCCGTCATTCCGTTGCTGAAAACGATGCTATTAGGCAGCGATCGCCTCCTTCAGAGGCTGCCAACGCACATACCGCTCACCGCCGAGTTCGAGCACCACTTTGATGCGGGGCTCTTGTTGGGTAAGGGCGACGAGATATTCCTTTTCTTGGCGAGAGAGCAGCATTCCTTCCAAGATCCAGAGCACGAGGCCTTTAGAGTTGGGCGGTAAATTATCGAGCTGGGTTTGGGCGATCGGCGGCACGTAGTAAACCTGGCCGACCATCGCGGCTTGGCCGATATTCTTCTTGCCCAGATGCGCCGGACGCACCCCATGAACATCCATCAGGTAAGCCGCAACATCCCCCAAGCCTCGGGCGCTGAGGGTATAGGTCTGGTAGCCGTGGGCGCGGAGTCGGCGTTGGTAGCGCCCTTCATACCCCCCTTCTAGAGGGGCATAGAGCCCCACTGCACCGGATTTTGTCAGGGTACGAATCAAGTTCTTGCCAGTTGCCAGGAGCGCCATAATGTAATGCTGAATAGGTCTGTAAGTTGCTCAGTGACCATTATAAAAGGATGAAGGACGAAGGCAGAAGGATGAATCTTGTTTCTGATTCTGCCTTCTGCCTTCATCGCTCTGCCTTTAGCTGCTACTTGCCAATACAAAACCGACTAAACACCCGATCGAGCACCGACTCGGTGACGCCTTCGCCAATAATTTCATCCAGCGCGGCGATCGCTGCCCGGAGATCAATCGTCCAGAAGTCGAGGGGCAGGGCAGCGGCGATCGTTTCTTGGACGGTTTGTAAGGCGTTTTGCGTCCGCAGCAAGGCGGCGGCCTGACGCTGGTTAATCGCTAGGTCGAGATTTCCCGCTTGGAGCTGACCCGTTTGCACGGTGGCCAAGATGGCTTGTTCGAGTTCCGGAATGCCCTGACCTTGAGCGGCGGCGGTCTGAACCACAGGGGTGATTGCCTCGGGCAGGCGGATCATCTCCGGCGTCGCCAGATCTGTTTTGTTGATCACACCGATCACGGTCTGGGCTTGGACAGCGGCATAGATCGCCGCCTCGGCCGCCGTCCAACCGACCTGAGCATCTAAAACCAAAAGCACCAGATCGGCCTGTTC
>JBMYQW010000172.1:3475-10041 GCA_049601735.1 Spirulinaceae cyanobacterium
GCCACCCCGAGCTGCTCCACCCGATCGCCCGTCTCCCGAATCCCTGCCGTATCCAAGACCTGCACCGGAATGCCACCCACTGTCAGGCTGGACTCCACCACATCACGGGTTGTACCGGGCAAGTCCGTGACAATGGCACGATCGCTGCGGCTCCAGGCATTGAGTAAGCTCGATTTGCCCACATTCGGTTGCCCCACGATCGCCACCTTGAGGCCGCTGCGCAAGAGTTGGCCGCGATCGGCCGTCGCCAGGAGCTGGGCAATCTCTGCCTGGACTTGGGCCAACTGTTGGGCAAGTTTCCCCTCATCCAGCGGCGGCAAGTCCTCCTCAAAGTCAATCCGGGCTTCAACTTCCGCGAGGAGGTCGATGCAAGTCCGGCGCAAGGTGCGAATCGGTTGCGCCAGTTTCCCCTGCACTCCCGCCAAGGCAGTCTGGGCAGCCTGGGGCGATCGCGCCCCCACCAGATCGGCAATACCCTCCGCTTGGGTGAGGTCGATGCGGCCGTTGAGGAAGGCCCGCAGGGTGAATTCCCCCGGTTGGGCTAGCCGCGCCCCCGCCGCCACACAGAGCTGGAGCACTTGCTGTACAGGCATCATGCCGCCATGGCAATGGAACTCCACCACATCCTCACGGGTGAACGAGCGGGGCGATCGCATGATCAGCAGCAAGGCCTCATCGACGACCCTTTGGCGCTGGGGATAGCGCACCGTGCCATAGAGAATCCGATGACTCTCCCAAGCCTGACGACCAGGGGCATGAAAGAGGGTCTGGGCAATCTCAACCGCGCCCCGACCCGAGAGCCGCACAATGCCAATACTGCCCTGCTCCGGCACGACAGCGGAGGCAATCGCGGCGATCGTTTCTCCCTGGTGGATCGGCGGCATCGGTCAAATACAGCTCGCTACATCCAGGGCTACACCAAAGCGGGCGCTTGGGTCGCCTGTTGCACCTTCGCCAACGCCTCGGCTGCTGCCCCCGATTTCAGCAGCGATCGCGCCTCGGCAAACCCAGACTCAAGGCTCTCCGTTGCGCCTGCCGCCCAGAGATAAAAGCCACCATTCCAAACCGCTGCTCGGAAATAGTCGGTTTCTTCGCCGGTCAAGGCTGTTTGAATCTCGCCCACCAGCTCTTCTAGGCTATTGAGCGGTAAATCCGGCCCCTCAAGGCCATAGTCTCGGGCATGGAGCTTAACACGTTCGGGTTCTGCTTGTCCCGGATACAAGGTGCTGATGATCGCTGTGCGTTCACGGGGCAGGTCGCCACTGCCTTCTAGACCTTTGATCAGAGTGTAGGATTGGAGCCCCCGCAACGCCAGGGTCTCTTGCATAAACCGCTCAGTGGGCGGATGGACAAACCCAGCTATGAGGTGAACCGGGCCGGTGTAGGGCGTCCAAATCAGTTCCACTGTTGCGATCGGCGGTCGCTTACCGATCTCGGCGCGATAGTCATTGACGATGCTGGTGGCGGGAAAATGTTCGGGTGTGTAGAGAAAACTGAGCTGTGTTTGGCCCAGGATCTGCCGCAGTTGGGAGCGATTATGGTGACGAAACTCGACGCTCAAGGCTTGCCAGATCTCCGTTAGGGGTAGCCCAAATTTGGTGGCGATGCGATCGCCGCCATGCATCAGCGCCGGAACGCCTGCCGCTGCCAAAATTAAAGCTGTGACGGGCGTAACGGGAGCGGTGCGATCGCGCCCATCATACGGAGTTCCCAGCACCACAACACGGGAGCGTAGATCCAGCGCCACCAAGGGTGGGCAGGCGCGATCGAAGGCATCCAAAAAGCCCGCCAGTTCAGCAGCAACCGGACGCTTCATGCGATGGGCGATCAAAAACGCCCCGATTTGGGCCGGGGTTGCTGTGCCATCCAGAATGAGCTGGGCCGCCTGAGCCGCTTCGGAACGGGTGAGGGCTTTGCTGGTGTGGGGGCCACTGCCCACTTTCTTGAGCAGTTCACGGAATTCTGCACTCATAGGATGAAAAAATCAAGGGTTACACCCAAACGGTTAAGCCACCAACAGTTAAGCCACAGTGGAATGGGCTGAATTGGTAGATTGGGTAAAAAACTGGCGCACTAGCTGGCGGAATTGAGCAATGGGTGGAATTTGTAGGCGGTCTTGAGTGGTGACGCAAACCACCTGGCGCGAGAGATGCCAATCATCGGGGGAGCGGACAGCCCGATCCAGGGGAGCCAGCGATCGCACGGCCAAAGTCGGATCTGTGCGAGACTCCAGAAGTGCCGTTTGGGGCAGCAGGGCGATTAGCTCTCCCTGGCGCACCACCCCTCGAAACGCATCCAAGGTATTGAGTTCCATGGCGGTTTGGATCGAGAGGCCCAACTGTTGAAAATGCTCCTGCACCAGCCGCTGCATACCGTAGCCATCCTTAAAGACCACTTGAGGATATCGCACCAGTTCTGACCAGGGGATTTGGGGATATTGGCTGAGGGGATGATTAGCGGCCATCAAAACTTCCACAGGCTCATCATAAAGGAAATCCACCACCATTTCTGAGGAGGTTGTGAGGAAACGGTTGTGCATGACAATCGCTACATCCACCAAGTTATCGCGCAAGACTTTGAGGGCGCGATCGCTCCCCAGCGCCGTCACGCGTAGTTGCACATCCGGATAATATTGGCAGAATTGCCGCAAAATGGGGGGCAACTGGTGGGCGCAGACGGAATGAATCGCCGCGACACAAAGCTCGGGCTGCTTGCCATCTCGCATATCCGCCGCCTCCTGCAAGGACTGATCCCATTCGTGGCAGATGCGTTTGATTCGAGGCAACAGTTGCTCACCAAATGCCGTTAAACTAGCCTGGCCGCTGCGATGAAATAGGGGTAAGCCGACCTCGGTTTCCAAGGACTGAATCTGACGGGAGATCGTGGATTGGGTGATGTGGCAAGTCCGGGCGGCTTGACCAAAGTTCCGGGTTTCTACGACCGCCAAAAAGGCACGAAGTTGCTCAATTCTCATAACAAAGGCTCACTGTTTGAGGATAGAAAGACGAGTAAATCAGCATCGTATTGGCGGATGATTGACAGTTTCTGTTGTGCCCTGTTTTTTGGCTCATCTCTGCTGTCCTGCGACTTTAAGATCTCACAACTGGTGTCTCATTAAGCTGCTGAGGTCAAGGGAGCACAAGTCCGAGGGAAAGTGATCTTATTGCCTTCATTGAGAGTTAAACCGATAAAATTGGCTCCAGCGATCGCGAAATGCCAAGATTGCCAGTATTTTTTCGATGTTTTCCAGAGAACAGTGGGATTTGCCCCGGTTGAGTTCTAGCGAATTGGGACGGTTATGCTTTAACGACCCCATGCTGTTTGAAGTATTACTCCAAACACACCGTGAAATCGTCAAGCTCTAACGTTGCAAATAATGAATATCAATCATGAAGGTAGCGCATTGTCGCTTGGACTTTAGTAAGCCTTGCTACAGTCTTTTGATCTTTCCGGCACATCTCGATCGACTCAGATTCATCGTTCAAGTCGTGAGCCAGTCACCGTAAATTTGCAGATGTGTTGCGCCGGACACTGGGGTATTGTGTGGGCAATTCGCAACATTCAGGTCAATTGGGTGATGACATCTACGCAAATGGAGTCCGGTTTTACGCTCATTGAGATGTTGGGAGTGATCGTCCTGATCGGGATTCTGGCGGCGATCGCTGTCCCCGGCTGGCTCGGCTTTACCCGCCGTCAACGCATCAACCAATCTACTGAAAAGGTCTATCGGGCGCTGCGCTCAACCCAGAACGCCGCCCAGAAACATAAAATCCCCTGGCAAGTCACGTTTGCCCGTGATCCGCTTGATCCCGATGTGATCCGCTACCAGAGCCATTCCACAGCAGAAGAGGATGCTATTTTTGTTGATCCGGCGCACCTCAACAGTATTGAGTCCTGGCCGACTCTCACGGCTGGCGTCACCTTGGCCACCGAGCCCAACAGCCGAGGTAAGTCCGAAACCACGATCCGCAGTCAGGACGACCAATATTGGCGAGTGGTGTTTAATCCTCAGGGTTGTCCCGTCTATTTCGCCAGTGATATGTGTGCCAAGACCAGTCTCCAAGCGTTGGGGCGGATTGGCCTGACCGATAGTGAGGGAACCGATCTGGGCAAGGCCGATCGCTGCGTCATTCTCTCCACTGTGCTGGGTCATGTGCGGCGGGGGCGGCATCGTCCCCAGTCCAAGGACGATCGCTTCTGCTATTAAACCTCGTCTAAGTTGAGACCCGGAGTTTTTATGTAGGGGTAGTGCCCCCGTGCCTACCCCATCAGGGTCTGGGGCAACCACGGGGGGATCTGGGGCAACCACGGGGGGATTGCCCCTACAGCATTCTGGAAACTACAGGTTTCAAGCTGGTCTTGGTTTAAAAATCTGCATTCAAAAGATGTCGAATCTGGGCGATCGCCGCTCCAGGACTGGCAATTTTAGCCTGCTCTCCTGGCTCCTTGCCCAGACTCTGATAATGGGACTCGTAGCCCCATTGGCGATCGTGTTGGCGTCGGGAGACAAAGGCTTCCCCCAGGAGAACCAGGGTTTCCACTGTAAAGGCCGCAGCGGCGTGCATCAGCATACTGGAGTTACAGATCACCAGATCAGCCGTTGCCACGAGGGCAAAGGTTTCACGAAGACTCAGCTGCCCCGTCCAATCCCAGAGGGTAGACCCAGCCTCTACTGATTGGGTGATTTGAGTGGCGGCGGTGCGATCGCTCCCACCACCGACCAACATCAAACACAAGGCTTGCCAAGATGCCAGTTCCTTGACCAAGGCCTGATAGGACGCCAGCGGCCAGTAGCGATCGTCCTGCCCCGAACCGGGGCCAATCACAATTCGGTGGCAACCCCATGCGATCGACAGCCATCGCTGTTCGGCCGCTTGTCGTTCTGTAGGGGTCAAGAAAATCTGGGGTCGAGCGATCGGCAGTTCCGTCGCGCCCAATCGTTGAGCAAACCGGAGCGCCGATCGCCCCACCTGGAGTTGGGGATCATAGTCAATGCAGGCCTGGGCGGCGATCGCCCCACCCGCATAGCCCCGCACCCCTAAACGATAGGGAATACCAGCCCGCAAAAGCAGCATCGCCCCCCAGGCACTGCCAAAAATATCAATCCCCACATCGGGTTTGAGAGCTCGCAACGCCACAAGCTCTGGAGAGGTGAACAGATAGCACCAGCGTTGCCACAGTTCCTGTTGGGTAACCCCCTTGTTGTGCCAGGGGGCATTGATCGGCAGGATGCGATCGACAAACGGGTTATTTTCTAATACGGGCCGGCTCCAATCGCCCACTCCCACCAGGATTTCTGCCTTTGGGTAACGTTGCTGGATTGCCGCAAACAAGGGCGTAATGATCAGCAGATCCCCCAGATCATTGCTGCGCAGGATAAAAATCCGCTGGGGTAGATGAGATTGGGATAAATTCGGTTTTAGCCCGCGCACGCTCCATCGCCACAGCAACAAGACTAAATTCAGCAGCGCCTGGCCCGGCCAAGATTTAACCTGTCGCAAGATTTGGCGCACACTCAAACTCCTTAACTCGCTCACTACGATGCCATCCAGCACCCTCCCACTCACTCCATGGGTCTTGATGGGGTGCTTGCGGGGAACCCCAAGAAGAAGTGGAGAAGTTAGCCCCTACGAACTTGCCTGTTCCAGTACCTGCCAGGGGAGCCACAGCGGGTCTTGGAGGGGTTGATGGCTGGTGCTCCCGAGGCGATCGAGGTATTGCAACAACCGCCGTCGTTGCCGCGCATCCCAACCGAAGTAGCCGGGACGCTCTGGCCCAGAGGTAAAGAGGGGCGTTGAGCGGAGGGCGCGGTAGTCAACAACGGTTTGCGATGCGGGCAGGAGCCAGGGGTCTTCAGTATCGGGAATTAACCCAGGAATAGCTTGACCCCGCAGTAGCCCGGCGAGGCGATCGCGGCAGTTATGGGTATTAAAGCCCCGCTGGTGCAAACGACGACAGACCTGATTGAGGTTGATCGGGTCTGCCTCGTCATCGCCATTCGGGAGGGACTGGAGCAACTCCCGCAGCACGAAATAGTCATCGTATTGATGGCTTTGCTGGCTTAAACTCGCGGGGAACCGGGGCAACAATGCCAGACCATCGGCGATTCGTGCAGTGACGGGCACAAGACGGGCTTGGGGGAATTTGCGCTGGAGCCAAGCGGTGAGGAATGGTACAAGCCCCTGCCAGGCAGCGGGTTGCCAGAGGAGTTGACGAATCTGCAAAGAGGTTTGCCCCTGCGTACTCAGCAGATGGTTGAGGGCTGTATTGAGCGCGGTGGTGACGCCCGGTAGAATCGTTTCAGCAAGCTGACGCTGCTGTACGCGCCAGGGCTGCTGGCCCAACTGAGCCCTCACCTGGGCGCGATGCTGCAAAATCTCTAGCACCTGGCGGGCGAGGGTCAGCAGATGCTGCCCCATGGGCTGCTGGGTAAGCGCGAGTGTGGCGCGATCGCGGTCTGGGAAGTCCGCTGCACCCACCCGAGGAAACGGCCAGTCCACCGCTTGTAAAAAGTCTTGGTGGGGCAGCCATTGGGGATAGAGCAATTGGTAAAAAATATCCGCTTG
>JBMYQW010000173.1:0-10037 GCA_049601735.1 Spirulinaceae cyanobacterium
CGGTTTGGCTTTGAACCCGAAATTACAGCTAAAGTCTCGAAGCTCAATTGCCGCATTTATGAAGTGGGGATTTCTTATTACGGACGTACATACAAAGATGGCAAGAAAATAAACTGGCGAGATGGGTTTCGGGCAATTTACTGTATTTTCAAATATAATCTCTGGGTCTCAAGATTAAAGTAAAACTCCCAGGAGATGCTACACATAGGCAGAGCCAGCCCTTGGGCTTACGACAAGCTCAGACCTCATTCCAGTTTTATGGAGTCTATATATTTCGGATTTGATATAAATTTGGTGTTCTATCTGTTACAGTAATATCCAACCTATCCATTCAGGAATCGTGCGATCGCAACGGATAAAAGCGATTCAACTTGAGGTCAAAGCGAAAAAATCATGAGTACAACAGTAGAGATGGCTTTAGATCTCAATAAACTTGATTTAGAGCAACGTCGAAATGAACATCGGTTTGCCCTGCCGCCAGGGATCAGTCAATGGATTACCGAGCATTTATTAAAAAGAAAAGAGGCAGACAATATTTTTATTGTCTACGTTATGATCAATGTCTTACTCACAACCGTGCCCTTTGCGATTGGGCTATATTGGCTGGAAGGAAGCATCCCCAATCTGGTGTTATCTGCTCTAGGCATCGGCTATGTGCTGTTCAATCTTTTGGGTCAGGCGCGATCGTTTATTTTAGGGCTGCATTATTCGACTCACACCCCGATCTTTAACCAAAAATGGGGATTTTTGAATCATGTAAATACCAGCATTCTGTCTAATTTTTTTGGGATGCCATTGTGGACTTATTACGCTCACCATATTGCGATGCACCATAGCGAGAACAATGTCATTCCCCATGATGTCAGTTCCACGATGCCCTACCAGCGGGACTCGAAACTCGATCATTTTAAGTATATGCTCCGGTACGTGTTTTTGATCTGGTTTGAGCTGCCTTACCATCTCATCCAACAGCGGCGGCAAAAGGTTGCGCTGCGTTGCTTGGCAGGAAGTTCCCTCTTTTTTCTAACGATCTATGGTCTTTTTCAGATCCGACCGATCGCCACGCTCTTTGTGTTTATTTTGCCGACGATCATTTTGTCCTTTGCCCTGATGGAGGGCAACTGGAAACAACATATTTTCCTTGATCCAGATGATCCGACCAACATCTATAAATCATCGTTTACTTGCATTAGCACCCCAACCAATGCCCTCAATTTCAATGACGGGTATCATATTGAGCACCATAAAAATCCGGCGATCGCTTGGTATGCCTTGCCTCGGTATTTTCATAAGCAGCTTGACCAATATGCCAAACACGATGCCTTTGTTTTTACGGATATCAGTTCAGGTCAGGTGGGAACCCTTGTGCTAAATGGTCAGCTCGAACAACTCGCGGACCATTATGTCAATATCGGCCAGAAAGTCAGGACAAAAGCTGAATTGGTGGCGGAATTCAAACGGCGCTTGCAACCTGTTTCGGTGACATAGCTAGAGCTCAACAAAAACCAGCTTGGGCTTGCTTGCTCTCTCTAGCCCGCCCTCACGGGGGTGTAGGCAAGCCCTGCCGTTTCTGGGCTTCCTGTTGAGCCACTTCGCTGTTTTGCTGATACATGGTGACGCGATCGCGGGCAATGTCGTAGCGATCGCTTGAGGCGGGCACGGCCGCCATCAACTCCGACGCGGTTTGCCATTTTCTGGCTAGCGTTTGCCATTGTTCAACCGTTTGAGCGTCCTGTCCCCCGAGTGAGGCTTCCTCCGCAAGCCGTACTGCTTCGGCAAAGGCTTCTTCCGGTGCAGGGGCTGGCGTAGCATTATTTGCCGGATCGCTTACTGCCGGATCACTGTTTGCCGCCTCATTAGCCGTCGGCGCATCCGCCTCATCCTCAGCCTCTGTGGGACTAGCCGCAGGTTCAGGGAGGTCAGCCTCGCCTGGATTCGGTGTAGGCGAAATGACCACGGTCGTTGGTTGGGGGGTCGGGGAGGCGGTGGGCTCGCTGCTCGCATCGGGAGCGGGATTGACTGCGGTTGGCGTTGTGTCGTTTTGGGCCGAGCGCCATTGATCATAATATTGCCCCAACACAAAGCTGATCACACAAAGAGCCAAGATGCCCAGACTGTTGCGTAAGACGGAGCGGCTGCGTTGCGGGGGAGCCGGAGTGACCGCCGGAGCTTTCTCCAGGTTGTCCTCACCAGAGGACGCCAACGGTTCTTCTGGAGAGTTGGGTGGGTCAGCCATTGGGGTTGCTAGGGGGGTGGGGGTAGAGGCAGTTGCTAGCGTGTCGGGAGCGTCCGAGGCGGCGTGCTGGGCAGCGGGCCACCAGCGTCGCCAAAAAGGGGGTCGCCGCAGCGTAATGCTTTTGGTCCAGAGGATGGAATGATCGGGATTGCGGGCCATGTCTTCGAGCCAGAGCATCTGTTGCTCATCGGCGATACGCGCAAACACATTAACGCGCCGGATCTGACGCAGCTCGATCGCCTCCAGAATTTCCCTTACCCGTGGTAGGAGTTCGGTCGGCGCTAGCTCAGTTTCACGGTTGGCTTCGCAGAGCAGTTGTAGTACCCCATCAATCAGCACAGCACGGGTACGGACGCCCTGCTCGGCAAGCTGGGCATTGAGGATTTGAATAATCGCCGCCATACTGCCCTGCTGCGCCTGTTTTTTGACATCAACCGCTTCCATACCGCCGCACTTTACGTTGTCTTGTCTATAGAGTCTCTGATTTTACAGAGCCCCAAATCTACAGAGCCCTCATTTTACAGCGTCTCCCGTTAGGAACTCCTGGCTTTTACTGTAACGCTATCGAGTACTCGGAACAACTCTGGGAACGCCGTACAGTCAAGACTACAGAGCTTTGCGATCGTCTACGACAGAGCAATATGCGGTGGCAAGGTGGGATATTGCGGAGGCAAGATGAGACGATATAGGTCGAGCTGCCCCCAGAGACGGGAGCGCGGCGATCGCCTTCACGCCCTCCCCCCGGAAGCACACCGCTCAGTTACGCGGCTAATTACGCGGCTTGCAAAGGCTTGAGCGATCGCGCTTCGGTAAACTGTTGCCGCGATTGCTGGATGACTTCGCCTTCCATGGTTGCTGTCTGGAGGCGGGTGAAGGCCCAGAGGGCCTCGCCATCGCATGGGGTGGTACGGAGGAGCTGGCGGAGTTGATTTTCCGATTGGAGGGAGAGATAACCAGTGTTGAGGGCTTGGCGGACAATGGCTTGAATCGAAGAATTCATTTGTATAGACCCTAGTAGATGGACGATAAACTGACGAGAGGGCGGAGGCGAGCTGACCCTAAGCAAATGGTACTCGCATCTAGGGGCTATCATCATTTAGACTTCAAACCATTGCTATGTCTAGCTTACAGCCCCTTTTCCTGTTTTTTGGGTCGGGCGCTCTATCGCCTTTCCCATGAGGCTTCTGAGTTTAATGGATGACGCGCCCTGAGCACGGCTCGGCGGGTTTATCATCGGCCAGAGAGTTGAAACCCCCTATCTGCCTCCTGGAATGCAGAAAGCCCCAATAAACCCACCCCGTTAAACCCACCCCGTTGTTTCTCCTTGTCAGTTGTTTCTAATCAGGTATCTGGGTTAGAGACCCAAAATTACGCGGCTCAACCTTAGAGGTTTATATTTTTTTATACGTTGAGAGGTATTCCATCAAAAAATCTGCTAGGTTGAGAGCGTTTTGAGGATGGGTTATTCACCTGTTCTGTAAGTCTTGTTGAAGTCTTATGGGGCAGGCGACAGAGTCCGAAAACCAACCCATTCGAGTGGGGTGCTTCCCCTTGCCGTAACCATGCTTTACGATTCAACTCAGAAGAGCCCCTAGCGATTCGGGACCGATGATATGACTCAAATCCCAGCGCGCATTCTGGAAGTTCAAGCGGAAGACTATCAGAGCTGCTTTGCTCAAGCCAATCGGCTTTACGAGCAGGGTAGCTATACTGAAGCCCTTGCCTATTACGAGCAGGCGCTTAACTACGAGCCTAACGACTATTGGGGCTGGTATCGTCATGGCTCCGTCTTAGAAGATATCGGCGACTACGCGGCCGCTCTGCAGAGCTATCAAAACGCTGCCCAAGCTCGCCCGGAAGACTATTGGTCTTGGTATAGCTTGGGCTACATTGCCCTGGAAGAACTCCAGCAATATTCCCAAGCAGCGGACTATTTTGCTCGGGCTCGGGCGCTCAAGCCGGATGACTACTGGTCGGTCTACCGTCAGGGGGAAGCCCTGCGCCAGAGTCAGCAATTCGCTGCGGCGATCGCCTGTTATGTTGCTGCCCTTGACCTCCGTCCCGAGGACTATTGGTGCTTCTACCGCCAGGGCGATGCCTACCAGGGTTTAGGAGAGTACGAGCAGGCGTTGCATTATTATCAGGCAGCCTTAGCGGTTCGTCCGGGCGACTATTGGGCCCAGTTTCAGCAGGCCAAAACCTGGGAACAACTGGACTGTTATTACCTGGCTTGGAACCAATACCGCAAGCTCTATCTAGAGGACCCACAGGATGACCCGACGCAATATGCCTGGGCGCTCTGTTGTGCCCGGTTGGGCGATCGCTCCGGCGTGATGCGCCATCTCGAACCGCTCCTGCAACGGTTCCCCGCTGATTATCTGGCTAAAATCAACCAAGAGCCTCATCTGGCCCAGCTGCGACGTGAGCCAGAGCTAGCTTGGTGGCTGCAAGTGGCCCAAGCCGAGTTAGACGATGGAGATGGGGCGTGATGGCGACTTCCTGGCGCTTTTGGGACGCCGACCCGTGGGATGAATGGGCGGGCAACTGGCTCCGGATTCCGCCCCATCCCCAAGGCGTGGTTCATTTCTTGGGCGGGGCTTTTCTGGCGACTGCCCCTCACTTGAGCTATCGGAGTTTGCTCGATGCCATCGCCGAGGCGGGCTATGCCATTATCGCCACGCCTTTTCTGAATACGTTTGACCACCAAGCGATCGCCCGCGATGTGCTCAATCGCTTCGAGCAATGCTCCACCCGCTTGCAATCCCTAGAGCGTCTTCCGTCTGGACTGCCCGTCTATGGTCTGGGCCATAGTATGGGCGTTAAGCTCCACCTGCTCATGGGCAGTGTCTACGCCGTGCCCCGCGCCGGTAATGTGCTCTTGGCGTTTAATAACTATCCAGTGGAGCGATCGATCCCCCTGGTGCAAGAGTTGGGGCTCCGGGAGACCCTGGATCTGCGCTTTTCGCCCTCTCCCGAGGAAACCCTTGAACTGGTGCGCCAAGACTACGCCATTGCCCACAATTTGCTCATTCAATTTCGCCGCGACGAAATTGACCAGACCGACACCCTTTTGCCGCTGCTTGAAGCCAAGTTTGGCAACACCACGCGCTGGCAAGTCCTGCCTGGCACGCACCTGACCCCGATTAACCAGACTCTCACCTGGCAGGCGGGGGAAACCTTTACGCCGTTGGATGCGATCGGCCAATGGTTCAAGGATGGGATTAGCGGCGATCTCGAAACCTTACAACAGCAGGTGCTCACCGGACTAGCTCGCTGGCAACCCGGTTGAATCTGTTTGTATGTTAAACCTCGTCTAAGTTGAGACCCGGAGTTTTTATGTAGGGGTATTGCCCCGTGCCCACCCCAGCGAGGTTTGGGGCAACCACGGGGGGATTGCCCCTACAGCATCCTGGAAACTACAGGTTTCAAGCTGGTCTTGGTTTAGCCCCTAGAAATTGGAATAAAATCTCGATTTCAGAGGATCATCGCCGAAATGCGCTTAATCTAGTATGTGAGCGATAGTTTTGGAGTTTCTCTTTGCCATGAATAGCCCCGATCAAAATCAAGAGCTGCGTCAATGGGCGTTGTTCTTACACCTCTCACAACTGAGTGGTTTTATTATTCCTTTTGGTGGCATCATTGCGCCCATTGCCATCTGGCAAATGAAAAAAGATGAACTCCCGGCGATTGATGAGCATGGCAAGATGGTCACCAATTGGATTATCTCTTCAATTATTTATGCAGTAGTTGGGGCGATTTTAACGTTGGTTCTAGTTGGCTTTATAATCTTGGCTGTTGTAATTGGCTGTAGCCTCGTTTTCCCGATCATCGGTGGCTTGAAGGCGAATGAGGGTAAGTTCTGGAAGTATCCGTTGACTTTGGAGATTATCAAGTAATCTCGACAGAAAGATGGCCTATTGCTTGTTTTAAGATTGAGGGGCGATCTCAAAGAGATCGCCCCGTTTTCTTTTGCTGTTCAGGGCAGCTGCGATCGCCGAGCTTTAATCATCGCTGCACATCTCTTGCCGAGCTATACTAAAAGCTAAATTCAGTACATCTGCATAGGTCAGCATGATCACCACCGCACCCCAACCCCTCATCACCTGGGAGAAGTTGCCCGAAGATTTTCTGCTGCCCGATGACCCTGTGGACAACATCAATCAACCTGCCCTGGCCGCTGCCCTGACCGAGAGTTTGCAAATTGCCCAACGCTTGCCCGCCACCGCCCTGACCCCCACCAACTACGGCATTTGTGCCCAGTTCAACCAGCAGTTTGTCGTCAAAGCCCCCGACTGGGCCTATATCCCCCAAATTAGCGTTCCTCGCTCGGAGGTTGTCCGCAGCTATACCCCCCATTTGCAAGGGGCGGTTCCTACGCTGGTTCTAGAATTTCTCTCTGATACTGAAGGGGGCGAATATTCCAGTAAAGCCACCTATCCACCGGGTAAATTCTTCTTCTACGAGCGGATATTGCAAGTCCCCAGCTACGGGATTTTTGAGCCCGATACGGGCCACTTGGAACTCCATCGCTTAGATAAGAACCAGCAATATCAGCTCCAAACGCCCAATGTCCAAGGGCGTTACTGGCTCCCGGAACTCAACCTTTTCCTCGGGGTTGAAGAAGGGATGCGCGAGAATCGCGAGGGCTATTGGCTACGGTGGTGGGATGAGGCTGGAGAGTTGCTCCTTTGGGGATCAGAAAAAGCCCAACAGGAGTCCCAGCGGGCCGAGCAGGAGCATCAACGGGCGGAAGACGAATGCCAGCGGGCCGAGCAGGAACATCAACGGGCCGAACGGCTGATGGCCCAACTCCGCGCCGCAGGCATCGAGCCGGAGTAAGGGAAGAGTTCAGAATGGGAATTCATTGCGCCATCACATCAGGGACAGTTGGCCCACTGGACTGGTGGGGGGCAACCGTCAAATGGCGCAAGTTCTATAATGCAAACCACAACTCCACAGACCCAAGAGGGAAAAGCTCGCTGTCGCTGAGACTGAGCTTGTCCCTTCTTTTTTTGGGGATAACCTGCCGCAAGCCCTCACGTCCCATCAGGTACTGCGCAGCGGAAGGCGCATGACTGACTCCGCCATCAGACCCCTCCCTGTGTCAGTCAAACCAAGCCTCTGAGCCAATCTCAAGACAGGCTGAGAACTCCGTTCAGTCTTCTGGCACAATAGAAGGAATATTTAAAAATATTTGTTTATGAAAGGTCGTTATGCTTGCACCAAAACGTGTGTTTGTGCTTCTCATTAACGCCGGGAGTGAGAATGAAGGTATCCACACCATCCAGATGGGTGGGAGCAACAAGATCTTAATGTTTGAGGACGAAGACGATGCCACCCGCTATGCCTTGTTGCTTGAAGCCCAAGACTTCCCAGCCCCGACCGTTGAAGAATTCCCCGCCGACGAAATCGAAGAATTTTGTCGGGAGGCGGGTTATGAGTTTGAATGGGTCGAGTCCGGGCGGCTAGAGATCCCCCCCGAGAACAATGTTGATCAGAATGCGCCCCAGGGCAGTGGTAGCGCCGAGTCCACCTCGGAGCCCATGGAGGATATACCCGATCGCGAGCAGCCGGGCGAGATGAGCCAGGAAGAACTTGATGCCAAACGGCGGTTTTTGGAGGGGTTGCTTTAGGTTGCCATGACCAACACCCCCTCAACCCACACGGCTTCACGCGGGCATCTGCTCACCGAGCAGATCAACCCCAACAGCCAAAACCTCGATACCCTCAGCACGCTTGCTCTCGTGGATGTCTTTAACCAAGAAGATGCCCAAACCGTGAATGCGATCGCCGCCGCCCGCGAAGATCTCGCCCAAGCCATTGACCGGACCAGTGCTGCCCTAGCTGGAGGCGGGCGCTTGTTTTATGTCGGTGCGGGCACGAGTGGTCGTTTGGGGGTACTCGATGCGGCTGAATGTCCGCCCACCTTTTGCACCGCTCCCGAATTGGTGCAGGGCATTCTGGCCGGGGGAGAAGGTGCCATGTTCCGCAGTTCCGAAGCCCTTGAAGACCGCGCCGAAGATGGGGCGGCGGCGATCGCCCACCGCCATATCACTGCTCAAGATGTGGTCGTGGGCATCACCGCCGGGGGCACGACGCCCTACGTCCATGGGGCGATCGCTGAAGCGCGGCAGCGCAACGCGACCACGATTTTTCTGGCCTGTGTGCCTGCCGAGCAAGTCCCCTGCGAGGCGGATGTGAACTTGCGCCTGCTGGTCGGCCCAGAAGTGTTGGCCGGTTCAACGCGCCTCAAAGCCGGAACCGTCACCAAAATGGCCCTGAATATCCTCTCCACGGGCGTGATGGTCAGGCTGGGCAAGGTCTACGGCAATCGCATGATCGACGTGGCGGTCACGAATAGTAAACTCCACGATCGCGCCCTGCGAATGCTCCAAGACCTCACCGAACTCGATCGCCCTGCGGCCGAAGCCCTGCTCCAAGCCAGCGGCAACTCGGTCAAACTGGCGCTGATGATGCAATGGAGCGGCTGCGATCGCGCCACGGCTCAAGCCAACTTGGATGCCCATCAGGGTCAGCTCCGGGCTGCCTTAACCACCGCATCAGCCGTTTCTTCTTGAAGCGCGAGAGAGATGGTCCGTCTTAGCGCATCCGTCTTAGCGCAGACGATGGTTTGCGTCTGACGGATTCAGCCCATGTTGCCCGATCGCCCTTGAGTATTCGGTTAAGATAGCCCACAAGGCTAAGATAGCCCCTGTGAATCTTTGAAGTCGGTAAAGCCCCGCCAAAGACTGGGGGTGACTGGCTTCACCCTAGATGGATTCACCTCGTCTCGTAACGTTTTCCGTACCACCATGACTGGGATTAGCTCAGTTTCTTCAGATAACCTCAAAGCCCGTCGTCAATCGCTCAAGCGTCGCCGTCAAGCTCGCATCATTCAGGCGATCTGGCGATCGCTGGCTATTTTGGCGCTGAGTGGTTCTTTGGGCTGGTTGATGACCCGCCCTAACTGGGTGATCAGTGATCCGCAGCAAATCACGATCGAAGGGAATAGTTATCTCTCCGATGCATCGGTGCGATCGCTGCTGCCGATCGACTATCCCCAGCCACTGCTGAAGATTCAACCCCAACGCCTGAGCGCCACGATTCAGGCGCAAGCCCCGATCGCCAATATCACAGTGGTTCGTGGTCTGTTTCCCCCTAGCCTGACCATCGAAGTGGTAGAGCATCAGCCGGTTGCGATCGCCCTGCCCGGTTCCCCTGAGCCAGATGAGCAAAATAAACCCGACCCGATTGGTCTGGTGGATGCCCAAGGGTTTTGGATGCCCCAGAGCAGCTACATTGAACTCGAAGCCGCGCCCGAATTTCCCACCCTGACCGTGGTCGGACTCGCCGATGAAACCCGTGCCGATTGGCCCAGCCTCTATGAATCGCTCAGTCGCTCAACACTGAAGATTTTTGAGGTGGATTTACAAGCACCCCACAACATCGTTCTCAAGACCGAGCTGGGTACGGTTCACTTGGGCCCCTATGCAGAGGCGACCTTTACCCAACAACTCCAGACCCTGGCGCAGATGCGGCAGTTGCCGGAGCACCTGCAATCCTCGGTTCAGGTGGACTACATCGATCTGCGCAGCCCCGACAGTCCAGCGGTGCAGCTCAAAGGGGCGAAGCAGCCAGAATAGTACGCAATCACCAAAACGCTGTTATGGTGGGCATTGCCTAGGCTGTTTACTTTGTGAGATTTGGAATTGGAAAAGTTCATGCAGTTTCTCTGCTGGCAGGCGAGACGCCATGGCTGTCAAGTTAAGCCGAGAACCTTGTTGTCAAGGGGCTTTGAGCG
>JBMYQW010000174.1:0-8043 GCA_049601735.1 Spirulinaceae cyanobacterium
CTCTCGGGAGGGGCGGTCTCGCGTAGCGATGACCGGGGTGGGTTCGGGGTATTTTTGGGCTAATCCAGGATTTGTTGCTTAGAAGTTCAGGGTTCAGGTTTCAAAACCGGAAGGCCGTCCCCACGCCGAGGACAAAGCGGGCCGATCGCCCGTCTGTCGTCACGATGTCCCGCACTGCGGGGGTGATGGTGAGAGGAAAACGCTTGATTGGGGCGATCGAGAGTCCCAAGCCGAGGTCTTGGCCCGTCCATTCCGCGATCAAGCTCACCGGACGCGCCACACGCAGGGCCATGTTGCCGAACACATTGATGTTATTGTCGCCAGCACTCACAGCCCCATTGGAGCGGAATTGGTTATCGCCCAAGCCTGCGGTGATCGAGAGACGACTAAAGGAATCATCCAGAGAGGGACGGAGGCGGACAACTTTGGTGAGAGCGCCGTATTTGGAATGCTCAAAGTCATTGCGGCCAATATTCACCAGACCATTCCAGCCAGCGGCGATCGCCCAATCATCTGGCAAACGACGGTGCAGCTTAACGTTGAAGCCGCCCTCACCGAAGTCATCGTTATTGGCAAAGGCATAGGAGATTTCTGCCCCCACGGACTTGCTGGCGTTGCCCAAACCCACGCCCAAGCCGCCATTGAAGGTGGAGCCCGTCGCATCGGGGCGCACCGCAGATTGATAATTGGTGCTCACGAAAGCGGTGTTGCGATCGGCCCCGTAGCCCACGGGAATATAGATGCTCAAGGCGGGGGAGGCGGCATAGTCGCGGTTGTTGGGGCCTTCGACCGTTTCAATTTTCTCGGGTTCATAGCAGCGGGCCGCGGCCGCTCGCTGGGCCAGCCTCACCAGATCACGAGGGGTTGTCGCCTTCCCCATCGCCTGGGATGGGCCAGCGGTTGCACAGACTTTCGTGCCCGGCGTCACCGAATAGTCCTCGGGAACCGCAAATTCAACCGTGGTTTCGGCATCCGGCTGGGACGGGGACGGGTGCTGGAAGGTCTCTTGGGGCTTGTTCTGAGACGTCGTTGCCTCAGGTGCTGGAATCACTGGAATGATGATCTCGTCAGCGGCAGCGATTTCAATTGGTGCAGTCGCTGCGATCGCCACCGGTTCCGCGCTCGTCTCCGCAATGGGCCCAGACCATGATTTCTCAGTAAGATCAACAGTGGGCTGGGACACAGCAGTGATTGCCGGTTCGGGAGTTACAGCGGTCAACGCTGCTGCTTCGGTTTGCACCGGGGGCAAGGCTGCTGTCTCACTAAACTCTGGGGGGTCGGGGACGATCGCGGGCTGCACTGCAACCGGGATTGCCGCAACCCTAGCGGGAGTTGCTTGGGGGGAGGCGATCGCCTCGTCGTCCCCCGTCTCAAGTTGGGGCTCTGGGTTCGGCAGTCCCTCATTCGCCTGGGCGGCAGCGGCCAGGGCGAGCCAAGGCAGCGTGGTACATAAAGCAAGTCTGGAAACGCGCATACGGTTCTCCGCACTAAAAGTACAGTTGAAGAGTGGGGCGGTAGAAGCGTCGAGGGCCGTCACCCAGCGGGCGATTCGGCGAGGTCTAGAGTACTGATGAGGGGTTTCCTATTCGGACTCGGCGGACTGATGAGATGTTCCTTCTTTACAGCGGTTGGGTTGGTGATCCGGACAGTGCCAGACCATCAGACCCGAAGGGCTACCCGGCCAGTTTTACGTTTTGCTCTCAATTCATGCGCTCAAATAAGACCCGCGCTGCCAAACAGTTGCTGGGCGGTGATGCTCAGGTTGGGCAAGCTCGGGGCAGTGACGGGAAGAGCCCCACGGTAGGTGGCAGGTACAGCCTGGGGGACAAAGACCGTAATACTTTGGGCTTTGGGGTCAACCACCCAAACCATGGGCACACCCGCCGCAAGGTAATCGGTGGCTTTTTCGGCCATGTCACCAAAACTCTGACCCGGTGAGATGATTTCAACAACCAGATCCGGCGGCACAGAGCAGGGCACATCACCCAGATTCGGCGGTAGACGGGTTTGATAAACAAAGCATAGGTCAGGAATGGGAACCCAGTCTTGACCCCGGCGCTTGAGCATTGTTGCCCATTCCAAGCCAATTTCTCCCAGCGTCTTGCCCCAGTCTTCCAAGAGATGGAGCAGCGCCCGCTGGGTGCGGGAATGGAAGCGTTGGGGGCCCATTTTGGGAACCATTCTGCCCTCAATCAGTTCGCAACGATGATTGCTGGCCGTCTGGCTCAAGAACTCAGTGAGGGTAATGGGGTGAGTTTCAGTTTGAATCATTGAATTGCAGGCTGATGACTCACATCCCGGTCATTCACCAGACTGAAGAAGAATCCTGTATCAGCGATGATCTTCATACTTAGCTGACATTGCTTCGTAGATCAGTGCTTCTGAGCGTTCAGAGACATCTGGATCATCGCTGACACAACCGATGAAGCCCGATTGACGCAGAATATCGATCTTAAATCGCCAGCCCCAGCTTAATGCCCAACACCGCATGAACGACCAGAACCACCACAGCGAAGCTGCCAAGATAGGCATGGGCTGTCCGCAGGGAGGCTTTGTTGCCACCGAACTTGGTAATCGAAATCATGCCGTTGGCCCCGAGAAGGGCGATCGCTGCCGTGCCCGTCCAAAAGTGAGGGCTCTCAAAAATATCCTGGCCCTGCATAATCAACGACAAAATGCCGCCCGCATAGCCCAGGGAAATAAACGTCGTCATCCAGAGGGCAATTTTCTTGTGCATCTTGCGCGTTTGGGCGGTTACGTCCTTGGCATCTTTGAGGCGAATCTGCCAGCCCAGCAGAGTCGCGGCGCTGCCCATCATCACCACCACGGTTCCCATCATCAGCGGATGCCCCCAATGGGTAATGGGTTCGGGCAGATTGAAGCTGGCAAACCAATCGGCAATGGGTTGGGCGATCGGCAGGACAAGATTTTTAATGGGCTCTAACATGGGGTTTCTGGGGCAAAAATAGCGATGGTAAATTTTAATAATTGTACAAGGGGGCGGTGGGGTTGAGAGTTCAGGGTTAAGAGTTCAGGGTTCAGGATTTAGGGAGCATCTAAGGAAACGTGAGTTTTGGATAAGCGAAGCGATCGCATTCCTCAGAGCACTGAAATCTCGATGTCAAACTCCGGTTGTCAGAGGGCCAGCCCGACCACACCGCCCGCTGAGGGGGAGATTGCCCCCTCAGACTCCAGCAATACCGGACAATAGCTACATCCTGCTATGGCAAATAAGGGTTTGAGAAAATTCCTTAACCGAAACTCACGTTAAGGAGCGTAATTTATTTTCGACGCTCAGAGCTCCCTGATGAATATTGGAGGTTGACGTTCTGCTCTTAACTTTTCCATCCTTTACCCTCCAACCGATGGTGAGGGAGAATGGGGCGATTCCCCGCCGACAAGACCATGAATAATTCTGTAACTGATTTTCGCAACGCTATTCCGATCGAACAGATTCGCTTCAATGATCAGGGGCTTGTGCCTGCGATCGCCCAAGACCACCTCGATGGCACGGTGTTGATGATGGCTTGGATGAATGCGGCATCGCTAGAGAAGACCTTGAGCACCGGGGACGTGTGGTATTGGAGTCGCTCTCGCCAGGAACTCTGGCATAAGGGCGCAACCTCGGGGCACTTCCAGAAGCTCCAGAGCATTCGCTATGACTGCGATAGCGATGCCTTGCTGCTGACCATTGAGCAGATCGGTGAGATTGCCTGCCACACGGGCGAGCGCAGTTGTTTTCATCAAGTGGCAGCGGACAAGGCCGCACCGCCTGCCGATCTGCTCTCGGGTGTATATGACGTGATCTGCGATCGCCGTGATCATCCCAACGATAGCTCCTATACTTGCAAACTCCTGGCCGGGGGCGATAACAAAATCCTCAAGAAAATCGGCGAAGAGAGTGCCGAGGTGGTCATGGCCTGCAAGGATGACCAGGCAGATGAAATTGCCGGGGAAGTGGCGGACTTGTTCTACCACACGCTCGTCGCGCTAGCGCATCATAATGTGCCCCTGCGAGCCGTCTACGAGAAGCTAGCCGCTCGACGGCGTTAGGGCGCGTCAGATTAAATCCGCTTCGTAAACCCCAGGAATCTCACGTAAGGGAGGGTTTGAAACCCTCCCCTACCGTATCTTTGCGTTTTTGGGGTACACAACTCGGATCGGGTATCATCTTGCGCTCACAAACTTACCCTGGCCAGCCAATGCTGGACGCCGGTTGCTGTTTGGGTCTGCCCGAGTAGTGCTATTCCCTTCACAGTGACGTTCTCATCCTGATCAGCGGCGATCGCCACCACTCCCTTGATTTTTGCCACAGGCATCTCGATCGCCAGCGTTACGGGTTCTGTCAACTTGCCCTCAGCGTTCCCTTTCGCTAACCACACCTGACCCGTCGGACTCAAGCCCAGCAGGGTTAAACCCGTCGGTGTGGCGATGAGTCCCGCGATCGCCTGCTGCGGTTCTTGGTTCAGCGTGGTTTGCCAGGCGGGTTGGCCCTGGGCATCATATTGAGCCAGCCACGGCCCCACAGCCATGGCATCGGTTTTGTCAGCTTGACCTGCCACGTAGAGGTGATGGTTCGCATCGGTTGTTAACGCCGTGCAATAGATCTCCGGGGTCGGCCCCAGCGCCGTGATCCAGCGTTGAATGCCCTCAGAGCTGTAGCGTGCTAGCCAGCTCTGGTGAACTTCGTCTGCTGCCTCATCGGGTTGCGCTCCCGGCGGCAATGCCAGCGGCATGGCGGTGCTGCCCGCTGTATAGACTGCGATCCGGGCAAATTTAGTCCGCGCCGTGGGGTCTTCGCCCAGCCAGAGTCGCAAGGGCAGGGGATGGCTATAGTTGCCCAGCGCCGTTTGCCAGAGGCGATCGCCGTCTGGGTCGTATTTGGCCAACCAGCCTTCTGCCGCTTTGTCTTCGGGTGTGGTGTGCCCCGCAATGTAGAGAAAGCCCTGCCCATCTACCACCAAGCTGTCGGGTTGTTGCGGCGAGACACTGCGCAGCTTGTGCAACCATTGCTGCTCACCTGCCCGATTGTACTCTGCCAGCCAAACTTCAGTCTGGGTGGCTTTGGCAGGGGGAGTTGTAGGGAAGGGGATATTTTGGTCAGGCGTTGTTTGATGCGGTGTTGTTTGCACAGGGACGGTGCCGAGGGCATAGATGCAATCGCCCGCAATCGTGAGATGGGTTGTGGTGCTTCCGGCTGCGAGCGGCAGAGTTTGCTGCCATTGCTGCTGCCCGTTCACGTCGTACTGGCTCAGAACTGCACCGGATTCCTTAGTAGCGGGTGAGGGCATTCCGCCGACGTAGAGCTGTCCGGCTGGGCTCACTGCTAGAGTCTCGGCGGTTATCTCCAGGTTCTCCAGCCAATCCACCTCTGCCATACCATCCCCCACTGCACAGTCCCGAAAGTCCCCATTATTCTACCCTTTAGCGGGAGTTTCTCTGGTGTCAGGCGGGGATTCGTCCGCATCCATCAAAACGGGTATTTGATCCGTGCCAAACACCGCTTGCAGCCGCGATCGCACCGCCGCCCCATCGGTATAGATTGCCTCTAGCAGTTCTTCTGGTGTCATCCCCAAATGTCGGGCATAAAATCCCACTTCCTGCATAATTCGGGTTTCTCCCTGGCGGAGGTAGAGGCTCAGGCAATGGCGAGCTTGGGTGGCGCGATCGCGCTTAAACCGAAAAAACGCCAAAGCGTTCAGGAGCCGGTCTTCATAGGGAGCAAGGGGGTCGAGATGCAGCGGAGATGCCATATGAGGATTTCCCGAAAAGATTATACCGCGTAGGGTGTCGTTAGCGATAGCGTAACGCACCATTTCCGAGATCTTTTGGGCACATTCATTGCCAGAAATCTCTTCAATCAATTCTTCAAGCTAAAAGTCATCGGGAATGATCCATTTGGGCGGCTCGGCTAGCTTTTTGAGGCGGGCCGCTTCGGCAATTTCATGCATGCGATCGAGCGGGGTATTTTGCATAAACTCACTCGCTTGCTGGGTATATTCCTGGTTCGGACATTGGTCGCCGAGCCGACAGCCGTTGCGGCAGTCTTCTTGGCAGTTGATGGTTTCGGGGGTGAGGGGCGCAGTCATGGTGGCCGATTCTGAAGTTAGAGGGATGACGATTCGGTCATGAAGATTGAATCATGACCATTTTACGTGGGATTCCGCAGACGCAGACTGCGACGCATTCCTTTGAGCCAGGCCTGGAGTTCATCCAGATCCGGATTTTGCTGATTGTAGCGCCAGCGTAAATAGGCCTGGGTGATTTGCTCAATCGGCGTGGCGATCGCCTCCGGGTATTGGCTACGGCAGGCGCGGGCATATTCCCACGGGGCCTGAGCCGGGGACTTGCGATCACCTTTGCTGGCTAGTAGCCAAAGCATCTGACGATACACCCGCTCCGGAGCAGGCAAGCGCCCCCAGCGCCGCGATCGCCACCAACGCCCCAGCCCGAGGCTCGCTAGCCAGAGGCCAAAGCCCGTACTCGTCAGGGCCACCAAGCCCACCAGGAACTGCACCACACTCTGAGACATCCAGCGCCAGAGACTCAAGGCAAGACGAATCAGTCCGCCCATCACGAGGGTGAAGGTTTGGGTCAGCCAGGCCCGCAGCGGCGAGGGCAACCAACCCGCCACCCAACTCCAGGCTTGACGCAGCGGGCCAAAGGTTTCGTTATCCACAAAGGAGGTAGGAATCACTTCGTGGCCGGGAATCGGATCAAAGGTATACCAGCCTTGCCCCGGGAAAAAGACCTCGGTTAGGGTAAAGGCATCGATATCTTGCACCAGATAGAAGCCCGTAAACGGGTTGAACTGCCCCGGCCCGAAGCCCGCCGCCAGACGCGCCGGGATGCCGAGCGATCGCAGCATTACGGTCAAGGTGGTCGAGAACTGATCCGGATAGCCACCGCCCTGATTCAAGAACGCGGTCGCCACATCCATCCCCGGCAGAATAAAAATATCCGGGTTAATGCGGTAGTCCTGCTTCAGGGCCTGGGCTAAAAAGAGGGCAATTTCATAAGGGTTCTCCAGGGGACGATCGGCCGAGGCAATGAGTTCTTCGGCGATCGGGCGCACTTCTTCGGCTACCCCTTCTGGGAGTTGTAGATAATATTTACTGATCCGCTCGGGATATTGCTGGGGCGCTTGGCCGAGTCGTTGGCGATCGCGCATCGGTACATCGGAAATCACCGTGTAGGTCAGGTTCTCAGACAAAGGGGCGGGGGCGCGGATACTACCTTCAGGGTCAATGGCAATTTCTGGGGTGGGGAAATAGAGCACTCTCGGGTGACTCAGTAGCGGTACGAGATTGGGCATATCAGCCACAATTGTGTAGGTCTGGATAATGTTTTCGTCCCGGGGTGGTGGATCGGGTAAGGAGAGTTGATAGCGATAACTCCAACTCGGTCGCTGTAGGGTCAGGGTTTGGTCATCCCGAGAAACCTCCCAGCCACCCCCGGTATAGCGATCGAAGGCCAGGACCCGCCAAAACCCCGGCGCTTGGGAGCGTACCCGCATGACTAAGGTGGGCTCGGCAGGGGTCTCAGGGGCTCCTGTCTGGTCAATGGTCTGGCTAAAACCATAGTAGATTTGCTCAATACTCTCTCCTGTGCCACTTCCATCGGGGCCTGCCGTGCCCGAGTCGCCCTCGCCCTCCGTGCCCGGGTTGACAATGCCACGACTCTCTCCCTCAAAGCGAAGGTTATCAAAATCACCCGGGGCATTGACCGGAAAGGTCTGGAGTTGGTAGCCCGGAAACCGGGGCATGGCGGCAAAGAAGGTCAGACCCAGCCCCACAACCAGGACAAACAGCAGCACCAGGTGAGACCATTCACTCTGGCGACCCGGGGGGGCTGTCGTCGCTGGAGGCAGCGGCGAACGGGATAATGGCAAGCGCAGCCGGGAGCGGTAGTCCAGCACCATGACGGGGAGGGCGATCGCTAAAAACAGAATAATAAATGGCCCAAAGGTCAAGGTTTCGCTCAAGGAACCCGCAACCGCCAGCAAAATCAAGCCAATAATGATCGAATAGCCCAGATCACGGC
>JBMYQW010000174.1:8053-10030 GCA_049601735.1 Spirulinaceae cyanobacterium
CGGCGGGGCAGGTGAAAGGTATGAATCACCTGCACGTTGATCAGCAGTTCGGCCAGTACCAAGCGGGTATCATTGAGGTTCTCAATCAAGCTGCCAAAGAAGACCATCAACGCCGCCAGCATCCCGATCGCCATCAAAAACTTAACACCAACATTGTGGTGTTTGCGCCGCCACCAGCTAAAGGTAGCCCCAGCAACACTCAAGGGCACAGCTAAGAGCGAGATGCGCGTGTCGGCCGCCACATCGGTGGCAATGATACCCACAATCACCAATCCTTGCACCACAATCCGCAGGGCGATCGACTCTTCGGTTTCCAGCAGGGGCGGGGCTTGCCAGCGTTGCTGAAGTCGGTTGAAGCCGAGAACCGATGGCCAGGTAAGACTCTTCATAAGGTAGGGCAGATGCAGCGTAGGGTGGGGGGCACTCCACTGGTGTGAACTTAAGCAGGAATCCTAGACGCTGACAACACTGGGTCGATCAAAACTCTGATGACCTTGGCAGGCGGGACAATCGCCACGGGCTAAAATCTAAGCACGACAAGCTCTTTAGCGTTAAGTTCAGACGGATGGGGGCATTCCTGATCATCAAGTACCACGCCAGATGACTACGCCCTAGGGTAGCAAATTCTTAAAGTCGCCACGCTGCCTACACCACCGCAACACAGTCAATTTCCACCCGGACGCCCTTGGGGAGTTGGGCAACCTCGACCGTCGCCCGCGCGGGAGCGGTGGCGGCATCAAAATATTCGGCATAGACTGCATTCATAGCGGCAAAATCGTTGAGGTCGCTCAAAAAGACCCCCGTTTTCACCACATTGCTGTAGTCTGCTCCGGCTGCCTTTAAAATCTCGCCCAGGTTCTGCATCACCTGGGTGGTTTGGGCGGCAATATCGTCGCCCCCCACGAGTTCACCCGCAGCATTGAGGGGAATTTGCCCGGCAACAAAGATCATTTTGCCCGTAGCGGCGATCGCTTGCGAATAGGGGCCCACAGGATCTGGGGCTTGGGGGGTATGAATGACGGTCTTTTCCATGGGAATGGGATGGGGTGAAAACAGACCCTAGTTTACAGCAGAACGTTAAGCCCGATTAACGCCACAGTTGGCAAAAGTGAGGTTTTTGTATAAGGAACTACTGCTAACTCAGATCCCCCCTGCTATAAATTCATACATTGAGGTTGAGATGAGATGGCAACAAAATTAAGAACAGCTTGGTCGCTCGATAAAATCAGCGAATCAACCTTTTGTTGGTCATCTCGCAGAAGTTAATATTTGTGTTTCTAGGGTTCCGATTTGGTTTGAATATCCAAGTGTCTGGTCCGAGAGAAGCAACCTGAACAAAGGTGGAGATGAATTCTCGATCGTTTTTCAGGCCACGGCGGGATAAAAGCCCGGGAGAATCAGAGGCTCTGTGACGGAGTTTCTGGATTTCTTCCGGGCTTTAGTCATTAAAGGCTATTCCGCAGCCTTCAGCCTCATGTTCACCAAAAAATCTGACTTTAGGAGACTGAACGCTCATGGAACATGGACTATTGTTTTGGGGAATTATTCTGTTTCTCTTGGGAACCCTAGGGGTTGGCATTTGGGCCTCTCAGCAAATCAAAGGCGATAGCGTTAACTTTCTGGTCGCGGGGCGAGGCTTGGTTTTACCCTTGGCAGCCGCAACGTTAATGGCTCAATCGGTCGATTCAAATGCCACCTTGGGTAATACAGATCTATCCGCAGAGTTTGGTTTTTGGGCCGGTGCGTCTCTACCGATTGGCCTTGCATTATGCCTCTTTTTAACCGGACTGTTCTATGCCAAACCAATGAATCGCCTGGGACTCATTACTCTGCCTGATTTCTATCGGGTGAAATACAACCGCCAGACCGAGTTTATTGCGGCAGTTCTAATGGTATTGAGTTTCTCGTTTCTGTTGGCGGGGAATTTAGTGGCTGGGGGCTATCTTTTTGAAACCTTCTTGGGGCTGAGTTATTTTG
>JBMYQW010000175.1:0-10016 GCA_049601735.1 Spirulinaceae cyanobacterium
GCGATTCAGGCACTTTGGACAATTCTGACCATCGACCTCCCCAAAACACATGATGAGCCTTTGGTATAACCGACTCAATCCAGCTCATTAAAAACCCCCACGTTCGTGCGAACGTGGGGGTTTGGGTCAGGGGATTGAGCGCGAGGGCTGAGGCTTACATCATGCCCATGCCGCCCATGCCACCCATGCCGCCCATGCCACCCATGCCACCCATGCCGGGATCACCCGCGGGCATAGCGGGAGCGGGTTCGGGCTTCTCAACCACGAGAGCTTCGGTCGTCAAGACCATGCCAGCGATGGAGGAAGCATTTTGCAATGCAGAGCGCACCACCTTGGCGGGGTCAATGACGCCAGCGGCGATCATGTCTTGATATTCACCGGTGAGAGCGTTGTAACCGATGTTGAAGTCGCTGCCGCGAACTTTCTCGACAACAACGGAGCCTTCAACGCCCGCATTGTTCGCTAGCTGACGCAGGGGTTCTTCCAGAGCGCGGACGACAATATTCGCCGCCACTTGCTCCTCTGCATCGGTGAGCTGATCCTTGATCTGCATCACTTTGGCCGCGAGGCGGATCAGGGTCGTACCGCCGCCGGGGACGATGCCTTCTTCTACCGCTGCCTTAGTGGCATTGAGAGCATCTTCGATGCGCAGTTTGCGATCTTTGAGTTCGGTCTCGGTGGCCGCGCCCACTTTAATGACGGCAACCCCGCCCGCGAGTTTGGCGATCCGCTCTTGGAACTTCTCGCGATCGTAGTCCGAGTCGGTTTCCTCAAGCTGCTTGCGGATCTGGCCAATGCGCTTTTGCACATCGCTGGACTGTTCGCCCGTGGCAACAATCGTGGTGTTGTCTTTCTCGATCGTGACCTTGCGAGCCTTGCCGAGCATCTCGAGCGAGACGGTCTCTAGGCTCAAGCCCACTTCTTCAGAGATCAGCCGACCGCCCGTGAGTACGGCGATGTCTTGGAGCATTTGCTTGCGGCGATCGCCAAACCCAGGCGCTTTAATCGCTGCCACATTCAGCACGCCTCGCGCCTTGTTAACAACCAGGGTCGCGAGGGCTTCCCCGTCCACATCTTCGGCGATGATCAGCAGGGGACTGCCGGAGCGGGCGACTTTTTCGAGCACGGGAACCAGATCAGCGATCGCACTGATTTTCTTGTCCGTAATCAAGATCACGGGGCTCTCGAAGTCCACGATCTGGCGCTCTTGATCGGTGACGAAGTAGGGCGAGGTGTAGCCGCGATCGATCTGCATCCCTTCGACTACTTCGAGTTCGGTGGCCATGGACTTGGACTCTTCAACGGTAATCACGCCGTCCTTGGTCACTTTGTCCATTGCTTGGGCAACCATGCTACCCACTTCGGCATCGTTGCCCGCCGAAACAGCCGCAACCTGGGCGATCGCCTCGCCTTCAACGGGCTTGGCCACCTGCTCAATCTCTTTGATCAGCAGATTGATCGTCTTTTCAATGCCGCGCTTGAGCGCCACCGGGTTAGCCCCTGCCGCCACGTTCTTCATGCCTTCCCGGATCAGGGCTTGGGCAATGACGGTGGCGGTGGTGGTTCCATCGCCAGCGATGTCCTTGGTCTTGGAAGCCACTTCCTGGATCAGGCGAGCGCCCGTATTCTCCAAGGGGTCTTCCACTTCAATTTCTTTGGCGACGGTGATGCCATCGTTGACGATTTGGGGCGCACCGAACTTCTTCTCTAAGAGTACGTTTCTCCCCTTGGGGCCGAGCGTAATCCGCACGGCATCAGCCAGGGTGTTCACGCCTTTTTCCAAGGCGCGACGGGATTCTTCCTTAAAAGAAACAATCTTTGCCATAGTTGCTATCCATAATTGTTCCAATAGCCAATTTAGCACTCTGCCTACGGGAGTGCTAAAAAAAATCCTGGGGGTTAAGGAAAATGGCGCGATCGCTCTCTCTGTCAGGGATAGGGCGATCGCCTCACTCTCCAATGCATTATCTGGGAACCCTGTCAAGACAAAAGGGAGTGTATGTTCCCGAACCTTGCCGATCGCCAACCGAACCCTTCACAGAATCAGCGACGAGGCCGCCAGCCGATCGAGCAACAGCGTCGCTTGCGGATACTGACACAATCTGGATATAGCCTTTTGCGAAAGTACAATAACACCACTTCCCCCTCTCCCTAGACGCTTTGCGGCTTCCCGCAGGGTAGGGGGATTGAGGGAGATTAACGCATCTCATGCTTATGAAAACCACTATAGACGCTTCAGTATTGCCTGAATGATGCAATCCCAACCCACTTGCTTAATTATTGGTGGCGGCATGACCGGCCTCGTCGCCGGGACGCGCTTGCAGCAGGCCGGGGTGAATGTGACGATTCTGGACAAGGGGCGCGGCATTGGTGGTCGCCTGGCCACACGGCGGCTGCCCCACCCGAACGGCAGCGAGGGCCAGTTTGACTACGGGCTACAACGCTTCGCGGTGAGCGATCGCCGCTTTGGGGCCTGGGTCGAGCAATGGCTCGAAGCAGGCGTGATCGTGCCCTGGCCCGCAACCGTAGGGGATTCTGAAACACCCTATTATCGCGGTCGTCTCAGCAACCGCAGCATTGCCAAGCACCTGGCGCAGGGGTTGACCGTCCAGACTCAAACCCGCGTAGCCAAACTCCATTGGCAAAATAACCTCTGGCTGGCCCAAACCTTAGAACATCAAACCTTTACCGCCCAATCACTGCTCTTGACCCTGCCCGTGCCCCAGGTGCTGGAACTGCTCAACTCAAGCGCAATTACCCTGCCGCCTGAGCTCCAAACACGCTTGGGGGCGATCGTCTATGACCCTTGCATTGCGGTGCTGGCGCTCCTGGCTGGGCCGAGTCGGATTCCTGCGGCGGGTCTCGCTTGCCCCGATGAGCCCTTAGCTTGGCTGGCCTGCAACCAAAAAAAGGGCATCTCAGCCGCCCCTGCGGTGACCATCCACGCCACGCCGACCTTTAGCCGCACTTATTGGGACGCACCGGAAGGTGACATTGCCCAACACCTCTTTGAAGCAGCAGCACCTTGGTTAGACGCTGCCATTGCCGACTATGACACCCATCGCTGGCGCTACAGTCAACCCGAAACCGTATACGGCGATCGGGCTCTGGTACTGCCCGCCCCTGCTCCCCTGGTTTTGGCAGGGGATGCCTTCGCACCCGCTGTCCCCGCAAAAGCGACATTGAATTTAGAAAATGCGGTGCTCTCCGGCCTCGCAGCGGCGGCTTGCTTAGTGAAGTTCTTCAACGGCTAATTCCTCACACGCGAATTCTTCGAGAATCTGAGAATCTCAAGCATGAACTTCCTGATTGACTACAACTTAACACTGGAAAACTATAGGGGAGTCGGTCGAATTTTCATTCCATAACTGTAAAGTCGGTAAAGCTAGTCAACTAAAAATCAAGATATCTGTTTATCAATATTTGCCCACCTTGTACCTGAAATTCTATACTGTTTCTCAAGCCCAAATCCGCTTCAGGTTCAGCGTAAATCCAGGCAATAAATCTTCTCCAGACAAGGTACTCGGATGGTCTAGCACTTCCACAGCTTGGCCCGAACGATAAATCTCTACGCGCTGATTTTGGGGATCGATTAACCAGCCTAGCTGACAACCATTGTCGAGATATTCCTGCATCTTTGTTTGCAGAGATTTGATTGTATCGGTTGCCGATCGCAGCTCTACCACAAAATCTGGACAGAGGGGAGCAAAGCCTTGGCGCTGTTCTGGTGTGAGGGCTTGCCAACGCGCTTGACGAACCCAAGACGCATCGGGTGAGCGAATCAAACCGTTTCCGTTGCCCATCGTTCTTGGTTGAACTCGTAGATTTCTTGCAAGATCTTCGGCACGTTATATTGCATTTTCCAGTCCGGATAGTGAGATTCAAACTTGCTGTTGTCGCTAATCCACCAGATGTGATCGCCCACCCGGTTGGTCTCGGAATAGTCCGATTTAAACGCCCGCCCGGTGATTTCTTCGCAGAGCGTTACTGCCTCTTGCATCGAGCAATTGCTATAGCGTCCGCCCCCGGCGTTGTAGACTTCGGCAATGCGGGGCGCTTTAAAAAATTCGTAGAAGATATTAATCAAATCCGCACTGTGGATGTTGTCGCGGACTTGCTTGCCCTTGTAGCCAAAAATCGTATAGGGCTTGCCCGTCGCTGCACATTTCATTAAATAGGCCAAGAAACCATGGAGTTGTGTTCCCGAATGGTTTGGCCCCGTCAGGCAACCGCCCCGGAAGCAGGCGGTGGGAATATCAAAATAGCGCCCGTATTCCTGCACCAGCACATCTGCCGCAACTTTAGATGCACCAAACAGGCTATGGGTGGTTTGGTCGATGGACATATCTTCCCGGATGCCCGTGGTGTAGGTATGGCTGGGGTCGATTTCCCAGCGGGTTTCCTGCTCAACCAGGGGCAGGCGGTTGGGCGTATCGCCGTAGACCTTGTTCGTGGAAGTAAAGATAAACGGTGCTTCGGGGCAATGGTCGCGGGTGGCTTGCAGCAGGTTGAGCGTCCCATTGGCATTGACGGTGAAGTCCATATGGGGGTCGCGGGCGGCCCAGTCGTGGGAGGGTTGGGCGGCGGTATGGATAATCAGTTTGATGTCTTTGCCGTAATGGGCAAAAAGTTGCTCGATCGCCCCCTGGTCACGAATATCCAGGCTCTTATGGGTATAGCCTTTCCCCAGTTCCTGCTCCAGACGGTTGCGGTTCCAGGTGGTGGAGGCTTCCTCGCCAAAAAACACCTTGCGCATATCGTTGTCGATGCCAACAATATCGAGCCCCTGTTTCGCAAAGAAGCGCGTCGCTTCCGAACCAATCAGACCCGCTGAACCCGTGATAATTGCCACTGCCATGGTTTTAAATTCTCTCCCTAGTTTGAATGACTAATTTCTTGATAAATCTGACTCAGGTATTCGCCCTTCACTGACCAATCATAGAGATCCCTGATCCGTTTTTGGCCCGCTCGCCCGAGAGTTTGGCATAAGTCTGGGTCTTGGGCCAGTTCGGTCATGGCGGCGGCCAGGGCGGCGATCGCCTGTTTCGGGTTTTTCGCTGGGATTACCCGCCCCGTTTCCGCCGTCACCTGCACCGCCGGGCCGCCGAGATCCATACAGATCACCGGGCGTCCGGCGGCCATCATCTCGGCACAGACAAAGCCCCCCGACTCATGCAAGCTCGGATGCACCAGGGCATGGCATTCGCCCAGGCGTTGCATCACCTCCGGCCGGGGCAATGCCCCCCAAAACCGGACGCGATCGCCCAATCCCAGCTCTTGGGCGAGGGCCTCCAAGCGGTCTTGCTCGGCCCCCCGGCCAATGATCCAATAGTCGAGGGGGAGCTTGGGCGTTTGCCGCACCACCTGAGCCAGGGCCTGCAAAGCCAAATGCAAGCCCTTCCAATGCAAGAGTCGCCCCACACTCACCAAGCGGATCGGGGCAACGGGTGGCGGTGGCACTTGGCCCAGGGTGGCGATTTCTGCGGCCGAGAGTCCCACGACCGAAAAGACATCCACGGTCTTTGCCCCCAAGCGGCGCAGGCGCGCCGCCGTCTGCACGGTGCTGCCCAGGGCAACACGGCTGCGGCGGGCCGTCAGATGCACAAAAGGGTCGCATTCACCGAGGGTGCGGGCCAGGTCACGCACCCATTCATAGAGGCGGCCGCGCCGACTAAAGCTGGCCCGAAAGGCCCAAGGCGCGGACTCCCCGCCCCCCACCGGGCCAAACAGAAAGGGCAGGGGCAAAAAGCTCAGAAAACTCGGGTTCCAATAGCGGCCGTAGGTGATGTGATGCACCGCGTCAAACTGTACCCGCTGGTGCCAGCGCCGCCCCACAAAGTAGGCCCAGAGTTGCCAGAGGTAATAATGCAGCGTCAGGAAGCCCTGGCGTCCCTTCCAGTCTTCCGTCCAGCCGAAAGGTTCAAAGTAGATGAACTGGAGGTTGGGGATCGGGTTCTGGGCCAGGTAGGGCGCGATGCTGTGTTGGCAAAAGCCCCGCGTCAAGACCCAAACCTCATGGCGTTTCGCGGCTTCGACTACGGTGTTCCAACCGATGCCCTCTTCGGAGCCGAGCCCCGGCTCGCAGGCAAAGGCGGAGATCAAGATCTTCATCGGCCCCTCCCGACCATGGTTTGGGTCATGTCCATGAAGGCTTCGGCGGCGGTTTCGGGCGTATGCTGGGCGATGATCGCGCGGGAGCGATCGCCCATCGGCCCAATCCGTTCGGGATGCTCCAGAAAATATTGCATCCCCTCGGCGATCGCTGCCGAGTCGTGGGGGTCGAAGACAAAACCATTCTCGCCCGTCTGCACCAGCTCACAGGCCGCTGCGCCATTGGAGCAGAGCAGGGGCAAGCCAAAGACCATCGCCTCGGAAACGACCATGCCCCAAACATCTTCATAGGTGGGAAAGACAAACACATCCGCCTGCTGGAAGTAAGCGCCCAAGCGTCCGTAGTCCACCCAGCCTTCCCACTGCAACTGGTCAGCAATGCCGTATTGCTGGGCCAGCGCCCGCAGTTCGGCTTCCTGGTCGCCTTGACCGATGATCAGCAAGGTGTAGTCGCGGTAGCCCTGCTGCTTCAGATGACCACAGGCCTGGAGCAATGGCTTGAGCCCCTTGCGCGGTGTGATCCGCCCGACGTAGAGAAAAATGGGGCGGGTCAGGCGCTCTAGTTGTGGCGGTTCAGCGGCGGCGAGTTGTTGTTGCAGGGCGTCGCGGTCGGGGACGAGGTAAATGCGCTTGAGGATGCGATCGCCCGGCACATCTAAGGCCTTGAGCAGGTATTGCCGTCCCGCTTCGCTGTTGGCAATAAAGCCATCGACGAATTTCACCAGCAGCCGCCGAATTACGGTGCGCCAGTTGTTGCGGGGTAGGTCGGTATTCGGTGAACTGCCGTCGTGGATGATCACGACCTTGTAGCCGAGGAGGGGCTTGAGGGCGATCGCAAACACCGTCCAGAGGGAAAAGGCTTGGGGATACACCACCTGGGGTCGAAACTTAAGCAGTTCGGGAATGATCTTGGGCGAGACCATAATGATGCCGCGTCCGTAGCCCGTTTTAACGGCTTGGGTTTCTTGGAAGGAGAACTGGCCCACAAGCTGCACGATCACCGCACCGGGTTGACTCGGGTCGAAGGTGGGATAAACTTTCCCCGTATAAAAAACAGCATTAGGGTAGCTCTGGTGAAAGTGAGCCAAGACGGGCTGCCAGTAAGCACCTAATTCAATTGCGGGGACGAGCCAAGCAACGCGCGTTTCAGGCATGGCGAGAGCAAGGAGGACTAAACCACGTCAACGGTAGCACGGTGCTTGTCGCTTGGCGGTTTTCGATTCGTAATTTGCAATTGTGGGGGTTGGTAATGGGCGATTGCGTGGACGCAAGGCCTTATGGGCTTGAAGTTAACGCTGTACATCTCTTAGCGAGCGTTTGAGGCGTAGAGTGGGCATTGCCCACCAGCAGATAGTTTGAGCGATTGCCTTTAGCAATGCGCAGAGCGCAATCGCGTATTATTGAGCTATTTTCTTAGGTTCCATCTGAGATTAATTAACGACGCGTCCTCAACCAGCCACCCGGCAAAGGCGCTTCGGGTCATTTTGATACTGAAGTTGTTGCCAAATGACTGTAGAAGCAAGCATCCCCTTCACCCGACAATGGGAGAAAATCCGAATTCCCCGATGAGCAATTCACCCCCTAACGCTGCGCTAATGTCGGGTTCTGCCTCCATTCGCGTGGGCATTCTTCATTCCTTGACTGGCACGATGGCCCTGAGTGAAGCACCCCTGGTGGATGCGGCCCTGATGGCGATCGCCGAGATCAACCAAGCGGGGGGGCTGTTGGGCTGCCCCTTAGAACCTATTCTGCGGGATGGCGCGTCGCGGCCCGAGCAGTTCGAGCAGCGGGCCCAGCAGTTGATTGAGGGCGATCGCGTCGCGGTAATCTTTGGCTGTTGGGCCTCCTTTAGTCGCAAGGTCGTCATCCCGATCGTGGAGCGCCACAATGTGCTGCTCTGGTATCCCTTGCAATACGAGGGCTTGGAAGTTTCCGACTGTGTGTTTTACACCGGGTCTTGCCTCAACCAACAGATTGAACCCGCCCTCGACTGGTTGCTCGCCCAAGGGCGGCGCAAACTCTACTTGGTGGGGTCAGACTATGTGTTCCCCCAGGTGGCCCATAAAATCATTCGTGCCCAACTCCAGCAAGGGCAAGGACAGGTGGTGGGGGAAAGTCGCCTGCCTTTGGGGGCGAAGGACTTTGACGCGATCGCCCGGCAGCTCCTCGCCACCCAGCCCGACGCCATCTTTAACACCCTCAATGGCGATAGCAATATTGCCTTCTATCGCCTATGCCAAGCGGCGGGCATTACCCCCGAGCAAATGCCGATTATGGCCGTCAGTGTTGCGGAATCCGAACTGCAACGAATTGGCCCGGCGGCAACCGGTCATTACGCTTGCTGGAGCTATTTCCAGAGCCTGGATTTGCCCAGTAACCAAGCATTTGTGCAGCGGTTCAAGCAACGGTATGGCCCTGATCGCGTCACCAGTGACCCGATCGAGGCCGCCTATAGCCAGGTCTATTTGTGGCAGCAGGCGGCGATCGCGGCCCAGAGCGTCGCCACCGATGCCGTCCGGCAAGCAGTCTATGGGCTCACTTGGGAAGCACCCGGCGGCCCCGTGCATTGCGAAGTGAACCACCATTTGCAGAAACAATGCCGCATCGGTCGCATTCAAGCCGACGGGCAATTTGAGACGGTTTACACCAGTGGCGGGTTGCTGCCGCCCTATCCCTGGCTGGGCGTGGAAGCCCAACGCTTTGAAACGAAGCCCGTGGTGATTGAGATGCTGCGGGAAGCGGCCCAGGGGGTGCAATATAGCTGGGAGTTGGAGCGGCAGTCGGCGGTGCTGCGCCAAACCATGACCCAACTGCGCCACGAAATTGACCAGCGGGAGCAGGCCCAAGAGCAACTGAAGGCGGCGAATGCCGAGGTGAATGCCCTGAATCAGATCTTGAGGGCGGACAATGTGCGGATGCGGACGGAGCTGAATGTGGCTCGTCAGATTCAGCAGCGTATCTTGCCCCAAGCCTCAGAACTCCAGGCGATCGCAGATTTAGATATTGTCGGTTTTATGGCCCCTGCCGATGAAGTGGGCGGCGACTATTATGATGTGCTGGAAACCGAGGGCGTGGTGACGATCGCCATCGGTGATGTGACCGGCCATGGCCTAGAGAGCGGTCTGCTGATGCTGATGACCCAGGTGGCGGTGCGCACCCTCCAGGAAATGTCCGAGTCAGATCCTGTTACCTTCCTGGCGACGCTGAACCGGGCGATTTATCGCAATATTCAACGGATGAAGTCCGATCGCAACCTGACCTTGGCCATTCTCACCTATGCCGAGGGACACCTCAGCATTGGCGGACAACATGAAGAGGTCTTGGTCGTACGAGCTGGGGGGGCGATCGAGCGCGTTGACACCATTGATTTGGGTTTGCCCATTGGTCTCGATGGCGATATCACGCCGTTCATTGACCAGGCCACGATTGAGCTTCAGCCGGGCGATGGCCTGGTTCTCTATACCGATGGCATCACGGAAGCGAACAATCTCGGCGGAAAGCGCTATGGGCTCGATCGCCTCTGTCAGGTGATTAGCCATCATTGGTCGGGGGCAGCGGCTCAGGTGCAGCAGGCGATCGTGGCTGATCTATACCAGTTCATTGGCGATCAGAAGATTTTTGATGATATTACGCTGCTGGTGCTCAAACGCTGAACTTGTACCTCAACTACACCTTCAACCTCAGCATCAACGAAATCAAACTCCAGAAAGAAGACCAAACTGCCCAACCCGCCGTCCTCTTCTCCGGCAACGTCCCCCAGAAGATCAAGGCTGAGAGTGAAAGGGAGAAACTAGATTAGCTGCGGGGGGCGATTGGTCAATGGCGCTTCGTGTGGGACACCTATCAAGGTTTGTTTGGGCAGTTTGTTTAATCTTCGTCCAGCTCTGAGCGATCGACACCCAGCC
>JBMYQW010000176.1:0-9971 GCA_049601735.1 Spirulinaceae cyanobacterium
AACCTGCCGATATTGGAGCGTTATGAGCGTCGTTATTGCTGCAAGTTTAGCCAGCTTGTGGTCACAACACCAGAGGATGCCCAACATTTCCAGCAGCTCGCCCCCCAAGCGGCGATCGCGGTGATTCCCAACGGTGTGGATCTGGATTTGTTTACCCTGCGATCGAGTGATCCGGGGGGGCAAGTTTTGATTTTTGCGGGGGCGATGGACAATCAGCCGAATATCGATGCAGCACGGTTTTTAGCGTTAGAAATTTTGCCACAGTTGCAGCAGCAATATCCTCAACTTCAACTCCGCTTAGTGGGAGCGCGGCCGGTTGCTGCGGTGCAAGAACTCGGGGGGCGATCGGGCGTTACAGTCACAGGCAAAGTCCCCTCTATGGTGACGGAATTACACCAGGCGACGGTTTGTGTGATTCCAATGCGCAGTGGTTTTGGTATTAAGAATAAAACTCTTGAAGCCCTAGCCGCTGGGGTTCCGGTGGTGGGGAGCGATCGCGCCCTTGAAGGTCTAGAATCGAGTCAGCCGATTGCCCTGCGGGCGAATAGGGTTGAGGAGTATGGGGAGGCGATCGCTAGCCTTTTAGAAAATCCCGAACAGCGTCAGCAACTCTCTCACGCAGGCCGCCGATTCATTGAAAGTCATTACACTTGGGCGGTAGCAGGGCAGCGTTATGAGGCTGCACTCGCCAATGATTGGCATGATTAGGTGGTGACTGAGTATCGCAAACACAAAAAATATCGACATTATTACATTCGTGATTCGTGAAACTCATTTTTATATAGGAGGTGATCTTTGTGAACATCAAACGGTTATTGCTGTGGGCTTTCATGATTAGTGGTTTGACTGGACTTTCTTTGCTGGCTCCAGAGATTTCATTGTCTCAAAGCAATCAGGAAGGCAATGAATTTTCTAGGCATTACTTTGTAGATAATCATGAAATACGAACACGTGGAGGGAGGCTTGTTTTACTGAGTGATCCATGTTTTTTTGACGGTGTCTTAGAGGATGAACTTATAGAAGGCTGCCCTTTTACGATCACTAGCCCCTTGGCTGTTTTGCCAGCTCCAGACAAAGGTAATCTAGTAGAGTTATACAGAGAACGACATGAACATATTTCTTTGAGTTACCGAGCTCAAGAATTTATTCTCATCATGGGATTTCCATCCCTTCTCAATACCTCAGAAAAAGTCGTTTCGATAGATCGAAATTCGCAGCTAACAGAAGTCACAATTGAATCCAATCAGGATTCCAGCCAAAATCCAGGCATCTTCTTTGCTGAAATTATTCAGATAAATCTAGGATATCTGGAGCCAGGTGAGTACCATTTCAAAGTACGCCGCAATCATAACATTGATGGTGTTTTTCATGGAGCTCACGAAAACTCTGTCTTTCTGGTTGTTCTCTAACAGAATATTCGTATATCCATATCAAAACAAAATTCTTGTTTTTCGCATTTGCAATCATGACGATGACTGTATTGATGCAGCCATTGTCAGCCCTTATCTAGAAAATTGGTTTGAGAGGATAGAAGAGTGCCCTAAAATACAAGGTTGATTTTATCAAAAAATCTACCCTTAAGCACATAAAGATCGCATTTTTTTGTCTAGATCCTGTCGAACGCCAAAATTTATTTAAGTGGCTATTGGAAGTAATGGAACAACAATGGGACGAGCAGATCGAACGGGGCATCATGGCGGGTAAGATTGGATATCCTGGCGGCAAAAGCACGGGCAGAGTTTGCAACAGGCAATTGTAGACCCCTGTGAGCGTTGTGGGTAGAACACAAAAGTATTACGGATTGTAGAAATTCTTACCGCAGAGGCGCTAGAACCAGGGGATACTTAAGCAATGCTCTGATTGTTTTTGTTTCCGCCGCATCCTATGACTCAACTCACCCTGGCATCGCCCCCCAATCCCCAGCCTGAGACCACTTTTGACTACTTCGCCTACGGCTCCTGTATGTGCCCCGTGGATTTGGAGCGATCGCTCGGTGAACGGATGCACCCTTACGTGCTCGGCCCCGCGACGTTACACGATTATCGCCTGGGGTTTTTGCGGCGATCGCGCCTGCGCAACTGTGGTGTGCTCGATGTTGTACCCCAAACGGGCTCAAAAGTGATTGGTGTACTCTATCGCCTGCCCTGGCGATTGAGTGAAGCCCTCGATATCCGCGAAGAAATCCCCCGTAATGGTTATCGCCATGAAGCGGTGGCGGTCGATTGTCTGGGACGGGCTTACAACAACGTGCGCACCTATGTCGTGGTGGATAAACTCAAGACAGAGCTAGCCCCCAACGACTGGTATTCCCAGGTGGTGCTCCGGGGCGCTGTCACCTGCGGTTTGCCCGAGGCTTACTGCTGGCAACTCTTTCACCATATGCAGCAACTGCAACAGCAAGAATTGCAACAGCAGCAATTGCCCCTGGCCGCTTGAATGTAAAATTCCGTGACCGAGCAAACCATCTGCTCCCCTTTACCTGGACAATTGTCTCCACATACCTGCTATCTAAACGCAATGACTGTGCTGCAATAAATGCGCTGAAATGACTGCGTTGAAAGGGGTGTGCTGAAATAAATGTGCGGGAAACCAGCGCATTGAAAGTAATGCGTCAAGCAAGGGCATTTGATGAGCGAAACAAAGCGGATTGGCATTCTGACCAGTGGTGGAGATTGTGCGGGGTTAAACCCGATTATTCGAGCCGTGGTTAACCATGCGGTGGGAGATTACGGCTGGGAAGTTCTGGGCATTCAGGGGGCAACCCACGGCTTGATGAAGCGCCCCCCCCGCGTGATGCCCCTGCAACTCAATAATGTTGACCATCTCCGCACCCAAGGCGGAACGGTACTGGGCACCACGAACAAGGGCAATCCTTTCGCGTTTCCGATGGCCGATGGCTCAATCAAAGATCGCTCAGACGAAATTATTGAAGGCTATCACCAACTGGATCTCGACGCTCTAATTGGCATTGGCGGTGATGGCAGTCTAGCCATTCTGCGGCGGCTGGCGCAGCAGGGGAATATTCGCCTGATTGGCATCCCGAAAACGATCGATAACGATGTGGGCGAAACCGAGCTGGCGATCGGCTTTAGCACGGCTGTGGACATTGCCACCGATGCCCTCGATCGCCTCCATTTCACGGCCGCCAGCCACGATCGTGTGATGATTTTGGAAGTCATGGGCCGCGATGCGGGGCATATTGCCCTCGAAGCAGGCATTGCGGGCGGGGCCCATATTATCCTCATCCCTGAGATTGCCTACACCCTAGACAATATCTGCCGCAAAATTCAGCAGCGCCAGGATGCGGGCTTTCACTTCTCGGTCGTGATCGTCTCGGAAGCCGTTTGTACCGAGGGCGGTGAAACCGTCAAGAAAATGGAGCAGTTTTGGGAATGTCGCCTGGGGGGGATTGGGCAATACCTGGCCAATGCGATCAGCAAAAGTACCGGGGCCGAAACGCGCGTAACAGTGCTCGGTCATATTCAGCGGGGCGGCATTCCCTCACCCACCGATCGCGTCCTCGCTTCGGCCTTTGGCGTGGCGGCAGTAGATCTCATTGCTGAGGGCAAAGACGACATGGTCGTCACCTGGCAGAATAACCAGATTGTGCCCGTACCGATCGCGCGGGCGATCGAGACCTATCGACAGGTCAACCCCGAAGATACCTTGGTCAAAACGGCGCGGGGGCTGGGGATTTGTTTGGGGGATTGAGTCATCTCACTCTGAGGGGATGTCAGCTTAAGGGAGTTCATCTTCAGTCGCCAATGTCACCCCAAACACCTCGCCATTGACAACGACGCGATCGCCCGTCCGCAACTTCTTGCCTCGGCGGGTTTCGGTTTCGCCATTCACCGTCACGATGCCATCTTGGATCATCAGCTTCGCCTGACCCCCTGTGGCCACGACGCCAGACAGCTTGAGGAATTGGTCGAGCTTAATAAAATCAGTCATTACCCAGGTTCAGCAAGGAGCAGATCGCATCTTAGGACATTTTGTCCCTAACCTTACTCAAAAATCCGCATGGCGATCGCAGCAGCCAATTCTACCTTGGGTCACAGTCTACTTCTTGATTCAAAGCACCAATCAATATGCCTAAAACCCGATCGACATCACGAATATAATACTCGGTCAAATCAACTGAGATTGTCAGATTCTCCAAACAGAGAAACTGCCAAATTGTGCCAATAGTAACGGCGCCATAAATGCGCTCAATTGGACGCTGTTGTTTCTGATTAAAAAATTGGGCAGCGATCATTTCCGCAATACATTGGGCTAATCCAGAACGGAGGTTTTCATTCTTCGCTTCGACAATGGTGATCACTGGAGCCCGGACTAACAGTTGCTCTGGTGAAAGACTCAACAAAAAATCACAAAACCCGGCCAAGCCCTGATTGGCATCGACATTGAATTCAACCCCCGAGAATAAGCTCACTCCCCGTTCAGCACGTCGTCTAGCTTCGAGGAGAATTGGGGCAATGATCAATTCCGATCGCGCCTTCTCCGTACTCATCGCCACAGCCAACTCAACATTTTCAGCCAGAATGGTTTGCAGCAAATCACTCGGTGTAACAGTTGGAAACGATTTAAATAAATCCGACTGTTCCCGGAGCGTCAAGTTGAACTGGGTCAACAGGTTGGCTAATTTGAAGTCACTGTAAGACATTCCTATATTTACTGGTAGTGTCGGCGACAGGATACGACAATTAGAATTCCCTTTTCGATTTTGTAAACCAAGCGATGTTCACTGTTAATCCGTCTTGACCAGTAGCCAGATAGATTTGCTCGAAGTGGTTCTGGCTTACCTTGTCCATCGAAGGGTGTGCGTTGAATTTCTTTGATCAGTGTGTTGATTTTCTTGAGTAGCTTTTTGTCTACTTTCTGGAACCAAAGATAGTCATCCCAGCCCTGCTCGGTGAATGCTATTTTCATTCCTCAATTAGGTTGTGTTCGGTAAACTTACCGACTTCGGCATCTTGAATGGAATTAAGGAGGCGTGCCGCATTGGTGGGGCTAGACAGAAGGTAAACCGTTTCTTGCCAAGCATTGAATTCAGCAAGGGACATTAATACAGCTTGTTTACCGTCTGCACTCTGGAGGATCGTGGGTTCGGGATTGGTGGCAGCGCGATCGACGAGGTTATCTAAATCGTCTTTTGCGATTTGAGTCGTGATGGCATTCATGATTTTATTCCTTGACTTTGTCTTGAATGGGTGATTCGTGAGTATTATCCAGCCTAAACCTCGTTCTTGATGCTCTAGCGATCGCCTTTTATCCCTAACTTTAAATATTATTCTCAATAACGCCAACCCCAAAACCTTTGAAATCCTGATTTGGTGGGCATTGCCCACCCCACGGCTAAACTTTAATATACTTTACGAGTGAGCTATCAGGATACAAACATTCTAGGCAATGTAAAATTTTATCAAAGTCAGATCTGACCTCGAAGTAGTAATGGATCTGATTGTCGTCGCTTGTACGAATATGAATACTGTCGTGAAGTGATGCATCAATATATCGAACCATCATAATCCTTGTACAAACGGCATTATGTACTTTTCCCTCACAGGAGTAAGAGAATTGGACTTGCTTTTTATCATTTAGCAGCCACTCAAACAGAACTTTTTGGTCATTGCTGACCTTGACCTGAAAATAGTCTGCTGTTTCGTTTGTCTGAATATAGTCGTCGCGCATGCACACTATTTAGAAGACTTGACGACATTGATAGGGAATCGACAATCGCGTAGCGTACGCCTACTCCTGCGGCAACAGTTGCAGAATCCGATTCACGAACTCCTGATGATCCACCACTGGCTTCGAGATGTAGCCATCTGCCCCGCTCTGCTTTAGAAACGACTCCTTATCCCCCTCCATGGCGTGGGCCGTCACCAATAAAATCGGTAACTTCGCGGTTTGGGGGTCAGCCTTGAGCATCTGGGTAATGGCAAGGCCATCTACGGCCTTGCCTTGGTAGACACTGTGGGAGAGTGAGACATCCATCAAAATGACATCTACTGTTCCCGCCTGGGCAACCCGCATCACCTCTTCCACATCCTCGGTACCCTGAACCTCAAGTCCCCCACGTTTGGTGAGGATTTTGGAGAAGACCCGGAGATTGATCGGGTCATCCTCTACAATCAAAACGGTTGCCATAAGTTGTAATGCGTTTGAACCAATTATTGCTAAGGTCAAGAGAAGCACCCTGCTGAGGCTGACAATCCCTCTAACCTTCGGTAATATCCCATTTCAAGGGGACTGGGACCCCCACGCCTGACTTATACCCAGATACGAGGAATCCACAAATCTCATGGTAAAACAGTTAGACCTGTTAGCGGCAGGAAAAGTGATCCCCACCGCTCTCCATGCCGAAATGGAGAGGTCTTACCTGGAATACGCCATGAGCGTGATCGTCGGTCGGGCCCTGCCGGATGTGCGAGATGGCTTGAAACCCGTGCATCGTCGCATTCTCTACGCCATGCATGAGTTGGGCTTAACGCCCGATCGCCCCTACCGTAAATGTGCCCGCGTCGTTGGGGATGTGTTGGGTAAATACCATCCTCACGGTGATCAGGCGGTTTATGATGCCCTGGTGCGCATGGTGCAGGACTTTTCTTCCCGTTACCCGCTCCTAGATGGCCATGGTAACTTTGGCTCAGTGGACAATGACCCGCCTGCCGCGATGCGGTACACCGAGACGCGCCTGGCTGCGGTAGGCAACGCCACGCTTCTAGGGGAAATTGGCGACGCCACCGTCGATTATGTGGATAACTTCGACAGTTCCCAGCAGGAACCCTCGGTGTTGCCCGCCCAACTGCCGATCTTGCTGCTCAACGGCTGCTCCGGCATTGCCGTGGGCATGGCCACCAATATTCCGCCCCATAATCTGGGTGAAATTGTCGATGGCTTGATTGCCCTGATTGACCGGCCCGACTTGAGCGAAGAAAAGCTGCTGAAACTGATTCCGGGGCCGGACTTCCCGACGGGGGGTGAAATTGTCGGCACGGAGGGGGTTGTCGAAGCCTATCAAACCGGGCGGGGTAGCATTCCCCTGCGCGGCGTGGCCACCATTGAGGAAATGGAGCGGGGGCGACGGCGTAAACCCCGCTACATGATCCTGATTTCGGAGTTGCCCTACCAGGTTAATAAGGCCGGCTGGATCGAGAAGATGGCGGCGCTGGTGAATCAGGGACGACTCGACGGGATTGCGGATATTCGCGATGAGAGCAGCCGGGAAGGAATGCGGGTGATCATTGAACTCAAGCGGGATGCCAACCCCCCTGAGGTGCTGCGGCAGCTCTACCGTCAAACCGCGCTCCAGAGCAACTTCGGCACGATCCTCTTAACGCTGGTTAACAACAAGCCCTGTCAGCTCAGTTTGCGAGACCTACTCCAGGAATTTTTGCAGTTTCGGGAAACGACGCTGACCCGCCGCTACCAACATGAACTAGAACAAGCGCAAAACCGTTACCACCTGGTTTCGGGACTGTTGATTGCCCTGGAGCAAATTGAAGTGGTGATTCAGATCCTGCGCAATGTGCCGGACGGGGCGACGGCGAAGCTGAACTTGCAGGAGCGCCTGAATATTTCCGAAACCCAAGCCGATGCGATCTTGGCCATGCCCCTGCGTCGCTTGATTGGCTTAGAGCAGCAAAAGCTGACCACCGAAGCCAGTGAGCTGCAAACACGGATCGCCCAATTAGAGGCATTGCTGGGCGATCGCCACGAACTGCTCAAATCCCTCAAAAAAGATCTGCGCAGCCTCAAGCGCAAATTTGCCGACGAGCGCCGTACCCGAATCATTGAGCCAGAAAAACTCAAGGGCTCGGGGCGCAAGTCCGCCGCCGCGGCTGCCCCGATCGCCCTACCCCTGGCCACTGTTCCCGATGATTCCCTACTGCGAATTACCCACAAGGGGATGATCCATTGGCAGTCGCCGCCCAAACCCGATAAATCGCCCCGCAAGCTCGATAGTTTGCTGGTGTTGCGGGAGCCGATCGCCGGGCGATCGCAGGTGATTGTAATTACCGAAACGGGCAAGGGCCATCCGATCAATGTGGGCGAGATTCCCTCCTCCGGTAGCCGCCCCACCGCCCTGATTCAACTGCTCTCCAGCACAGTGCAGCAAAAACGAGAAGAGCTGTTCGGCGCGTTTTTACCCCCCGCAGATCTGGAGACCTACGACCTCGTGCTGTTGACTCAACAGGGACGAGTCAAACGCTTGGCAGGCATTGAGTTCCAGGACTTAACCAATCGCGGGGCGCAGCTCATTCGCCTCAAGGACGACGATCAACTTTTGATGACCCAATGGGCCAAACCGAATCAAGATCTCCTCGTGGCGACCTCCAGCGGGCGGGTGCTCAAATGTCGGATCGACGACGAACAGATTCCGATAATGGGACGAACGGCTCAGGGGGCGCAAATCACGCGCGTCCGCAAAGGGGAGCAGGTAATCAGTGGCTTGGTTGCTAGCCCAAAAACTGAGTTTGTCTTGATCACGCAGCAGGGTTACGCCAAGCGATTGGCGGCTGGGACGCTCGATCGCAAGAAACGCGGTGATGTCGGCGCGCAGATGATTCAATTTGGCCGAGCATCCAAGGAAAACCGCGATCGCGTTGTGGGCATGACGGCGATCGCCTCCGAGATGACCAAAATTCCCCTGCTCACCAGCAGCGAGCGATTAGTTTGGCTGCCGCTAGGAACCTTGAGTCTTTGGGGGCGCGAGGGGAAAGGTGATCGCGCTGTGGATTTAGAGGCGGGAGAGGCGATCGCTGAGGTCTTGCCCAGTACGGTTTACTAGGCGTAATTATTGAAAATCAATTGTTCCAAGGCAAGCGAGACGCCTGCGCTACGGTTGATCTTCGCTACTGCAGTGGGTTTGAACCGCACAGCCCCACCACCATTTTTTGGCTGAGACAATATATATGCACCTCGTTACATGAAGAATGAGTAAAGCGCAATCCGCTGCACTGGACAAAGCTAGGGAAATTCGGTTTCATAAGAGTAGTTGCATATACAGACAACTTCAGTAGCGACGCTGCAATGCAAACAGCAATGATGTTCTCTCGAACTTCAGCGGTGAAGATGAGAACGATAAGGCAGGTCGGAAGCTGAAGCGATTGATCAGGGACATTCTCAAGCATCTCATTGAGTTCATCCAACCATTTTCCGACAAAAACCATGCAAGCCAAACAAATCACTGGGTTCGTCGCAGTGACCGTCGCCAGTTCCACAATCTTCTGGGTCGCTCCTGCTGAAGCCATTAACCTCAAAGACGACTATCCCGACTTTTTCAACCATGTCGTCAGCAGTTATGTTCAGGATGAGAGAGTTCCCGTTGCCAATGCTGCCGATCACAAGCTGGACGGGGCGTTTGCCACAGGTGATGCTGTGGATATTTTCTTTGTGGACAAGGCGGGTGCTTGGGCATCCTATGCCAACCGCCTCCAATACAGCATCAATGGCACAACTCAGCTCGCCTTTGATGGCCGTCGCGTCGATGATAGCAACAAGCAAGTTGCGGAGGGTGAAGGCTTCTCGGTCAACACCCAGAAGGGCGACACCGTTGACTTCAGCATCTGGACGAAGGGCTGGTGGGATGATCCGAGCAATCCCGGATTTATCCTCGGTTCCGATGAGAGTCAGAATGTAGACGGCAAGCAGCATATTGTTGCCTATTCGGAAATCTTCCAGGGAGAGAGCTGGATCTTCTTGGGTTTTGAAGATATTCCGGAACTCCAACAAGATGCCAATGGCTTAGTCGCTAGCGAGAAGCCGGATTGGGACTACAACGATGCCTTTTTGGCGATTCGTGGTGTCTCCCTGGGTGGAGATGACCCGGAATCTGTACCCGAGCCAGCCAGCCTCTTGGGTCTGCTGGCGATCGCGGGTGCGGGTGTCTTTGGTCTGCGTCGTAAGGCTTAAATGAGCTGAGGTAGGGTTAGGTTTGAAACCACTGGTGTGAAGTTAAGCGTGAA
>JBMYQW010000177.1:0-9926 GCA_049601735.1 Spirulinaceae cyanobacterium
TGAAGGATCGGCAGCGCCCTCGGGAGAATCAGAATCACCGATCGAAACATCCACACCATTAATTTCAAATTGTCTTTGGCCCCCAGTTAGAAACCAGAAACCACCGCCAATGACGCCCCCCGTAACCAGGAGCGCCAGAATGAGAGGGAGGGTGTTGTTCTTTTCTGCCATAGCTTTAAATAACCGTTCAATGATTTATCGCTGGATGATTCAAAAATAGTAAGATTCCCGCCCTGACAATAGCAGACCCGCTGGCGGCTTGACTCCAAAGTTAGGGAGAACTTAACCTGCTGGCGATCGCCTAGGGTTGCAAGGGGACAAAATCAAAACCCATGAGCGTGAAAGAATCAATGCCTTGGCTTCTTTACCCTGTGCCATGGGGCTTCATCTCCTTAAAACTGACGACGGGCAAAAATGACCATGGCCAGAACTAGCAAAAAGACGGTATAGCTCAAGGCATAGAGGGCATCCACGGCTAGCTCGCCACCGGAGGGCAGGAGACCATACACAGCATCATTGCGCCAGTTGAGGCGGGAGAGATCCGGCAGCAGAAAGTAGAGACCATGGAGCAGCCGCTTTAAACCGGGGGACTCGCTCAGACGCGCCAGTTCGACCCAGTCGGTATTCAGGTGGCCGATGCCATAGACGCCAAAGGAGAGAAGCGTCGCCAGCGCCCCCTGGGTAAAGCTGCCAAAAAAGAGCGCCACGGCGATCAGGACGGCAAGTTCGAGCCAGAGGTAGAGCGCCGCAACCAGCGTACTGGCGGTTAGCAGGGGGGCTTTCGCTAGCGCCAGGGCCAGCCCGTAGATGCCAGTCATCGCCAGAATCATTACGCCCACAACCGCCCAGAGCCCGAGGTGTTTGCCCAAAATGAGTTCGGCGCGGGAGAGGGGCTTGGGCAGCAAGACCAGCAGGGTGCGCTGTTCAATTTCTTTGCTCACCAGGGTCGTGCCGACAAAGATCGCCGCGATCGCCCCCAGCAGCCCCATCGCGCCCAAGCCTAGGTCGGCCAGCATCGGGTCTTCTAGGGAAGCGGCCACTTCCGGCAAAATGCGAATGGCCAGCACCAGCAGCAGACCGTAAACGCCGACGGCATAGAGAATGCGATCGCGGATCGTCTCGCGGAAACCGTTGTGGGCGATCGCCCAAATGCGCAACCAACTCATCTCTCTTGATTAACCTGACAAATGTCTCAATCAACATCAATCCTGCAATGATTCTGCCATCTTTTGCGATCATGATGAGACCCCAGCATTTTTAGACGCTCTTTCCTGCTGCCCCCCACTCCCCACCTGTCCCATGCCTGACGCTGCTCCATCCCCTCAGCAAAAACGCTATGAGGGCAAAGCCAAGATCCTTTACAGCACAGACGATCCCGATGTGTTGCTCACGGTCTTCAAAGACGATGCCACCGCCTTCAATGCCCAAAAGCGGGGCACGATCGCGGGCAAAGGGGCCATGAACTGCACGATCGCCGCTGCGCTGCTCCAATATCTGGCATCCCAAGGCATTCCGACCCACTTCATTGCCCAAACGGCTCCGGAGCAGATGACGGTCAAGGCGCTGCAAATCGTGCCTCTGGAGGTGGTGGTACGTAATATTGCCGCAGGGAGTCTCTGCCGGGAAACCGGGCTGGCGCTGGGCACGTTGCTGCCAGAGCCGCTGGTGGAGTTCTACTACAAAAATGATGACCTGGGTGATCCGCTCCTAACGCGCGATCGTCTTCTCCTCCTGAAGCTGGCAACCCCTAGTCAGATTCAGGAACTGGCACAGATGGCTTTACAAATCAATCAATATCTGACAACGTTTTTTGAGAGATGTAACGTAACGTTGGTGGACTTTAAGCTAGAGTTTGGTGTTGATGCCCAGGCTCACCTGTATCTGGCAGATGAAATTAGCCCGGATACCTGCCGTCTGTGGGACAACACTCAAACCGACCCCCAGCAGCGTGTGATGGACAAAGACCGTTTTCGTCAAGACTTAGGCGATGTGGCCCTAGCTTACCAAACCGTGCAGACGCGTGTTCTCCAAGCGGTTGCGCAACTTTCATAGGCTCTTTATTGTAATTTTCTAGGTGGTGTGTGGACGTGCTCCATAAAACTGATCGCTCCTTTTCTCCCTTCCTACTGGCTTGCCTCGCAACGTCAGCGGCAATCACCTGCACAGCCCCAGCAGCCCTAGCGAATGACGCAACGGTTCAGGGCGCTGATCAGGGCGCCGGTGAAGCCGCGACGCAAGTCGCCCTGAATCCATTGGCCCCGAGCGCCCCTAACGCTGCCTTGGCGGTGCAAAAGGCCCCGAAGGCGATTGCTCCTGGCAATGCGCAGAGCGCGATCGCCGCACCCCCACCACCACCGCCTGCTCCAGCACCCATCGCCTCGGTGCCGCCTGCCCCAGCGCCACCGGCACCAGCGCCCCAAGCTCAAGCACCGCAACCCGCTCCGCCACAATCCGCTCCGCAAGTGGCCGTTACTCCGCCCCCGCCACAACCGACTCCTGTTGAGAATGTTCAGCCTGCGATCGAGCCTGCCACCGCTAGGTCTGAAGCCGCTGCCTCTGAAACCACTGCACCTGAAACGGTCGTATCTAAACCGGCCGCGCCTGAATCTGTTGCCTCCCGCCCAGCCCAACTGGAACCCGTTACTACGGCTGCTGCACCGACCCATCATCCTGCGCCCACCTCGTCCGAACCAGAAGTCTCAGAATTAGAGCTCTCAGGCTTAGAAGTCTCAGAACTGGAACGCTCGGAATCGGCTATCTCAGAACTCGAAGCCTTAGCATCGGTTCTGCAACAGTTAACCCCTGAGCAAGCTGCCCCGTCTGCATCCGAGGCATCGTTAGCAGCTAGCTTGTCAGACGCCGAAACCCTAGGCATTCTCACCGCGTCAGTTGCTGCGCCTGCGACCTATCGCCTGCCGATTCAAACCTTCCGTCTGCCCGACACCATTGGCATCCCGAGCCAGCCCCTCAAGCACGCTGACCTAGAGCTGGCCCAGAGCATTTTTGATACGCCGCCGCCTGAGGCACCCCCGGCCAGTCCGGAAGCCCAAGTGCTGATCGCGGAGGTGTTGGTTCAAGGTCCCGGCTTGACTCCCGACCTAGAGCGCCTCGTTTACGACACGATCGAGACGCGTCCCGGTCAAACCACGACCCGCAGCCAGCTCCAAGAGGATGTCAATGCGGTCTATGCCACGGGCTTCTTTGCGGATGTCAATCAAGTGCCGGAAGACACGGCGCTCGGGGTGCGCATCACCTTTCAGGTCGAAGTGAACCCGGTACTGACCCGTGTTGAAGCTCGCACCCTGCCCGAAGGCTCGGAAACAGACGCGGTTTCTCAGGAGGTTCTGGATGATATCTTCGGCGACGGCTACGGGGAAGTGCTCAACTTGCGCGATCTCCAGTTGGGAACCATCGAACTCAATGACTGGTATCAAGCCAATGGCTATGATCTTGCCCAGGTGGTCGATACCCAGGTTTCTCCCAATGGGGTGGTTCGGCTGGTGCTGGCCGAAGGCGTCATTGAAGATATCCGTGTCCGCTTTATCGACGAAGAAGAGAACTATGTCGATGAGGACGGAAACCCGATCGATGGCCGGACGCGCGAGTTTATTGTGACCCGCGAGATGCAGCTAGAGCCGGGGGATGTGTTCAATCGCAACACGGCCCAGAGTGATCTCCAGCGCGTCTTTGGTTTGGGGCTTTTTGAAGATGTTCGTCTGGCCTTTGAGCCCGGTGAAGATCCTTCTAAGGTGATTGTCAATGTGGATGTGATTGAAGGTCGCACAGGCTCGATCGCTGCTGGAGCGGGGGTCAGCTCCGCCAGTGGTATTTTCGGCACGGTCAGCTACCAACAGCAAAACCTCGGCGGCAATAACCAGACCGTCGGTGCAGAAGTTCAAGTGGGCGAACGGGATTTGCTCTTTGATGTCAGCTTCACCGATCCCTGGATCGCGGGTGATCCCTATCGCACCTCTTACACGGTGAATGCCTTTGCCCGGCGCTCAATTTCTCTGATCTTTGACGAAGGGGAACCCGAAGTGCGCCTGGCCAATGGCGATCGCCCCCGCGTGATTCGGACGGGTGGTGGCATTAACTTTGTACGTCCTCTTGCACCCGACCCCTTTACCCGCGCCGAATGGACCCTTTCAACGGGCTTCCAATATCAAGGCATTCGCCTCGAAGATGCGGATGGCCGCCGCACCCCTCGGGACAGCCAAGGAAATCTGCTCTCCTTTACCGAAGATGGCCGCGATACCTTGGTGAGCCTCTCATTTGGAGCCGTGCGCGATCGCCGTAACAGCCTACTCGACCCCACCCAGGGCTCGCTCCTGCGGGTCGGCGTCGATCAGACCATTCCCGTGGGCTCGGGCAATATTTTCTTCAACCGTCTGCGCGGCAGCTATAGCCATTACATCCCGGTGGATTGGCTCAACTTCACCAATGACCCGGAAGCCCCCCAAGCCCTGGCGTTTAATCTTCAAGGTGGAACCGTTATTGGTGATCTCCCCCCCTATGAAGCCTTTAGCCTCGGTGGTGCGAACTCGGTACGGGGCTACGAAGAAGGGGATGTGGGTAGTGGACGCTCCTATCTCCAAGCGACGGCGGAATATCGCTTTCCGATTCTCTCCTTCATTGGTGGGGCACTCTTTTTGGACTATGCCACCGACCTAGGCACGGGCGAGGATGTGCCGGGTAACCCCGCAGGTGTCCGGAACAAGCCTGGCGATGGTTTTGGCTACGGGGTTGGGGTTCGGATTCAGTCCCCTCTCGGCCCGATCCGCGTTGACTATGGGTTTAATGATGACGGGGATAGCCGCCTCCACTTTGGGATTGGGCAACGCTTCTAGACCAGCGGTCTAGCGGTCTACGGAGGAGGAGAGCGATGGTTAAGCCCAGCACAGTACCACAACCGATTGAGCGCCAGGGGGTCGGTCTCCATTTGGGGCAAATGACGACGGTGCGGCTCTTTCCTGAAACCGAGCGAGGGCAGCGGTACTTTGTGCGGGTTGATCTACCGGAGCAGCCCGAGATTCCCGCGACCCTCGCTCAGGTCAGCCAAACGTTGCTCTCCACCGAACTGGGGCAGGGCAGAGCAAAACTCCGCACCGTTGAGCACCTGCTGGCCGCCTTGAATGCGAATCAGGTGGCGGGCATCCGGATTGAGGTAGATGGCCCCGAAATTCCGCTGCTTGATGGTTCGGCCTTAGGCTGGGTGGAGGCGATCGCAGCCGCTGGTCTGGCTCAGTCGGGTTCTCCCTGGCCCGAACCCTGGCCCTTGGCCCAAGCCGTAACGGTGTTTGAGGGCGATGCCTTTGTCACGGCAATTCCGTCCCCAACACTCCAGTTCAGCTACGGTGTGGACTATCCCTATGCGGCGATCGGTCGTCAATGGCACCATTGGCAACCCGAGACCGAATCCTTTGCCGAGGCGATTGCCCCGGCCCGGACGTTCGGGTTTGCTGATCAGATCGAGCAATTACGTCAGCAAGGGTTGATCAAGGGCGGTAGCCTGGAGAATGCCCTGGTTTGCGATCATCAGGGCTGGTTGAACCCCCCATTAAGATTTGCAAATGAGCCAGTCCGTCATAAACTCTTAGACTTAATAGGAGATCTGAGTCTGCTCGGGAATCTGCCCTGTGCCCATATTCTGGCGTATAAGGCCAGTCATCGGTTGCATATTCAGTTTGCCCAAGCCTTGGCCGCTCTCGAGCTGAGTGGCCTCTGAGCTTGACCCCTGCTCCGTTTCCGTTGCTGACTCGGTGAAAACCAGTACTCACAACTTTATTTAAACTCCATCTTGAATTTCTGGTCTCAGCCAACATTGTCCTGCTCCCTTTCTCCACCCAAACACCGCTCCCGACTGCGGCTCAATAATTTTGGCGAGATTATTACATCGAATTGAACGTATGACCATTGCTTAATTCATCAATGACTATTGCAACCCAACGACAACTGAATCACACGACTAACGTCGAAAATCCACCCGAGCCAGCGCCCATAACGCTGGGGATCGAAGAGATTCATGCGCTTCTGCCCCATCGTTATCCCTTTGCCTTGGTCGATCGCATCATTGAATACGTCCCCGGCGAGCGGGCGATCGGCATCAAGAATGTCACGTTCAATGAGCCCTTTTTCCAAGGACATTTTCCGGGGCGGCCGATTATGCCCGGTGTGCTGATGGTGGAGGCTATGGCCCAAGTCGGCGGCATCATCCTCAAGCAAATTCCGGGGCAGGAGCAAAACCTCTTCGTGTTTGCGGGCATTGATAAAGTTCGCTTTCGTCGTCCGGTTGTGCCGGGCGATCGCCTCGTGATGACCGTCGAGTTGCTCAAGTTCCGGCGCAGTGGCTTTGGTAAAATGCAGGGTCGAGCGGAAGTGGATGGTCAACTTGTGGTTGAAGGAGAAATGCTCTTTTCCCTCGTCGAGTAACCCCCCCATCGACTAACTATGGTTGGAGTCATATCTTTGGAGAGCCAGATTCACCCCACGGCGGTTATTGACAACCGTGCCCAGTTGCACCCGACAGTTGCTGTGGGGCCCTATGCGGTGATTGGTGCAGAGGTGGTGATTGGCCCCCGCACACAGGTGGGGGCCCATGTGGTGATTGAGGGGCCAACAGAGATTGGGGCGGACAACCATTTTTTTCCGGGGTCGGCGATCGGCTTGGAGCCTCAAGATCTTAAATATCAGGGTGCGCCCAGCCGTCTGCGCATCGGCGATGGCAATCGGTTTCGGGAATATGTCACGGTCAACCGGGCCACAGCTGCCGGAGAAGAGACCCGCATCGGTAACGATAATCTTTTGATGGCCTATTCCCACGTCGCCCATAACTGCGTCCTGGCTGACAATGTGATCATTGCCAATGGCGTGGCGCTGGCCGGTCATGTGCAGATTGAGTCTCGGGTGGTGATTGGTGGTGTACTCGGGATTCATCAGTTCGTTCATGTAGGACAAATGGCCATGCTCGGAGGCATGAGCCGCATCGATCGGGATGTCCCGCCCTATATGCTGGTGGAAGGCAACCCCGGTCGAGTTCGTGCCTTAAACTTGATTGGTCTGAAGCGAGCGGGGGTTAATCCTGAGGAGTTGCAACTACTCAAGAAAGCTTTTCGTCTGCTCTATCGCTCGGAAAACACGTTTACGCAGGGGGTTGAACAACTCTCGACCTGGTCTGATCATGACCATTTGGGCCACCTCTATCGGTTTTTAAGCACCTCCTTGGCGGAGCAGAATCGTCGCGGGCTCATTCCTGGCGCTCGCTGAGAAATGCATCACGAAATATTTGCGAACAACCAACCCTGAGACGATGAATATTTTTATAAGTACGGGTGAAGTCTCGGGGGACTTGCAAGGGGCCGCCTTGATCAAGGCGCTCTTCCGCAGCGCCGAGGTACAACGGCTAGACCTCCAGATTACCGGGATTGGGGGTCAGCGGATGGCGCAAGCTGGCGCAGACATTCTGGCGGATAGCACGGGGATCGCCGCCTTTGGACTCCAAGAGGTGCTGCCCATGGTGCTGCCAGCTTTAGGGATGGAGCGCCAGGTCAAACAATATCTCCAGCAGAATCCCCCCGATTTGCTCATCTTCATTGACTACGAGGGATTCAACTCAAATCTGGGACGTTTTTGCCAAAAGACGTTCCCTGATATGCCGATCGCCTATTACATCACACCGCAGATTTGGGTCTATTCGCCGTTTCCGGGAACCGCAGAACGCCTGAGCCAGATGAGCGATCGCATCCTGGCAATTTTTCCGGCGGAGTCCCGTTTTTTCAAGCAATATACGTCGGCTGTAACTTGGGTGGGTCATCCCCTGATTGATCGCATGGCCGACGCCCCACGCCGAGAGACGGCCCGTCAGGCGTTAGGAATTGGCCCGACGGAAACGGCGATCGCGCTCCTGCCCGCCTCGCGCCCCCAAGAGATCAAGCTGCTCCTGCCTAACATCTTTGCCGCCGCCCAGCAACTCCAGGCTAAAATCCCCGATACAAAATTTTGGATTCCCCTTTCTACGGGGCGCTTTAAGTCAGCAATTCAAACGGCGATTCATGAATACCAACTCAATGCCACCCTCGTTGAAACCGATTCTCGCCCGGTGCTGGCCGCGATGGATCTGGCAATCACGAAATGTGGAACCGTGAACCTGGAACTGGCGCTATTGGGTGTTCCCCAAGTGGTGATTTATCGCCTTGCCCCGCTGACTGCCTGGGCCGCCCAAAATATTTTCCGCGTGAATATCCCCTTCTTTGCACCGCCGAATCTGCTACTGGAAGAAACCATTGTGCCGGAACTGATTCAGGACGACGCCTCCGTGGAAAATATTGTGCAGGAGTCCCGAGAGATGCTCCAAAATCCGGAGCGTCAAGCCCAAATTCAGCAGGGCTACCAACGGATGCGCCGGGAAATGGGCGAACCCGGAGTCTGCGATCGCGCCGCAGCGGAAATTTTTCAATTACTTGCAGAGCGGGGGAAAATCTAGAGAACTGGTTCGGGTGTGTTGCCCAGACCTGACCCACTCTAACGAACCCGAAAGCCGTTGCGTCCCTCATCCTTCTGCCTTCCTCCTTCGCTTATGTCCACCGCTCACCAACGCCTGATTTCCCTGGATGTGTTTCGGGGTCTAGCGATCGCCGCAATGATCTTGGTCAATACGCCCGGCAGTTGGGGCCATGTCTATCCGCCGCTGCTCCATGCCGAATGGCACGGCTTTACGCCGACGGATTTGGTTTTTCCCGCCTTTCTCTTTATTGCGGGCGTAGCCATGGCCTTTTCCTGGCGCACGTATCTCAAGCCCCAGCCCGACCAGCCCCAACGTTCGCCCTACGGACGCTTGGCCCGGCGTTGCTTACTCCTCTTTGGTTTAGGGCTGTTTCTCAATGCCTTTGGTCTGGTGCTCAAGACTTGGCCAGCGGTGGACTGGGGCAGTTTGCGCTGGTTGGGCGTGTTGCAGCGGATTAGCCTCGCCTATCTGGGGGCGTCGCTGCTGGTGCTCAACTGCCCAAGGCGTTGGCTGCGGCTGGTGACGCTGGGGATCTTGCTGATCTATTGGGCGCTGTTGATGTTTGTGCCCGTCCCTGACTTCCCGCTGGGGGATCTCTCGCCCGAGGGCAACGCGGCGGGTTATATTGACCGCCTGCTGCTCGGGAGCAACCATCTCTATACGCCCCATTTTGACCCGGAAGGTTTTTTGAGCACCTTGCCTGCGATCGCCACGGTGCTGCTGGGCTACTTTACTGGGGACTGGCTGCGATCGCAGCCCCGCGAGAGCGACACCAGCATGACACTAATTCTCTGGGGACTCTCCAGCATTGTGACGGGGAGCCTCTGGGGGCTGCTGCTACCGATTAACAAGCAACTCTGGACGAGTTCCTATGTGCTCTACAGCGCAGGCTGGTCGCTGCTCGTCCTGGCGGTTTGTTTTGAGTTGATTGACGTGCGTCAGGTTCGCCACTGGGGGAGTCCCTGGCAGATGCTGGGCATGAATGCAATTTTCGTTTTTGTAGCCTCGGGTGTGATCGTTCGCATCCTTTACAACACGCGGGTTGGCCGTGGCGAGGATGCTCCCAGTACCTATCGGTGGCTCTATGAGACCCTGTTTGTCCCCTGGGCGGGCAATTTAAATGGCTCTTTGGCGTTTGCGATCGTCAACGTGCTCATCTGGTTGGGCGTGGGCTATGCGATGTATCGCTGGCGCTGGTTTATCAAGTTGTAGTTATACCGTTTAGAAATGGACGAGTACAACCGCATAGCTGCTTGGTACACGAAGACACGAAACCAAAAAAATGGTATATGTGAGCTCGTCGATTTTGTCGCGCTGCTTCCGCGTGATCGACGCTTACTCAAGCAAGTAGGCATGGATCTTACGAAGCATTTCGATACCGAATCGGGTAACTATTCGTACTTTGCAGTGAAGGTGGTATAACAAC
>JBMYQW010000178.1:0-9848 GCA_049601735.1 Spirulinaceae cyanobacterium
CCGTTGGTTGCCATCCCGTCAATGCTCTGGGCCGGCACCAGCTTGGCCCGCTGCACCCCAAACAGGTCGGTAAAGGAAATGAGGAAATAACGAATCTGGCGATCGCGGGCGAGTTCAGAAAGTTGCATGGGAATTGGACTGGGAAATCGGTAGATGATGTGTTGGCCAGACACGACATCAAGGGGCAATATAGCGGCTCATCACCCGCTCGTTGGTACTTCCTGATGCAAATGTTACATTTCGAGGCTGAAAATGACTCCCGAGTGGGTTGGGGCGGTAGTGCTCCGTCCCTTGTCCCATCAGGCTTCTGAGTTTAATTGATGATATGCCCTAGATCAAATGATCGAACATGGCATAAAATCTGTAACAGGTACGAACTAGAATCAAATTCCCATGTCACGTAGTTTGGAGATCAACTCGCTTGAGTCCTGGAAGCTAGAACTTGGCTTGCTTCCAGTACCTTTGTTTGCACTCCAGAATCAAGAGGATAAAGTAATTCTCCTTAATGGTAAGGTGGGAAACTTTTGCCTGGACTTAAGTACTGAATCAAATGATGAAGATCCACGTAACCTGGCATGGTCTTCAGATGTTGGACATTATGTCAAACTTTTAGATGATATTGTGGAAGTTTACAAATGGGATAGTAAACCATCTTCCTTAGAACGCTATACCAAGAAAAGCGTCGAAAACAATCTAGAAAGATTTTATACCTACATACAAAAAGATCAGCCTTCAAGAGACTTGTCTATTATCTCTTTTGCAATCAAAACCTTCAGAACTCTTAGGAGTGTATTAGGACGTGATTTTGACGGTCAGCAGTCTCTTAAAGCTTTTCTTTGCCTATTAGCCTGTGTGGCAGATGATGTAAGCCGCAATGAATTGGACTCGGAAAAATGGGGCTTGGCTTCTGACAATCAATCATCTATAGCTTCAGTTAATGATTCTGATTGGAAATCGCTAGTAGATAGCCTGAAAGCTGGAACTAGCTTTTATGGCTTAAGCCCCAATATCCCTCTACTACTTCGTCATGCTTCAGGTACGCTCTTTCAAGAAGCACATTACGAAGCTTATACCTTTAATCAAAGTCAACTACTCTTGCCTCTGCCAGGTTTATTGCCTGATCCTGTAACAGTCAAGAAAGAGACTAACTTTGTCGGCATCCACTACACACCGCCATCAATAGCGCGAACATTAGTTGAGGAGGCCTTGAATGCTGTAGGGAAATTGCCACCCACCTTGACCGTGTTTGATCCTGCTTGTGGTTCTGGGGTTTTCCTGAAAGAAATCCTAAGACAACTGTCTCTAAAAAATTATCAGGGAAGAGTAAAGATTGAAGGTTGGGATATCTCACCAGCAGCCATCGATATGGCAAGATTTATTCTTTGGTATGAAAAGGATAAATTCAGCAACCAATTTTCAATAGATGTTGAGGTATACCACCGAGATTCTTTGAGTCAAACCTATGAATGGAGTAATGATATAGATATCATTTTAATGAATCCTCCTTTCTTGTCCTGGAACAATATGGACAAGCCGCAGCGAAATTTAGTAAAAGAGTTCTTGGCTGAACTAAAGCAGAAATCCCCAGATCTTTCCAGCGTCTTTTTGTGGAGGGCGATTCAAAGCTTATCGCCAAAGGGAGTGATTGCTTGTATTTTGCCTGCCTCTATTTTAAATACTCAGTCGCACTCTAAGCTTAGAGAAGCAATTTCTACCCAGGTAGATCTTTGCTTAGTTGGAAAATTGGGCAATCATCTCCTTTTTTCTAATGCTCAAATAGATACCGCTATTTTTGTTGCTAAACGTCCCAAAAATACCGGGCTACCACTCTCTCTATGGGCTGACCACCGCCTAGAGTCCTCCTCTTCTGTTCTACGTGCTTTGCGAAGGTACAACTCTTATGGTCGAGATCTATTTCATGTAGTAAATGAAAAAGGTTTTAGTATTTACAAAAATCCATCTCTAGCCAAAAATACTTTGAATTGGTCGCCTCGTTCTTACGAGTCTTTTGAACTGCTAAATCGATTGAAATACTTTCCTAAAGTGGAAGATATTTTTGAGATCAGAGAAGGGGTTTCGACGGGATTCAACTCTGTTTTTATCTTAAAAAAGAAAGATTTTGAAGATTTACCGAAGAAAGAAAAAAGTTTTTTCAGACCTGCGATCATAACAGAGTCCATTAATGAAGGGCAGTTGTCTGATTTAGTTTATGTTTTCTATCCTTACGGAGAAAAGCTACCCAGAATTTCGTCAGAAAATGAACTCCAAAAGAGAGTCAATAAATATTGTAGTGAATACTTGATTCCAAACAAGAAAAAACTTATGAATAGACGAGGAAAAACCGATGGAAATTGGTGGACGCTTAGTTGGCATAGAGCTTGGCAGGTTGAGAAGCAGCAACGATTATTTTCTACACATTTTGGAAAAGCGGGTTCTTTTGCATGGGACAATTCCGGGGATTATGCAGTAATCAATGGATTCTTTTGGTCTCCAAGGAAAGGTAAAGTCTTACCTCAAAATGTTGGGCTAGCCTATCTTGCTATCCTGTCATGCTCATTTATAAACAATTTACTGTCTTCTATCTCTAATCACGTAGGCGGAGGGCAATGGGACTTGTCAAAGAGATATATTAGAAATATGCCTATTCCTAATTTGATGGCTGCAAATATTGACCTGAATACTTTGGATTCCTTATGTCAAATTGGCAGCCTGATTCACTTGGGACAGGATTTTGATAGTAAAGCATTAAATCAATTAGTTCTCAATTTATATCAACTACCAGAAAATACTATTTTGCTTCTGTAAATCTAGTAATGGCCAAGAAAGATCGAAAAAAATCCAAGTCTTCTTCAGGAATTGGATTTTCGGTTTCTGATACTAAAACTGTTTTGAGGAAATGTGAAAACAATCTCAAGAAATCCCTGAATAAGCGATCTTTGAAATTCGTAGAAGAATCCAGAAACTCTGAGAAATATATTTTTTCACTTCTTGCTAGTGATTCAACTGGCTCATTTACAGTTGATGATCGAGGCAATCGTTATCATATAGTTCCTCTGCTAGCAGTTGGGGCTGATACGTATTGGTTGAATTTATCCTTGACTTTTTTAACTAAATCCAATCAATCTAAACAAGGAATAGCTCAAAAAGAATTTCAGTTTTCAGGTACTAGCATACGAATCTTCAAAGGACTTGCTACTGAGTATAAAAAGAAATTATTATTTCGTGCAGAATGGGATTCTTTAAAGAAAGATAATAATCATGCACAACCTCATTGGCATGTTTATAAATCATTTCAAGCTAGAGATCTAGGCTCTGAGATGGCAGATTTTGAATCTTTGATTGAATCCAATAAAGTGCAAGATTTTGGTGAGTTCATCGCAGATTTTAATGTTAGCGAGAAAGGAGAGGAATTCCTATCTGAAGATGCCGAATTAACTGATCCTAAAGACCAACAGAACACTCCAACAGAAGATGAATGGGACTCTGCCACTAAATTTCACTTTGCTATGGCGTCTCAATGGCATATTTCTGGAGGTACACATAGAGTTGTGCCTGACCAAGAGGCTCTTCTTTACTCTTGGCTGACTGGATGCATTCAGTATATAAAAGAGCAACTTTTGTATGTCTCTGGTCGTCGATAAACTACGAAGGAGGCTTTATCCTCTACGTAGCTGCCCCAACCAAAACCTGAAGCGAGCTAACTCGGTGAGGGGAAGATGCAGTGCCCCCTATGCATAGATAATGGAGAATAATCTGTAATTTAAATCACAAAAAATCCAAACCATAAACATGACAGTTACGGTCTCTTCCCCCAAACTTCCCACGGTTAATTCCACGTCTCGCCCAACTCTAGCGCCCCTTGACCTCCCTGAGCGGCTGCTGCTGGGCCCCGGCCCCTCCAATGCTGACCCCACCGTCGTCGCCGCCATGAATCGGCAGCCGATCGGCCACCTTGACCCGGCCTATACTGCCCTGATGGATGAAGTGCAAAGCCTGCTGCGCTACGTTTGGCAGACCCAGAACCGCCTCACGCTGCCCATGAGTGGTACAGGGTCGGCGGCGATGGAAGCGACCCTCGCTAATGTGGTAGAACCGGGCGATGTCGTGTTGGTGGGCGTGAACGGCTACTTTGGGCATCGCTTAGTGGATATGGCCGATCGCTACCGGGCGGATGTCCGATCGATTCAGCGGCCCTGGGGCGAAGTGTTTACCTTGCCCGAACTCCGCGCGGCCCTGGAAGAACATCGTCCCCAAGTTTTGGCTCTGGTTCACGCCGAAACCTCGACCGGCGCACGTCAGCCCCTAGAGGGAGTGGGCGATCTCTGCCGGGAGTTTGACTGTCTCTTAATTGTAGATACCGTCACTAGCCTCGGCGGAGAGCCCCTCTTTCTCGATGAATGGAAGGTTGATCTGGCCTACAGTTGCAGCCAAAAGGGTTTGAGTTGCCCCCCCGGCAGCTCCCCCTTCACGATCGGCGATCGGGGTCTGGCCAAACTCGATAAACGCCGGGGCAAAGTAGCGAACTGGTATCTGGATGTGTCGCTGCTGCGCAACTATTGGGGCAGCGGTCGGGTGTATCACCACACGGCTCCGGTGAATATGACCTATGCGATTCGGGAAGCCCTGCGTTTGGTGAGTGAAGAGGGCTTGGCAGCCGTGTGGCAGCGCCATCGTCGTAATGCGGAACGGCTCTGGGCGGGTTTGCAAGACCTAGGGTTGAGCTGTCATGTGCCCGTCGAAAATCGTCTGACGACCCTGACGACGGTGCAAGTACCCACGGGCATGGATGCCAAGGCAGTGACGCAAGCCTTACTCACAGAGCACAATATCGAAATTGGCAATGGTCTCGGCGAGTTGGGCGGTAAAGTCTGGCGCATTGGCTTGATGGGAACCAACAGCCGTCCCGAGACGGTCGATCGCCTGCTCGAAGCCTTAGGTCAGGTTTTGGCGAAGGTGAAGCCATAACCGTACCCCGCCCTATACGGCTTTTCGCCCCTGCTGGGATCGGGCGGCGATCGCTAGGATCAAGACAAGAAACACGGGACGAAACAACAATGCTCAACCAAGCTAAAACGCTCATCTTGCTCTCGGTGCTCAGTGCCTTGATGATCTTTGTCAGCTATGCTCTGCTGGGGGGGACTGGCGGCGTGATGATTGGCTTGGCGATCGCCGCCCTGACCAACCTCGGCTCCTGGTACTTCTCCGATCGCATTGCCCTGGCCGCCTACCAAGCCCAGCCCGTCAGCGCCAGCCAAGCGCCCCAACTCCATGCCATGGTTGAACGCCTGGCCGAGCGGGCGAATATCCCCAAGCCCGCGGTCTATATTGTGCCCACACCCGCAGCCAATGCCTTTGCCACAGGACGTGATCCGCAGCACGCCGCGGTGGCCGTGACCCAGGGGTTGATGAAATTGCTCTCGGCCGAAGAACTCGAAGGCGTGATTGCTCACGAGTTGAGCCATGTGATGAATCGGGATACCCTGACCCAAGCCGTGGCGGCGACGATTGCGGGGGCGATCGCCTTCCTGGCCCAAATCGCTCAATTTAGCCTCTTTTTTGGCGGTTCTCGGGATGAGAATGGTGGCAACCCCCTCGGGCTCTTGGTCTCGATTATCGTTGCACCCATCGCCGCCACCGTAATTCAGCTTGGCATCTCCCGTACCCGTGAGTTTGCAGCAGATGCAGGAGCGGCTCGCCTGACGGGTAACCCGCGGGCGCTGGCCTCGGCCCTCAAGCGCTTGGAGCAATCGGCCCGTCAGATGCCGATGCAAGGCAACCCCGCTTTTCAGCCCTTGCTCATTAGTGCCGGTAGCGCCAAAAGCCTCTTTAGTAGCCTATTTTCGACCCATCCCTCAACGGCCGATCGCATCGAGAACCTGCGCAAGCTAGAACGGGAATTGGCAATTTAGGAGTAAACATTTAGGGGGAAGCATTCAGGAGGCGATCGGGCTGTTGAGAATTACCATGGGTTTCTATTTCATCCCAGCCCAGCTCAAAAAAGGTCAGCCTCATATTTTGAGGCTGACCTTTTGGTTGCTGCGAAATTTGTAGTGGCTTATTGTTCCACAGGAGCCAATTTAAGAGGTGTGCCCCAACAATAAACAATGGAGATTGTGGCGTTGATTGAGTCTCTTGCTATTTGCCGTTAGTCGTCGTAGGAAAACTTGACCGGCTCAAATGATTCACTGCCCGTATTTTTACATTGAACTTCTTTCTTGTTGGAGCTCTCATCGATCAAGCATTCACTAATCTCGGCCTTAAACCCTTCAAGATCATCGATATACTCTTCAGGATTAACACCCAACTTGTTGTTGAACTCACCCCAGGTGACATCAACAACTGTATCGCCGCAGAGCATTTCCACTTCACCCCGCTCGATATCCGTATCTTTGATATCCAGCTCAACTTCTGGTTTCTCGATTTCAACGATTTTGCAAGCCTCTAAACCACTCGACCCACCACAGGCCATCGCCAGAATTGTGGTTGTCGTTGTTAGGGTTGTCAAACCCCAGGAAATAGGTGCTTTGAGCATTGTTCTCATGATTGTTACCCTTTGAATAGAACTTTTGCGTCCTATTCTAATCAGCTTTGCAGGATTCACCCCAAGTTTTAGCACAACTTTAAGAAGCCGCTGTCTTCAGTGCTATCTGCATCAGCCCCTTGACTTTGGCATCTGATTCAAATCTGAAGAGCAAAAATCCAGAATTGATCGTAGAGGCTGGGTTCCCTGCTCTAGAGGTCTTTGCGTTTTGTGCAGACCGCCCCAACGCCAATCTGGCTTGATACCGGATGGTATTACGATCGCCCAGGGGTGTAGCCCTGCTGACGCCCTTCAGACAAACTTTCGTTACAAACCCTACGGTTTTGCTTATACTCTATGTAACGGTGTGTGACAAGTCCGAAGTTGTGAGTCACTGGGATGGCTGTGATGCCAGCGATCGCCTCCTATAACTCCCATGACTGGTTTTGCTAAACGTGCTGCCACACCCGAGACTGTTTCTGAACCCGTAACCCTTTATCGTGGCCAATTCGTCCCTCGAACCCGCTTCATCTGCTCCCCGATTGAATCTGGTTTGGGGCATGACGTTGGCGATCGCACTCATACTCTTGTTGGGATTGGGACTTTACATGACCCATCCGGTTGATCCCTATATTCAAGCGGTGATCGCCGCGCCAGGAGATTCTAGCCAAGGCCATGAGATTTTTGAAATCAATTGTGCGGCGTGTCACGGGACCTATGCTACTGGGAATGTGGGGCCGAGCTTGGAGCATCTTGCCCAGCGGAAGTCCGATGCGATGATCATCCGTCAGGTCATTAGTGGTGAGACGCCCCCGATGCCCAAGTTTCAACCCACCGCCCAGGAAATGGCGGATTTACTGAGTTATCTCAAGCGATTGTAGGCAGCAATTGATCGGGGTGGTGCTCAACTCACTCGGGAGTGACGCCTAGGGGGAGGATCGCCTCGACCGTCGTATATTCGTTGTCAGGTGTAGGCGTGGTGACAAGGCAAAGTTGCCCCCCCATTTGCTGTAAAACCCCCTCGGCCAGCATCCAGGTCAGGGTGGGCGAGGCAACATCCGTCGGGTTTGTCGTCTGAGCCGTCTGGGAATCAGGCTCGGGTAGGTCTAGAGCAGAGCTTGAGGGCTCGGCATTCAATTCCGGCGGCCAAATCATCTGGGTAGACTGCACGGTGAGGCTCAAGACCACCTGTTGCGACGTCGTTCTGTGCGTGAGGCGAAGGGAGCCCGCTTTCATATGATCGATCGCCGTATCAACCAACCCCACTAAGGTCTGGGTCAGGCGTTTGCGATCTCCCTGAACGGAGAGACTCGCATCGGGCATGGGCAGTTCAAACGGATAGCCTTTATTCTGGGCTTGCAGTTGGGTCAGGGTTTTGACTTCGCTGAGTAAGACTTGCAGATTCAGGCATTCGAGGCTGAGTTTGTTGCTCCCGTGTTCGAGTTTGGAGACATAGACAATTTTATCGAGCAGGGCCAGGAGGCGCTGCGAGGCTTCATGAGCCTGCTGGATAAACTCCCGCTCTTCTGCCAGACTTTCGCAGAGATCTGACAAAATTAACTGATGCAAACCCATCAGGCTGCTCAAGGGAGAGCGCAACTCATGGGACGTACGAGCGAGAAATGCGCCTTTAAAGTGACTCAACTGGAGGGCTTCTTGATAGGCCAGTTGAGTTTGCGCCAATTGTTGTTTGAGGGTGGCAATTTCTTGGGCAGCATCCATGGGTAGTTTAGGGCGTTGCAGCAATAGTAACAGACCCCGAGCGGAGGATTTGCCAATCAGGGGCTTGCCAGCGCAGGACGGTGGAGGGTTGGGCGGAGCCTAGGGCTTGCTCGGGCTGGAAGCTGGGGTGCGAGAGTGCCCAAACCGAGGGAAAGGCAGCGGCGATCGCCGCCGGGGTCAGTAACGGGGATTCCCCTGAGTGGTTGGCGCTACTGGTGGCCAACGGCCCGGTCTGTTGCAAGAGCGCCAGGGCCAAAGGCTGCTGGGGCACACGCAGACCAATGGTCTGGGGGTCTTGGGGATGCATGGCAAGAGGAACGCGGCAAGACGCGGGTAGGACTAAAGTTAGTGCACCCGGCCAATGCTGATCCGCTAGCGATCGCCAACGGCTCAGATCGGCCTTACTTCCCTCTACATAGGGTTGGAGCTGCGCCCAGGATGCGCCGAGTAAAATCAGCGGTTTGGCGGGGGAGCGATGTTTGAGTTGGAATAAAGTCGCGGCTTGATCGGGCTGCACAGCCAACGCGGGTACGGTATCGGTCGGAAAACTGAGCACCTCCCCCCGACGGAACGCCGTCACCAGAGTCGCAGTTGGAGCTAGGGGCATAGAAAGTTGAGCACAGGTTTGTTTCTATTGTAGTGCTGCGGTAAAGGTTGAATTGCTACATTAAATTATTGAGGGGGCAATCCCGTAAAACATGGACTGTGCTGGGTTTCGCTCCGCTCTACCCAACCTGGATTAATACATTTTTTTGGCTGTATCACAGGAGCCGGGTCTATCCTCCCCCCTGCTATTGCCGCCAGGCCAAGACAAAGCGATCGCACCCTGACCAGTCGGCGATCATCTGGGGGCGCTCGTAGGCCGGGTGCTCAGTCAGCCAATCTAGCACTTGAGGGGCTTGACCCTGCATGACTTCAACCAACCAGAGTCCACCGGACAGGAGATAAGCGGGGGCATCCTGGAGCAACTCTCGCACCGCAACCAGGCCATCTGCGCCGCCATCAAGCGCCAACCAAGGCTCATGATCGCGAACTTCAGGCGCAAGTTCGGCGATCGCTGCGGTTGGGATATAGGGCGGATTAGCGACCATGCCCTGCACCTGCCCTTGCAAGTGGGCCAGGGGCTGCCACCAAGAGCCAGCATAGAGCTGGATGCGATCGCCAAAGCCGAGCTGCTGGATGTTTTGAGCTGCGATCGCCAAGGCCGCCGGGCTACAGTCCACCGCATGAATGGGCGCTTGGGGCAGCAACCCGGCCAAACCACAGGCCAGAATGCCGCTCCCCGTGCCGAGATCCACCCAATGACCCTGCTCCTGCGGGGGCTGGGCGGCCCGACATTCGGCCACAATATCAATCATCTGCTCGGTTTCCGGACGCGGAATCAAGACATCGGGGCTCACTTGAATCTGCCATTGTCGCCAAGCGGTATAGCCGAGGACGTGCTGGAGGGGCTGGCGTTGTCGAAGCCGCTGTTGCCAGAGCTGCTCTAACTGAGAGAGGGACACGTGGAGTTCGAGCGCGTCTTCAGGGAGGGCTTGACAGAGGCGTAGGCGGTCAACGCCCGCGAGGGCTTGCAAGAGATAGTCAATCTCATAGGGAGAAACAC
>JBMYQW010000179.1:0-9835 GCA_049601735.1 Spirulinaceae cyanobacterium
CCTCTTGGGAGGAGTACCCGTAGGGGGAGGTGGGTCAGCCCACTCAAACTCCCACTAGGAGCTGAATGCAGTATTAAGTTCACACGGATAGTTTTAAACCTGCCCTTCAATCAAGATTGACCCGAAAAATCCATGTCCACACCGCTACAATCGCCTCCTACCCCGCAAAAGATCGCCGTCCTGGGGGGGGGCTTGGGATCGCTGGCTGCGGTTTTTGAGCTGACCGAACAACCGGATTGGCAACAGCATTACGAGATTACGGTCTACCAGTTGGGCTGGCGGCTCGGCGGCAAGGGCGCCAGCGGCCGGGATACCACCGTGACGGCCGCTGACCCGACCCCGAATTATCGTATTCAAGAGCATGGCTACCATGTCTTCTTTGGCTTTTACGAGAATGCGTTGGGCATGGTCGATCGCTGCTATCGCGGCCTCGAAGGGCAAGCGGGCTTTTTCGCCCAGATCGAAGACGCCTTCAAACCCCTCGATCGCGTTGTGCTACAAGAGCAAATCGACGGGCAATGGCGGCCCTGGGCGATCGCCTATCAGCCCAATACACTCCGACCCTGGCAGAGCGATAACAGCTCCCAGTCCTTTTGGGAGCAGGTTCAGACGATGCTCAAGTCCTTGATTGCGGTCTACAGCGAGTCGCTCTGGCCCGATGCCGGAGCGTCCTTAGAAAAACTGCTGCAACAGTTACCCTCCCTGCTGCAAAATCCGGGGCAAATTTGGCGGTCTTGGGGCAGCGTTTATGAGCTGTTGGCGGGCACGGTTCAAGACCTCTCCTCCCTGTGGGATTTAGCCCTGCTCTACGCCGCCAGCGAGTTGGGCAAAACGATTTTGAATGAGAGCGCACGGGCTGAACTTCTTAAACGGGCGCGCGATCTGATCCGGTTACTCGATCAAGCCCAAGCCCATCAGGGGCAAGAGTTGGCGCGATCGCTCCGGCAAAAAAGCGATGCCAACCGTCGTCTGCTGCTGATTAGTAATCTGGCCAAGGCCCTGACGCGGGGGCTGATTGAGCATCTGATCATTGAAGGCCGGCCCTTTGATGAATTGGATCAATACGAGTTCACGGACTGGTTGCTCCAGCAGGGCGCTTGGGAGGCGACGGTGGATGCGGCGATCGTCCGGGTATACTATGACCTGCTCTTTGGCTATGAGGAGGGCGTCGGTAATCGGGCCCATCGTCGTCTCGGGGCGGCGGCGGCCCTGCGCTGGATGTTGCGGCTCAATCTGGCCTATCGCGGCTCGATCATCTGGAAGATGCAGGCGGGCATGGGGGATACGATCTTTGCGCCTCTCTATACCCTGCTCAAGCAGCGGGGGGTGAAGTTCAAGTTCTTCCACCGGGTGACGCATTTGGGTTTAGACCCCAGCCGTACCGAGATTACCAGCATCCAGCTCAAGCAACAGGTCAACCTCAAGTCAGGCCAATACGAGCCGCTGATTTCGGTCAAAGACCTCTGGTGCTGGCCGGCTGAACCCCTGTATGACCAAATTGTCGAAGGGGAGCAACTTCAAGCCGAACAGATTGATCTCGAATGTTTCTGGAGCCGCTGGCCGCAGCTTCATTTGGAAGGCACATTGGCCTTGCAGCGGGGTCGCGATTTTGATCAGGTGATTCTGGGGATTTCGATCGGTGCATTGCCGGCGATCGCCAGCGAACTGATTGCCGCCCGTCCCCAATGGCAAACCATGGTGGAGCAAATTAAAACCGTACCGACCTACGGCGCACAAGTCTGGTTCCGGCCCGGCCAGTCGCGGGTGGGCGCGCTCAACAACCCCAAACTGGTAGGCGCTTATGTTGAGCCCTTTAGCACCTGTGCAGACATGAGCTACCTACTCGATCGGGAGGCTTGGACGGGGACGGCTGCCCCCACGGGTTTAGCCTATCTCACCGGAACGATCGCCGATCCGGGGATGCCGGAGGTGAGCCCAGCGACCGTGAGCTTCCCGATGGAGCAATTGAACCAGCTCCATCAAGACTTCGCTCATTTCTTGAGCGTTGCCGCCCCTGACCTATGGTTCCCGGAGCAGCCGCCCGCTGAGGGGGTGCAGGCCACGCTGCGATCGCAATACCTCAAAGTCAATATCAGCCCCTCGGAGCGATATGTCCTCTCGGTGCCGGGGAGCAACACCGCTCGCCTCAAGGCGGGGGAGTCAGGCTTTGACAACCTCTTTTTGGCGGGCGATTGGATTGACAATAGCCTCAACTCAGGCTGTGCGGAGGCGACGGTAATGTCGGGGATGCAAGCGGCACGGGCGCTGTTGCAGCAGGCTTGCGGCTTGCCCTACGAACGGGCGATCGTGGGAGAGAATGATACTTGGCTGGATTTACCGAGTTGGCTCTGAGCGGGCGATCGCCAGCGATCTTTCTACGGCTCTGCTGCCCAAACAGAAATCTTCATGCCCACAGCCGCTGAACGGGATAAGCATCCAATGCAGCATCAGCACTCACGATGGTCAGCGAATTTGCGATCGCTTGAGCAATGAGCATTCGGTCGAATGGATCACGGTGGTGCAGTGGCAGATTCAAGTATTCTTCTGTGTCGGTCAATGAAATCGGTAATACTTTGATCGAAAGGTTTTTAAGTAGCCCTTGAAAATCATGAAACGAGACCCCCAAATCCAGCTTGCCAAGGCTGAGTTTTATGGCGATTTCCCATAAGCTGACAATACTAACCTTAAGCTGATTATCGGAATTTTCAAGGAGTCTGGATATATTCAGTGATAGCTTTTTGGAATCTTGAAAATACCAGATGATCACATGAGTATCGAGTAAGATTTTCATGCTACATATACTCCTTCATGTCTTCAAGCGGCTCATCAAAATCTTCGGACATCCATATTTTGCCTTTCAGAATACCTAGCCCTCCTCGCTTTTTCAGTTGCGATGTGGGTTCAACACCTGTATCTACATAACGCTCTGACAGAAACTCGACGTAATGCAAGACTTCGGTTTGGAGTAATGGGGGAAGTGTTTCTAGTTTTTCTAAGATCGTAGATTTAATCATTGTTGATGGGGCTTGATTTGATGTTGAGATGTCGAGATTTTCTTGGGCAGTTTGAGTGGAGGTAGGATTCATTTTTTGTCTCTGAGCGTTGTATTGAATGGGTTATTTGTGGGTAGTGTTCACACTACTTTCCTTCAGGAACCCAGGGGCCGATGATGGGTTCTCCGGCTTTTTCTTTGGCGGCGAGTTCGAGGTTGAGGGCGAGGAGCACGTAAAAATTTCATAAAGACCAAAGAGGTTTGGTGGAATCAACCACCATCTGGAGTTACAACTAGGGTTGAAGCTACTCATAATATTGTATCGATGGAACCACTCACTTTAGCTGCAACCGCGATCGCGGCCACAATCATGACCAAATTCTGGGAAAAGACGGGTGAACAGCTCAGTGAAGAACTCTTCGAGAGAAGTGAAGCGTTCTACAATGTCTTGACGCAAAGAGCACCCCAGACCGCATCTGCGATCGAACGACTGCCCCAAGCCCCTTCTGCCTATGGTGCAACGGTCATTGAGGTAGAAGCAATGGCTCAACAAGACGTAACCTTAGCCCATACCATCCAGCGTTTGGCTGAGTTGGCGGCGCAAGAACCCAACCCAGAACTTCAAGGGGTCATTGCCGAGATTATCAACGCCACTCAAAGTCAACCGCCTACGGTGCAGAATATGGGCAAAATTGCGGAAAAAATTGGTCTATTGGTTCAAGGTGGAACGGTCAACATTGAGAACTTTTCAGTGTAAGCAACTTTGATGAGTAACGCTTTATGCCCCAAAATCCAGATAAGATCGCTGACAAGCTAGGCATCCATGCACCAGAGAGCCAGATCAACGTTGGTCATCTGTATGTTGGTTCACCTGAAGCTCCAGAAACCCCGGCGAAAAAACCGATTGATTGGCAGCAAATCTGCCAGCGGATGTTGGCAGACCGCGAGCAGCTCACGAGCAATCGCTTGATGATGTCGCCGGATATGCACAAAACCCTTAGCGTTTTTGTTGACTTGGCACTCGTCCAGCAAAGTAAAGCAGATAAAAAAGATGGTGATGTGCTACCGGAATATGGTTCTCAGCTTTATGAGCCTTCACGCTACGCTGACTCAGAGCGGTTTGAGTTCAATCGCTTTCTGGAAGAGGTTCTGAAGGTTCAGAAAAATGAAAAGCTAACCATTATCGGCGAACCGGGTTGTGGCAAAACAACCCTATTACAGAAAATTGCGTTTTGGCTACTTGAAAATACCGAAGATCTTGTCATCTGGGTCTCCTTGGGAGAGCTGAAGAGTAAATCCCTCCGGGATTACCTCACCGAGGATTGGCTCCAGGATGCGATGATGTATGCCGATGCCAAAACCCTGGAAGACTGGGAACAGCAGTTTCTCAAGCGTCGAGTTTGGCTGCTGCTCGATGGTCTTGATGAAATGACACCGGAAACTCGTGATGCCCTCTCGCTCAACGGTTGGGTCTCCCAAGCGCGGGTGGTTGTCACCTGCCGCCTCAATGTGTGGCAAACGAATCCCCGGCTCATCAATGGCTTCACCACATTTCGGATGTTGGAATTTCGTCCTGCTCAGATCGAGGAATTTACCCATAAATGGTTCCCTGATCAGCAGTCAAGTCAGCAGCTTCTGCGGGCTCTCAATCAACCGGGTAAGGAACGTATTAAAAATCTAGTCCGAAATCCATTGCGTCTAACCCTCCTCTGCGCGACCTGGCATCTACGGGAGGGTCAGCTCCCCAGCACCCGTGCAGAACTCTACAAGCAGTTTGTGGATGATCTCTATGAGTGGAAGGGAAAAACGTTTCCGGTTTCTATGCAAAAGCGGGCTGAACTGAATGAACAGCTGGGTGTTTTGGCTCAGGCGGCGATCGATAAGGAAGTTACGCGCTTTCGGCTCCGGCATGATCTGGTCTGCGAGGTTCTTGGCGACCCGGATGACTCAGACTCCCTACTTCGGCTGGCTCTGGATCTCGGCTGGCTCAACACGGTCGGGCTCGACCCCAGCAACCCCCGCAAGCCTGTTTATGCATTTTTCCATGCCACCCTGCAAGAATATTTCGCGGCGGTAAACATTGATGATTGGGATTTCTTTGTTCCCCGAAATCACGTTGATCAGCCTGTCAAGAATCCTGATGGAACTCCCAAGCCTTATCGAATCTTTGAGCCTCAATGGAAGGAAGTGATTTTACTTTGGCTGGGTCGGAGAGATATTAATGAAGATCGAAAAAATAAGTTCTTGAATTTCCTTGATGAATTCAACGATGGTTGTCGAGGATTTTATTGGTATCGTACTTTCTTCTTGCTGGTCTTAGGGATGCTAGAAGTCGATCGATATTCGGCTCTAAAAAAAGTCATTCAAAAAGTCATTCGATGGAGTTTCGGCGAATCGGATCCTGAAACCCAGAAATATTTTTCTTACTTTACACCAATTCAGAGACAATCAAGGATTACCCTGCTTGGTATCCCACGTTCTTTTACGCTAGATGAACTATTTGAATTAATCAATGAACTCAATAACGAGTTTGTTCGTCATGAAATCGCCAATACAATAGGGCAAATCGAATTCAATAATTCCAAAGCAGCTAAATTATTGTTGGATTTGGTTCACTGTACGACAAATGATGGTCTAAAGCTAAAAGCATCTGAAAGTTTGATTCAAAATCATAAAGGATGGGATTCTGAAGTCAATAAAGCCCTAGTTACTTTAGCCAAGAATTGTAAGAATGAGTGGATACGACGTGATGCAGCATGGGCTCTTCTCAAGCTCAAGCATAACCATCCTGATGGAATAAAATGCTTAATGAATTTATTCTGTACATCGCAAGACGATGTTTTATTGTTCAACTTGAGGCTTGATGAGATAATCTCTGGAAATCCAAGAATATTGAGGATGCTGCTTAGGATGAGCTACTTTGGTAAAACCTCAAAAGTTCGGAGGATAGCAATGATGTATCTAACCGATATACTGATAATCGAGAAAGGGGTCATCGAAAAGTTTGCTTTTATCATAAAAGCCATCATTTCAATCAATAGCTTCAAAAAGGAAAATTGCGACGCAAATGGAATAAGGACATTAGAGTCCTTAAGGAAGTGGGCTGATGAATCCCAGTGTGTCAACGATAGCGAAAAACGCAAGTTTGCTTTTTTTAAGATCTTGGAATTTTCACTAAGAAATCCTGACACAGCTGTCTTAATAGCTAGAATTGGAAGAGAAAAAAGTGGCAATGAAACTATCAAAAAACGTATTTCATGTCTTTGCGAGATGCTCGACATTAATATTGAGTCGATTGTTTCGACCTGGATTGAATCGATAAAAAAAGTAAAAGATGAAAGTTTTCGTTCATCTCTTGCTGTAAGAATAGTTGACTCTGGATTTGAAGACAGCCGAGTAGAGACCACTCTATCTGAAGCCTTAGAGGATATAGATTCAAAAGACTTTTCTGGTGAAAATCATCGACGCCAGCTTGCTCGGACATTGGCAAAGATAAATCCCAAGCATTCACTAGCAAGTGCTAGGCTCTTAGAGTTAATAAATCAGAGTGAACACTTATATATATGTCTTTGGGCCGCAACTGATTTAGGGGAAATATGTAATGAGAATACTTCAATCGTTGGGCAACTTACTCACTTTTTATCTGAAACGCATGAAGCACGAATCTCTAACAGTATAGCAACAGGTCTTCAGAAAGTTTTTGAGCCGGAAGCACTAAAAGTAATCGTAAATAAACTGTCTCAGCACTGTAATCAGGAAACTCAAAAGAGAAATTTTATACTTTATGAAAAATCGTTTGAAATTCTGTGGCACTGTGCATCCAGACTATCTTACCCAGAATTTTACGCCGCATGGCACGATCAACCCTCTAAACCCGAAACTCAACCCACTTGACTATCTTCTGAATCAACAACCATTTGACCCGTTTCAGCACAATGGATATTTTGAAAACGTGATGCTCATAAACCTCGTTTAGTTTAAAACCTGGAGCTTTTCGTGAGTTGAGATAAAACACGGGAACCCAGTAACAAAGAGGGTTGTGTTGGGTTTTACCCTGTGCAACCCAACCTACAGTATCAAGCCGTCCTGGGTTTATCATAGTGAACTATTTTCTAAGCCAGCGCGAAACCAGTTTCCGTGCGAACCTCAGGCTCATGAAATGCAAGAACAATATGCTCCTTGGGGACACCCGCAGCAACCAGCTCGTTGGCAATTCCTGCTTCTGTCCAGTCTTCCTCAATCCAGAATTTTCCGTCACGGAGTCGGACATAGACAGTTGCCCCACTAAAGCGTTCGCCATTTTGCCAGCCCAAAGACATCCAGATATAATGTCCATTTTCTTGATCAATTACCAGGAATGTCTCTTGATCACTTTCAGGACGTTTATTACAGCGTTCAATGTGTTGGGTTAGGATTTTTTTGATAATTTGAGGATAATCATTGAGTTGATCCATTGGGCAATTTCCTCTGCTTCTCCATCAATGACAATCAAAAAGATGTCGTTTGTCACACCGTAACCGCTACTCCTGCGCCAGAATCTCCTCAAACCACTGCTCAAAGCGATCGCCCAACGCCGCCAGGGAATAGTCCGCCTCCGCCTGCTGCCGACAACGGGCGCGATCCAGGGTTTCAATCTTCTCCACCGCCGCAATCAACCCCGCCACATCATCCGGCTCCACCAAAAACCCCGTCTCCCCCTCCCGGACAATCTCCGCCGGGCCACCGCGCCGATAGGCAATCACCGGCACCCCACAGGCCAGCGCCTCGATCGCCACATTGCCAAACGCCTCCACCCAGCGCGGTGTCATCAGCAGCGCCTGACATTGCCCCACCTCTTGCTGCAAGTCCCGCGTGCCCAGGAAGCCGCGATAGGCGATCGGCGCATCCGGGTAATCTTGCTGGATTTGCTGCCAATAGTCTGGGTTTTCGAGCTTGCCAAAAATCTGTAACGGAATGCCCGTGGCCTGGGCCACCTGCACCGCATCTTCGAGAGCCTTTTCCGGCGCAAGACGACCCAGCCAAGCCAATTGACGCTGCGGCTCGGCGCAAAACTCATACAGATTCAAGTCTAAACCGCTGCCCAGCACCACCCAGTCCGCACTGAAGGGAAAAGTCTCGGCCTGGGTACGGGTATAGAGGCCGAAGAGACCCGGAAATTGCTCAGTCCGTTTTTGCAACTCCTGATCTAGGGCATCAGAAAGGGAGCCCATCGTGATGAAATGGGCGATCGGATACAGAAACATCGTCCAGTAAAAGGGCATCCAGTCATAGGCAAAATTCACCCGCAGATCGTAGTCGCGCCCCTGGTGGAGCGCCCAACTCACCATGTTGTAGAGCACCGAGCCCTCCGGCTGGCTGATCGGCGTGGCGCGATCTTGGGTTTGGGCCGGTGTATGCAGCACCCCCGGAATCGGGATAATATTGACGCCCGCGAGGTGGGAACCCTCGGGCGCAAGGACATCGATTTCGTGACCCCGCGCCTGGAGCACCTGAACCAGGTTTTTGATCGTCAGTTCAACGCCGCCCCCTGCGCCATTGCCCAAGGGACCGACGGGAGTCGAGAGAAAGAGGAGTTTCATAAAGGCAGAAGGATGAAGGCAGAAGCTGCCCTGGGATCAGCGTCGGAAGTTTTGACCGCCCTGCTTGCTGCTATAGGACTACGGTTCAAGACCCCACCGACGTAAACTGTTAGGATAGCAATCTCTCGATCGCTTGGCCCGATTGCCACCCCCGCTCGACGCCCGGAGCCCCCTGCGCCGCATATGGATTTCAACTTCATCCTGCTCCTGACCGTCGTTTGCTCTTGTCTGTCTTTTATCTTGCGTACCCTATTTATGCCAGGGAATCGGGGCTGGGCAGGGGTTGCCAGCTTGATCTTAGGGGTGACGATCGCCCTGCTCTATTTCGCGCCCCGCTGGGCAACGCTGGTGGGCGGGGGGCTCTGGGCCTTGTTTTTGCTCCTGCCCCTGCTTGGCTTTGCCCAGGTGAATCGGCTAATGGTGCAGGAACGCTACCAGGCCGCCCGTCGCCTGGTGACGGGTCTGCGCTGGTTACATCCGGCTGATGGCTGGTTTGAGCAGCCCCAGATTTTGCGCGCCCTGGAGATGGGTCAGCAGGGGCAAATGAGCCAAGCCTTGCAGAGCTTGAAGCCCCAGGGTAGTAAGGAGCATCCTATGGGGCGAAATGCGACCGCTGTGCTCCTGCTGATGGAATCCCGCTGGCCGGAACTCCTGCGCTGGCTGGTGACCCATGTGCCCGAACCCGCTCTCCGTAAAGATCCCCAACTGCTGATGTATTATCTGCGGGCTCTGGGTGAGGTGGGGGATCTCAATGGCTTGGTGCGGGGGCTCGATCGCTACACCCCAGCTCTCAAGCGCAGTAGCAACCCTGTGCCGCTCCAGCTCTCCCGTCTCTTTACTCTCGCGTTCTGTGGTCAGGTGGCGGCGGTTGATGTGTTTCTGAAGCAGTTCCTGGCAAGCTCCTCGCCCCAACGCCAGCAGTTCTGGCGCTTGACTGCCGCCTGGATCGCCGCGCCCAACGCAGAGATGGAGCAGCAACTGCGTAGCTTGCAAGCGCAGACGAGCGATCGCATTTTGCAGCAGGCGATCGCTTGGCGATTAGAGCACCATCCCGGCAATCCCCAAATTGTCCTCTCGCCGCGCAGCCAGAACCTCTTGGCCCAGTTGCACAAGACGATCCGCCAGGAGTCCCGCTATGGTCGTCCCCTGACGCTCAAGCCCAGCCGTGCCGACATGACCTACGGTCTGCTCCTGCTCAATGGCATCTTTTTCGCCCTAGAAATCCATTCCGGTGGCAGTAAAAACCCCTTGGTCTTAGAGCAAC
>JBMYQW010000180.1:0-9831 GCA_049601735.1 Spirulinaceae cyanobacterium
AGGGAGTAGGCAATAGGGAATAGGGAGTAAGGGGGGGGGGTTTTGCAATATGGCAATGAACCAATTCCAGTGCATCTTCCGTCGTAAAAGGCAATTTTCCCGTTAGCAATTCGTAAAAAGTGACTCCCAAGGAATAAAAATCTGTGCGATAATCCAAGCCGCGATTCATTCTTCCCGTTTGTTCTGGGGAAATATAAGCTAATGTTCCTTCTAAAAAATTAGGATTTTTGAGAGTTGGATTTTCTCGATTGAGTTGAGTAGCAATGCCAAAATCAATAATTTTCAGTTCTTTGGTTTCGAGATTAATCACAAGATTGGCAGGATTGATATCTTTGTGAATAATATTTTTTGCGTGGATTTGTGCCAAACTTTCAGAGATTGTGATCGCAATCTCTGAAAACTCCTTCAATGTCAGTTTTTCTCGCTCTTGCAGCCATTGTTTGAGAGAAACACCCCCAAAGTCTTCTAGAGCGATCGCATAGCTTCTCTCCCACTCTTCGAAGCTGTAGGCTTTGATGATTCCGGGCGTGTCTAATTGGCAAGTGAGGCGGTATTCCTGCTTATAGCGGCGAATTTGTTCGGGAGAAGGATATTCTTGATCAAGAAACTTGAGGATTACGGGTTGACCATTCTCAACTCGTGTTGCACGATAGACTTGGGAGTTGCTGCTATCGTGAATTTTCACGAAATTATCGTATCCTTTGAGAGAAACCATACGGAGTCGCGTAAAAAATAGATTTGTTCCAGTTATAACCTAAAATTCAACCGATCTGTTGCTGGCAGCGATCGCGATAATAGCGGGCAGGGCGATCGTCTGGATGGACTCGCAAACATTCTCGAAATAAATCTGCGGCCTGGAAAAATTTCTGTTACTGATTACTGTGTTTGACTATATCACCTTGTACTTTCCGGATCTGCGATGAGCAGAGCAGCGATCGCCCCTCTCGGGATAGGTGCGGAGATCCCAAATAATCTTGAGCGTTTCGAGGAGTTTTAGCCCATAAAAGGTCAGATCAACCTCCCACCAATAGAGTCCTTGGCTGGCTGAACCGGGATACCAATGGTGGTTGTTATGCCAGCCTTCCCCCAGGGTAATGAGCGCCAGAAAAAAGTTATTTCGGCTCTGATCCCCCGTCTCAAATCGCTGGGTTCCCCACAGGTGGGCGAGGTGATTAATGGTGTAGGTTCCGTGATGCAGCAGCGCCGTTGAAATCAAGTAACCCCAGACCAGACATTGCAGCCCATTGGTACCAAGCGCCGGATTGAATGATTGCATTCCTTCACCCAGGAAAAAACAGAATGGCGCGAGCAGAACAAAAGGCAAGAGTTCATTATTCTCCAGCCAGATCAGTTCAGGATAGCGCCGTAAATCCTGCACATTTTGGTGAGGATAGTCTTGGTAACGCCGCTTCATAAACCAACCCATGTGACTGATCCACAGACTGTGGTGGTGGGGAGAATGGACATCTTCCGGCTGCTGGTCAGAATAGCGATGATGATCGCGGTGATGGGCGGCCCACCAAAGGGGGCTCCGCTGACCAGCGGTACAAAAGAGCCAAGCGAAAATAAATTGAGCTACACGGCTGGTTTTAAATGCTCGGTGGGAGAAATAGCGGTGGCCAAACCCAGTGACAAAAAACATCCGGATTAGGTAAAGGGCGATCGCCAAAGTAATCGCTGGAACCGACCACCCCACCCACAAAACACTTAAACAGCCTAAATGAAGTAAGAAGTAGGGCGAATATTTAAGCCATTGAATTTGATCGTCTTGCACTTGAATTGCTGCGGTCATGGTGATGGGAGTGAATAAGATTTTTTATGAGCGGCAGGGTGGGCATTGCCTAGGGAGTTCATTCTGTCACTTTTTAGACTAATCAAGCTCATGTAAAAACCGTGGCGGGCAAGATGCCCGCGCTACGGGAAATTCGGTAGCGCAGGCGTCCCGCCTGCCAGCATGGAAACTGCATGAACTTTGCCAATTGGAAATCTCACAAAGTAAACAGCCTAGGCATTGCCCACCACAACCCACAAGCTACTACACAGCGATCGCCCCTTACATTTTGAAAACAATTTCAATAATGTCAATCTCGAAATATCTAAAAAACCCCAATTTTGTGGGCAGTGCCTACCCTACTACTGTTGTAACCCTTAGCCGCTGGTGCAACTACAGTTTTGCAGGTCTTTGCAATTCACCTCAATCTCAGGAGATGAGATTTGGAATTCCACGATGCGTTTTTGAATTGCCGCCCGTTCCGTGCGATTGAGCTGCACTTGATCGAGAATTTGGCGCAACTCCGCTGCTACTGCCGCCTCGTCAAACCCGCTACAGTCAGACTGGTTTAAGATATCTTGCAAAATCTCCTGGCGCATCGCTTGCACCTGACGGCTGAAGGTGTGGGTCTGGGAGTTGAGGTCGTAGGCTTCGTGGCGTTGCTGATAGGTATCAATTTGGCGCAGTAACGCCAAGTGTTGCCCTGAACCCAACAAGCTATAGCCGCCGTAGTCCCAAGTATATTCAAAGAACGTGGGTCGTCCTTCTAATTCTCCCCCTATTACATAGGGATAGTTGGAGTGGGCGGTCAGGAGGGCAAAGAAGTCATCATCGGCGCGAGTTTCTGTGCGAGTAGCGATCGCCTGAAATTCAGCCACATTCAATGCAAAAACCGGAATGGTGCATTCGGCCGCACAACTTTGTTGCAGTCCCCAAAGGTTTAAGGGAGCTTCCCGAAATTGGCTCAGACGCTCATCCGTCCAATATTGATAATCCGCATCACTGGCATCATCTAGCAGCAGGTCAGTGAGGTGTAAGGCTAGAGCGTAGGTCAATTCCACGTCTTGTTCACCCACCTCAACGGCTGGACTAGAGACAGACACAACGAAGTTCTGATAGTTTTGAGCGAAGTCCACCTGTGGGGAGGAAAAGAACGCCGCTAGGGTTTCTAGGTTTGCCGGAGACAGAGTTGTAGGACGTGGCGGGGTTTGAGCCAGATGAAGCGGGAGGTCAGTGGAGGCAGCGAGTTGATGATCCACAGCCAAGGCAGGTGAGGCAATACCCAGCCCAAGCAAGGCCAGGATTGCAGCAGAGGGAATACGCATCAGAAAATTGAATTAAGTGCAGTGCTCCTGTTGTAACCTTCAGGCTTGGGCGATCGCTGGCGCGACTTCATAAAGCGCAATATTTTCCTAACCCTGCGGAATCTCGCATCCTACGCTTCTGAGCCAATCGGTTCAGTGTATAGTGTAGGTTGGCAATGCCCAGAACAAACCATAAGCGACTACACAGCGATCGCCCCTTATCTTTTGAGAAAATTTTCGATAATGTCAATCTCGAAATATCTAAAGAACCCTGATTTTGTGGGCAGTGCCCACCCTACTACTGTGGTTTATACTTCAAGAATCGCAGTTTTCATGAGGTCTTTGAGTTGGGTTTCGCTGAGGCCAAGTTCTGGCATTTTTTTGAAAGGAATAGGATATTTGAAATTGTCGCTGGTGCGTTACGGCAGATTTGGGGCTATTCTGTTGAGATTGATTACTGTGTGGCCGCCTAACACACCCTACATCTAATCTGTTTCAGGTTGATTGCTGCCCGCTAACCATTCCTCTGGAACATCAATGGCAGCCTCTAAAGCTGATGCACCCTGCCACTGAGTTGTTTCATTCCATGAAATGCAAGTTAGGCAAGCTCCCCATAATTTTGCTCCAATAAGATTGGCTTCCTCAAGCTCTGCACTATGGAGATCAGTTCCTTCAAGGATAGCCCTCTCAAGGTTAGCTTCTTTCAAGATGCTGCCTTGTAAATTAGTATTCTCAAGGTTGGCTTCATTAAAATTGACTCTCTCAAGTATAGCTACTCTGAAATCAGCTTCCCGTAGAACGGCTTCCTTGAAATTGGCTGCTGTAAAATCAGCCAAAAAAGCGGTACTCTCCTTAAGATTTGCTTCTGAAAAATCTGCTTCTGAAAAATCTGCTTCTTGAAGATTTGCTTTTTTGAGATTAGCTTGTAAAAAGTTTGCCTTACAACAGTTCGTATTTTCAAGATTTGCTCTTTCCAGGTTTGCGTTCTTGAAATCAACTCCCTCAAGGTTTGCACCCATTAAATCTTTGCAAGACAAAGTACAGCCTTGGAGATCAAGGTGATTTAAAGATTGTAAAACACTCTGCTCAAATACTTCAGAGCGTTGTCCATATAATCGACTCAACCAAACACTGAACATACGCTCAGTCCCCCAGCGAATCTTAGACAGCTCTTTTGTGACCAATGCACAACTGCTTAGTGTAACTAATAGATATCTCTCGGCGTGAAGTGCATTTAGGAGTTTATCGAGATAGCGAGGACAGGACTCAACTAGCTCCATTGGCATCCCACATTCGATCACATGACTTATTAAGTCACACAATGTTAATTGCCATTCTCTGACAAGGTTAAAAGGCTTGAGTTTGATTTCGTTGCGGAGAAATCGAAGTAGATGAAGATTACTATCATTGGGCCCACACAAAACCGCCCAGCGTCGTAAACATTCTTTTTCATCCCAGCCAATATCTAAATTCTCCCGATGCAGAGTTAGCTGAGACTGAATTAGACTCAGCTCACGAACAATCCGACGAACAATTAAATATTCACCAAAACTTTTGTGAGTAAACTCAAACGTAGACTCACCACCATAATTACTACTTTGACGAAAATAAAATGCGGTCAGCAATTGTGTAATCCCTTCTTTTTCACCATCTTGAAAAATCCCCAGATTTCGCTTAAAGTTGCCTGAAGAACAGCGTTCAGAAATTTTACTAATTGTGGTTGTTCGTCCATCTCCATGTCCACATGCAGTAGCAATTTCTTCCAAGACTCGCACAAAGCCTTCTTTGCTAATCCCTCCCAAGCGTGGATGCTGACAATCTGCCCAATCCCTCTCGTAGACACGATCTAAAAGATCAGCATAGATTGTGTTCAGATTACTATCTTTTGAAAAATCGATCTCACCTCGGTCATAACTGAGAGCAATTAAATAATTGAGTAATGGTTGTGCCGTAAGCTCAATCAATCTATGTCGATCCAGCTCTTCTGGCAAATCTTTATAATCCTTCGCTTTCAGTTCACCATATTTCTGCCACCATTCCTGACGTTGATCGTGCTCAATTAAATCCTGATCACCCACATACTGATACTTTTTCCGCTCCTCCGCCGCCAAAAAATACGGCAGCGCATACAAAATCTGCCCCTCTTTGCGAAACTCACTCCGGTTCTCCTGCACCACCACCTCACGCCCCGTCATCAACACCAACACCCGCGCCGCAGTCCGATTAAACGCCAACAACTTCCGCAACACCTCCCGCACAAAATCCTGCACTGCCTGGGTTGCCCCCTTCCCCTGCATAACAATCTCATCCAAACCATCGAAGATCAGCAACACCTGCTGCTCCGCATTCTGTTTCGCCAGCGGATTCGGCGGCAGAATATTGTCAAAATCTGCCTGAATAAAATCCTCCATCGCCTCCACCAGATCCGCCGTCAAGCTGAAGAGATGTAACGGCACGAGTAGCACCGGAATTGTTTGGTTCTCAATCAACTGCGCTGCAAACATCTTGGCAAACGATGACTTACCACAGCCTGGCCCGCCACAGAGCACCCGCACCGCATCCTCTTTATCTGCCGTTGCCACCCAATCCAGCAACGTCGGCATGAGTTCCACTACCACCCGCTCTAGGGGCTCGCGATCGCGCCCCAACCCCATCATCGCCCCCCGTTCTGGCTGCTCCCCCTCCGGCCGCCGCTCATAATAACCCCGCAGCGGAATATAAATCTGCTTGAGACTAAACGCCTCCGCAAACAAGGGCTCATCCACCCGACGCTCCAGCCACGCCAAATACCGCTCCCATTGCTGTTCGCGCTCTGTAGCTCGGGTAAAGGGCGTCTCTAGACGCTCCCGCAACAGTCCATAATCCGCACCATTCTGTCGCCATTGGTCGTTGAGCGCATAGACAAAATAGCTCGGCAGACGCTGGGCGATCGCCTCCGCCTCATGGGCAGCCAATCCTGAAGCCTGCAACCATTGACAATAGGGTGTCTGACAAGCTGCCACAATCGCCAAATCCTTTGGACGGGCAAAGAAATCGGTCGTCAACTCCAACGCACTAGCTGCTAGTGCCCGATCCAACTGCTCACACAGCTGCTTAAAATTCGGCTCTCCCTGCAAATCACGCTCGTAGGGTTTGACCAAATCGGACATTGCCTGAAATAATGCCCGCTGCACCAACAACCAGGCGATCGCTCCCACCTCTTGCTTTAAGCCCAATGCCTCCCAGACCGTCAGCCCTGTAGACGCCACCCCTTGCCAATTGCCAAACGCGCCAGCGATCGCCCCCGCTCCTAGGGACTGCGCTAAACTGCCGAACTTGACTTCAATCGGTCGCTGCCAAACGGAAATCGGCTTCTGGAGCGGGAGCCCTGTGGGATCAGACATGAGCAGGATAAACGATTAACATTGCTCCTAAATCATACTCAATCCCATTCACATGAATTGACGATGCTGGTGAGAAGTGAATTCCTCGTTAAGATGAGAGCTGAACCAACAAACGGATCAGTTTGACTCGCAAACGCTTCATTCTAATGTTTACTGCCACTGCTCCCCCCGACTCTGTTGACCTGCGACAAGGAGAAATACCCCAGAGAGGGAAGGTCGGCCGGGTTTTGGGAATCACCATCGCCGCCTTACCCAGCCTCGCCCCCCTGCCCGCCGCTGCCTACAGTTGTAGGGTGGGCAATGCCCACCACAACTCAATTATGATGTAGCGATCGCACTTTTCTCCTTTTTCGACTCGTTACTGGGCTCTGCCCGGTAATGCCAATTGGGAGGCTCTGCCTCCTGTCCATTCATAAGCCCGCAATCTTGTGGGCGGCAGAGCCGCAAATAATGTGTATCACGGCAGAGCCATGATACGAGATTAGTAATTTAGTGGTGGATTGGCCAATACGGGTTGTCCAGTGGCGATCGCCCGCTCCACAATATCCGCTGCCCGCTCCACACCGCCTGACGCTCGGCACGCGGCTTGCAGACGCAGGGCATTTTCCTTGTACACCGGATCGGTCAAAACCGTCTGAACCGCCCGACGCAGTTTCTGCGGATTTAGACGATTCAGGGGAACCCTCTCCCCAACGTCACTCCAGACAATGCGGGCAGCGACACCGGGCTGATCATTCGTAACCGGAATCGCCACCATGGGCACACCCTGCATCAGACATTCCATCGTTGTATTCATGCCAGCGTGAACAATCGCCAACGTGGTCTGTTGCAGCAGTTCCAGTTGAGGGGCGTAGGCAACCACGAGCGGCTGCCCCGGTAAGGGCGGCAGCGCCTCCGGTGCGGTTGCGCCGCCCAACGACAACACGAGTTGCACCTCCAGATCAGCGCAGGCCGCCGCGATCGCCTCAAATACCCACAACAAGCGATTTTGTAACGTTCCCATCGAGGCATAAACCAAGGGGCGATCACAGCTCAATCCGTCCCACGGAAAGGGGATCGGTGCTCGGTTCGCGGCGGTGTGGAACGGCCCCGTGAAATGGAGCTGAGGCGGTGCGGCAGGACGGGGAAACTCAAAGGCGGCCGGCACTTGACTAATCTGTGCGAGCGACGAGTTTTCCGCATCCGGCTTGGGGTAGCGGGGCAACTGCCAGTCCCGGCGGTATTGGGCGACAGTCTGTCGCAACGGGTAGACCAGCAGATCAGACACCCAATAGCCCACCCGGTTGCGCCACCGCGCCCACCATGCTGGCTGATACATCCAGCCAATGCCACAGGGCGGAACGCCGGGCTCTCGATTCATGACTGCCGCACTACAGACGGTAATGAAGGGAATCTGCAAGCGATCGGCCAATGTGCCGCCAGCAAACGCCCCTTGATTGACGAGCAACGCCTCAATCCCCAGCTCCTGGGCGATCGTGGGGGCATCCCTGAGCAGGACGCTGGCCATCCGACTCAAGGCTTGAGAGGTATACCGGATCGCCGCCCACCCTTGGAGTTCACCGAGTTCGGCGGCGATCGCCCTGACGCTACCCAGGGGAAATTCCGTTTGACCCACAGCACGAAAGGCAATGCCTGCGGCTTCGGCCGCTGTTGCGGCATCGGCAATAGCGATCAATGTGACTTGATGACCCCGACGTTGCAGTTCCTGACCCAAGGGCAACATGGTGTTCAGGGGCCCCGCAGAGGCAACGGAAATAATCCCGAAGTGGGTCATGATTCTCTCTTTTAAACCAAAGATCAGCTTGATATTGTAGGTTGGGTTGCGCGGAGCATAGCTTGCTTCTCGAAGAGTAAACCAACACAACCCTCTCGGCTACTGGGTTTTGTGCTTCAGCTCGACTCATGTAAAAGCTCCAGGTTTCAAAATAGACAAGGTTTAAAACAAATCAGCCGGATCGGAGTCTTTAAGCTTTCTCACCACCAAAAAGCCAGCCAGTAAACACATCAAAAAGGTCAAGACCAACACCAATAATGCCCGCGATCGGGTCATTGAAATCGGAAGATTGGTGCCGAGAACAACAATTCTATAGAGCGTCAAAGAAAATAAGTAGCCCGGGATATAGCTTGAGACTGAAAGGATGACTGCTTCTTGAATGAGGACAGTCCAGAAATATCTACTCTGATACCCCTTGGCTCGTAAAATTGCATAGTCGGGAATGTGTTCAGTGGTATCCGCATAGAGGATCTGGTAGACAATATACATCCCAATCAAAAAGCCCACCGCAGAACCCATCTGAAAGATAAAACCAATAACGGTGGTTTCGCGCCAGTAATATTGCTCCTGTTCGACAAACTGCTCAATCGTCAGTACTTTGACATCAATCGGGAGCTGATTTTGCAGTGTCTGCGCAACTTGGTTGGGATCAGTGCCGGGGTGAAGGGTAATCAGTCCGAGGGCAATTTGCTCAGGATCTTTCTCGGGGAAAAAATGCAAGAAGTTAACATCGCTGGTCACAAGATTTCCGGTACTGCCAAAGGAGGTGCCACTAAAGTCGATAATGCCACCAATCGTCATCTGCTCACCATCCAGCTCCACCGCGATCGCCCGCCCTGCTTCAAAATCTTCGGCGATCGTCCCATATTCTGAGCGTGATTTACGGTCAAATAACACCACATTCGGCGCAGTGATTTTATCCAGTTGAGCATCTAATGACGGAAATTCAAACGGGGATTGCTGGGGATTAATCCCAAAGACCGTAATGGCTCTGGTGCTGCCCACAATATCGCTGTCGAGTCCAAGGTTTTGGAAGTTACGCTGACCGTAATAAATGGGCTGAACATCTTTGACCGCTTCAAACCCCAACAGATGATAAAGACGACGGCGAGAAAAATCACGCACTAGAATCAAGGCTTCCGTTTGAGCATTGAGCATCACTAAATCGCCCCGGAGATGCTTGTGCAGTACCGTATTACTCTCATCCAGTGAGCCCATTAAGCCCAACTGAATAAACATCAGTGTGATGGCCGAAGCAATCCCTAATGACGCCGTTAGGAAACGCGTTTTTTGGTAGGTGAGTTGTAACCAGGCAATAGGGGTACGCCTCAGCCAGTTGTTGAGGGTTTGCAGCAGAGTCAGTGGGGGTTTGCTCATGAATTCTCACCTTAGCTTACACTGACCCAGTCTTGTCCAAATGCGATCGCGTCTAGGGCATTTCACTGTGATTATTTTCCCATTGCGTTAATCCGGCATTAATCCGGCGCTAACCCCGCTGTTTGATACTCATCCGACTCAATTTTGCCGTAATCGAGCTTGATCAAGCGATCGCCCAAGTGAAAATAGTGATCATCATGGCTAATCACCAGCACCGTCTTA
>JBMYQW010000181.1:0-9640 GCA_049601735.1 Spirulinaceae cyanobacterium
TCACAGGTTTAAGCTTTCCTGGAGGCACCAATGGGGCTCTTTTTCTCTGGTTTGTTGAAACCGTGCTTTGTCCGCTGCTTTGGCCGGGTGCTGTGGTGGTGATGGACAACTTGCCTGCTCACAAGGTCGATGGGGTTCGACAGGCCATTGAGGCCGTGGGGGCTCGTTTGGTTTATCTCTCGCCCTATTCCCCGGACTTCAATCCCATTGAACAGCTCTGGTCAAAATTAAAGGGACACCTTCGCGCTGTTGAAGCTCGCACCCTTGATGCACTTCACTCTTCTATCTCTGAGGGGCTCCACCTCATTACTCTCCAAGATGTCCTTCACTGGTTTACCCACTGCTGTAGGTGGGTGCATTCGCCGGTAAACTGCCGCCAACCTGAATAAAACGACTCAGACATTGCTTCACCTCCCTAGCGATCGACGCTGTATAGCTGCAAAGAGTAGGGAACGCCCTTGAGCTGCTGGGGCCCGAGATCCTCAACCGAGAGCGAGAGCTGATCCTTGACCGTCTCATAGACCATGCTAGAGATGCAAATTCCCATCGACCTCATCGAGCCCCAGCACCAGCGGCGCATCCAGGGTCGTGAGCAGGTATTGCTTGAAATATTTGGTGCATTTGCGGTTACTGCCCGGGATGCCCTTCCAATACTTTTCCAGGTAGGTTCTCTTCCAAGTCCAGGGCATCGGCCACGCTGGCGCAGAACCATTGCAAAAAGCTATCCAGCGTCTCCAGAAACACCGAGTCGGCAAGCTGAAAATTCAGAAACGCGGTTTTGTACCCCTGCTGCTCACCACATGGTGCAGAATCCGGCTCATCAGGGAGCTTTTGCCCACCTGGCGCGGCGCTTTGATGCGGATTAGGGCATTGGGTTGGGCGATCGCCCCGTAACAGGTCGTCTCAATAGGCGGTCGCTCCACATAAAAGGGCGAACTGAGTGGGACTTGACCTTCAGGATTTTCCAGCTTCATACTTTACCCATCAAGACTCTTCGGTCTGTTCTTTGACGTCATAGACGATGAAACCCAGCACTTTGAGGTGGGCGCGATGATCTCAAGACCCCTGGCTCAAACCTTGAGAGCGGCAATCAAAATCCTTAGCAATGGCTCCAGGTCGGCAGGAACACGATAGAGGTTCAGATCCTGAGTAACACGGCGGGACTGGCGATCGAACTGACCCAACTGCCAAATGTTACCCGTCGAAACGGCACCGTTCAAGACCGCTTGCTCGGATTCTAGCCATTGATCAAGGGCGATGAGTTCGATCGCCAGTTGCAAAAAGCCCCATTCAAGATCCTCATTTTTAGCTGCAATGACCAGGAAGGTTTGGTGATGTTGGAGCAAGTAGTCCAGCGAACCCTTGAGCTGATGGTTCACCGCAACGGGATATTCCACATTGAGCATCGCTGCGGTGTAATGCAAAAGATCCGTCAAGACAGGCGCAATCAGAAATTCGCGTCGGGCCATTTCGCTCGTCAGACTCAGGCGGGGCAGACTCTCTTCAAGCCGCAGTTTGAGATCTAGGAGGCGATCGAGTCCACCACTGTGCTGGGGGAGCTTCAGCGATCGGCGGTGCAGGGAAACGCCAAAGTACGCCAGGATATCCTGCGGTGCAAAGTTGAGCTTAAAGTAGTCCGCAAACGTGTAGGACTGTTCCGGCTGGATAATTGCGGGTTTGGGCATGGGATGATTATTTTCCAGGAGTACTCTACGGCGTCAGGCGAATCAGCCGAATGACCGTCCGTTGGTTTTGCGGCGCATTGGGTGCGATGCCGGGTAAGGGTTGGGAATAGCCTAAACCCTCGGCAAAAACGCTGTGCTGGAGCTGCTGCTGCTGCTTCAAAAAGTCCACCACCACCTGGGCTCGCTGTTGCGAGAGCCGTTGGTTCACATCGGCGGCCCCAGTCTGGCTAGTATGCCCCTGGACTTTAATGCCCACGGTGCCAGGATTAAACTCTTGGATTTCTTGAGCCAGTTGCTGGAGGGTCGCATTGCTCTGGGGGGTGAGCTGGGCCGAGCCCGTGGCAAAGTTGACCTCACCGCGCACCGTCAGGTTGCCAATATTCGGGGCGTTTTGGGCTTGGGCGGCAGAGACGGGGGTCGCCTGGGGTGGTGCTTTAGCGGCTTGCAGTCGCTTCGCTAGGTCGGGGTCGTTTTGGGCGATCGTCTCCAGGAGTTGGGCGGTGTTTTGGGCCACGGGCTCAATGTATTGAGCAGTGTAAAGTTCGGCAATATTCTGGGGCACGCTGGGCAGGCGGTTGGCGAGGGCCAGGATGGCGGCGATCGCCTCGATCCGCTGGGCTAACTCCCCCGAGTTCATCCAGTTCTGAGCTTCTACGGAGGTGAAAAAGGAAATCCCCTCGCGGATGGCGATCGCATCCTCCAGAAGCAAATTACCATCGGCAGCAATCTGGCGCGTGAGCAGTTCTTGATCTTGCAAGGAGGAGTCAATCCGGCGGTAATAGGTCGAGACAAAGCTAGCAACAGCCTGGGGATTTTCCGTGAGGGCGCGATCGCTGGCGATCAGCACATCCACGATCACTTTGGGGGCATCTTGGCTACTGAGCACGACCGTGTTGCCCTGCTGCCGCGCCGCGTTCACAAAAGGCTCCCAGAGCACCCCGAGGGCAATGTCGGGGTCTGTTTGCATCTGCTCCCAGGCAATGCTGGCATCGGCGACCCGTATCACTTCAAAGTCGGCCAGGTTGAAGTTATCAAACTTGGTATCGAGCACCAGTGCCAGGAACTCACTGGGGGTATCGCCTGCAAAGATGATTTTCAGCTTTTGCCCCTGGGCTGCCCGCTCGGCCACCAGTTTTTCGAGTTCGAGCAAAGAGGTGAGTTGCTGGAACTGGCGGGTGTTTAAAACTACGGCATCCGCGCCGATCGTGCGATCAATGAGGGCGACGATTTTCCCCGGCGGCTGGTGGGTGAGGTATTGATCGAGGGTCGTGACGATGAGGTCGGCTTGCCCCTCAGCGATCGCCGCCGCCCGCGCCTCCTGGTCAAATTCATCTTGGTAGCACAGGCCCAGATTGACCTCGCTCAAAGACCCCTGAAAGGCGGGGTTGCGCAGGGTTGAATAGCCACTGAAGGTATCGCCCAGCGCCGTCAGTTGCACCTGGGCATCGGGGTCACTACATTGCGCCCCCCCTAACGCGCCCGTGAGCGACCCTGCCGGTAACAGATGAGGCGCGAGTCGCAGGGCCCCACCTACAAAAACCCCCCCGGAAATCACCAGGGCTAGACCCAAGGCGAGGGGATTCGATGATTTAGATTTTTTTGCAGACATCAACTATTTCTCCAAGAACTTTATGCGCCCAACCCAGGGCAACCTTGCATCAATAACCCCAGAATTGCGTAGGTGGGCATTGTCCACCAGTAGCGAGTTTGAGCGATCGCCGTTGGCAATGTGCTGATGAAGGTTTAAGAATTTAATCCGGTAATTGCAAAATGCCCTAAACCCTTGGCAGGCGAGACGCAGATTATCCCTCCGGGAGGCTACGCCAACGACTCACGACTCCGCTCACTGACCGCCTGCGCTACGGAACTCCCGATTTATTTTCTAAACTTCCATTCTCGAAAACCCATCGGTCGGTTCTGGTTCAAGCATTGTTCAATCATCCATTCAGCTTTGGCTTATTGTACCGTCTGCCTTGAAAGCGTTTGGGAAGGATTACTCGGCAGCGATGAATGGGTTGGGGGTCGAGCTGGCGATCGCTCACGGGTCAAAAATTGCCATGGGTCAAATGACTACGCTGGTATTCTCTTCAACATCTGTGCAGGCGTTTCCTGAGGCGAGGGCTATTCAGCCTTCAACTCACATGAATCACCACTTGACGACTGTGCGAGAAATCGCGGTGCTCCCACAGATAGAGACCCTGCCAGGTTCCCAGAACGAGGCGACCGTTGGCGATCGGAATTTGCTCGGAGGTGCGCGTGATCGCCGAGCGGATATGGGCGGGCATATCGTCGGGGCCTTCCGCGTCGTGGATATAGCTGCGGCCGTCTTGGGGGACAAGTTGGGCGAAGAAATTATTCAGGTCGCGCAGCACATCGGGGTCGGCGTTTTCTTGGATGATCAAACTGGCCGAGGTGTGGCGCACGAATACGGTGCAAAGCCCGGTTTCGACCTGGGCCTTGGCAACGACAGACTCGACCTGCTGGGTAATGTTGTGCAGGCGTTTGGGCTGAGTCTGGACTTTGAGGAGTTGTTGCATGATCGAAGCTGAGTAGCAGGGCTGGCGAGATCCCCCCTTCCCCCCTTACAAAAGGGGGGGAACGCCGCAAGCGGCTGGGATCGTTCTAGGTCATTAATGGTCGGTTGGACTGCATCACGCTCAACATAACCCATTCAAATGGCCACGATCGGTTCAGTCGGTAGATCAAACAGCACGGTCGTCATATATCGCTCGGCCCAATCGGGGCCAAAGGCTTTTTCCAGGATGCGGCGGGTTTTGTCGTTGCTGCGTTGCTGGCGGCAATAGTGATCTTGCCCTTGCCAGTTACGATGCTGCTGCTCAGGGGTGAGGGGTTGAGCCGCTTGGGCCTGTTGGCAATGGAGTTGGAGCAGCGATCGCACCCAGTCCAGAAATTGCTGTTCTTCTGCTTTGTCCGCCGGACGAATAAAGTGGCAGTAGGGCGAGAAAATATCGCCCCAGGCGGGGAGTTCGCGCTCTTGGCTAAAGCTGGGCTGGGGGAGGGTGTCGAGTGCTTGACGATAGCCTTCGGGGAGCACCCCGCCGGGATTGGTGGGCGAGAGATCGGCGATCGCCGCACTAATTTGCCCCCGCCCTCCCACTAGATCACAACCAAACATCGGCAAGCCATAGGCCAGATCCGGGAACATCACACAATGCAAAATATCCAGGTTTTGCCCCACCTGCGCCAACTCTAAATGCAGCTTGCGGAAAGGGGTTGCCGCGTGGCAGCGGTTCTCAATCTGGAGGCGTTCGCCCTCCAGCCGACCCTCCACATAGCCCAAATCCTCAGGCAGGTTATAGTCTGTCAAGGGCAGAGACTGCTGCCAAATCTCCAGAATGCTCATCGCCAGTTGGTCAATCAGCGGATGAAGTTGAACGGTAGGGAGCGGGCGTTGCAGAGTCATTAAGTCTTCAGGGGCTGGAGCAGCAGTGTAGACTACAGCATAGGATGAAGTCGCTGACCCACTCGGGCAGAGAGCGGAATCGTTAATGATTTGTTAGGAGCAAAGCAGCTATGTTCGGTTTAGGTTGGCCAGAAGTGGCGATCATCGGCATTGTCGGTCTACTCATCTTTGGGCCCAAGAAAATCCCGGAATTGGGCGGGGCGCTCGGCAAGACGCTGCGGGGGTTTAAGGAAGAAATGACCAACCCCCATGAGGAGGAGGATATGCTAGATGCAGAGGATTGACCTATCTCCTACCACACCATGCAAACCCTCGCCATCGAACGTCACCTGAAAACCCTGGCTCAACTTGAGGCGGAGTTTGGTTTGCAACAGACTGAGGCCGAAGACTTCTTTGAGGAATGGCTGACGGAATTGCCTAGGTTGGCGGTAGAGGAGCAAGCTGCCCTGGATCAGATTCGGAGTCAGTTCCTCTACCAATTTGCAGAGCGGCGTCTCGGGGAAGAAACGATCAAACTGATTGTCCTCTCGCCCCTCTTGCAACTAGCGGGTTTCTACAATCCCCCCTTTCAGGTTCGGGCTGAAGAAACGATTTATCTAGAAATTGAAGCCAACGAACATCGTTATCGTGGCCGCATTGATGCGTTGATTCTCCAAGAGCATTTTGGGGTGGTGGCAATTGAATCTAAGGAGACAGGGTTTTCCCTAGGGCTTGCAATCCCTCAGCTTTTAGCTTATCTACTAGCAAGCCCTAATGGCGATCGCCCGGTTTACGGCATGGCGACAAACGGGGAAAGTTTTATCTTTGCAAAGTTACAAGGTGGAGCGACACCACGATATGAAATGTCGGATGTGCTCTCGGTACTGCCCCGCCGGAATCGGCTTTATGATGTGCTGCAAATCCTGAAGCGGATGGGTCAGTTGGTTTTGGCAACGCCGGGACACCGTAAATAAATCGAAGTAAATAAATTCAGGAAGCAGCCAAGCATCCCACTTTTGCCCACGGTCTCTTAGTACAGCTCTCTCAAATTTGTCGATCCAGAAGCACACCCGATCGATTCTTGATGCTCTCTTAAGTAGGTCGGCCTTAAAATTATCAACTATGTTTCTGATTGTAAACTGACCTTGAACCGTTGGCTGGCAAGGGATACGAGTCGATTTGCATTTCGCAATTCACTTGGACTTTTCTACCCTGATCTACTTAGTCGATGAGGATGAATCGGCTTGGCTAACGAGCAACCGCTGGGGATTAATGGCTGGAGCATCTTTGCCCATCCAAAATCAACCCTCAAATTGGGTCTCTGCCGTCAACCAGGCCAAATAACTCGCCGCCCCCTGTTGGATCGGCAGCAGAATGATTTCCGGCACATCGTAGCTGTGGTGGGCTTGAATCTCGTGTTCGATCGCCCCAAATAGCTCTTCACGAGTCTTGATCATTAGCTGCACTTCCGGATCATCATGAATCATGCCCTGCCAGCGATAGATGCTGCGAATCGGGAACATCTGCACACAGGCTGCAAGGTGTTGCTCCACCAGATGGCACGCGATCGCTTTCGCTTCAGTCTCTGAAGCGCAGGTCGTGATAACAACGCAGGCAGTCATGGCAGGAAAAGGGGGGACTGGAGGTGTATCGATCCAGTAGAGCAGACGGTTCTCAAAATGAAACTCAAAATAAAAAGAGAAAAGAGACCGACGACTGTCCTTGTTTCGTCTCGGTCTCTTTTCTCATTTACTCCTCACACGCCCATCAATGTAACGGACTAAATTGGAGATGTCAAGGCATTGAGCCAAATTCGATCGCCGCGACCAACCCCGTGAGCCGAACTCCCCGAGGTTCGGGGATCTCTATTGGGAACCCACTTCCTTCGGGATCGGTCAACGATCCACCATAGAACATAGACAACAACACTCCGGAGCGATCGCTCCCGACTTTTTATCCTTATGGCGACTGTAACCCTCAACTCCCCTGCTGCCGAACGCGCCACCTCCACCGACATGGTCAGAACCTATCTGCGGGAGATCGGGCGAGTAGCAATGCTCACCCACGAGCAAGAAATCATCCTCGGCAAAAAGGTGCAGCGGATGATGCAACTGCTGGAGCAGCGCGACGCCCTGGCTGAAGAGCTAGATGCCGAGCCCAGCCCCGCCCAATGGGCCGAGCGCGTGGCGCTAACCGAAGCCGAACTCGATACGGCCCTGAGCCAAGGCAAGCGGGCCAAGCGTCAGATGATTGAAGCTAACCTGCGCCTGGTGGTCTCGATCGCCAAGAAATACCAAAAGCGCAACATGGAGCTGTTGGATCTGCTCCAGGAAGGCGCATTGGGCTTGGAGCGGGGCGTGGAAAAATTTGACCCCACCAAGGGCTACAAGTTCTCCACCTATGCCTATTGGTGGATTCGCCAGGCGATCACGCGGGCGATCGCCCAGCAGTCCCGCACCGTACGCCTGCCGATCCACATCACTGAAAAGCTCAACAAGATCAAGAAAACCCAGCGGGAACTCTCCCAAGAACTGGGGCGCGTCGCCACGGTGGGCGAACTGGCCGAAGCATTGGATCTCGAACCCGAGCAAATCCGGGACTACCTGACCGCTTCCCGTCATCCCCTTTCCTTGGATATGCGCGTGGGCGACAACCAAGATACCGAACTCTCGGACTTGCTCGAAGACGACGGTATTTCACCGGATCACTACACGACCCAGGAAGCCCTGCGTCAGGATATGCACAATCTGATTGCCGAACTGACGCCCCAGCAGCGCCGAGTAATCTCGCTGCGCTACGGTCTCGAAGATGCCAACCCCCTCTCTCTTTCTAAGATTGGCAAACGTCTGAGTCTTAGCCGTGAGCGTGTCCGCCAGCTCGAACAGCAGGCGCTGAACCAGCTTCGCAAGCGGCGCTCTCGGGTGCGGGAATATGTGGCTAGTTAGCAGTTGTCAGTTACCAGTTACAGCAGAACTTAGCTGGGTGAGGACATTTTCAAATCCTCGAAACTTTCAACTTGTGGGCAATGCCCACCCTACGCGATGTCCTGGGGTCAATCCAGCAATCCTCTCTGGGGAGGGGCGGTCTCGCGTAGCGACGACCGGGGTGGGTTGGGTGCGGGCCGCTCATGCATCTGTTTTTCGGAAGTTCATCAGTATTTAGCCCCAGGCAAATTAACCCCTAGAATGGAAAGAAGGATTCGGTGATCGCCGAGTCCTTCTTGGGCGTTGCGAGATGCAATCGATGGCTTATGAACCCCTGCACCATAAATATCGTCCCCAGACCTTTACCCAGTTGGTGGGCCAGGAGGCGATCGCCCAAACTCTGAGTAATGCCCTCACCTCCGGTCGGATTGCGCCCGCTTATCTATTTACCGGGCCGCGGGGGACGGGAAAAACCTCTTCCTCACGGATCTTGGCCAAGTCCCTCAACTGCCTTAGCAGCCCGACGCCCACGCCCGAGCCCTGCGGCCAATGTCAGGTCTGCCAAGACATCACCCAAAGCCGCGCTTTGGATATCGTCGAGATCGACGCCGCCAGCAACACGGGGGTTGACAATATTCGAGAGCTGATTGAGCAGGCCCAGTTTGCCCCGGTGCAATGCCGCTATAAGGTCTACGTCATTGATGAATGTCATATGTTGAGCACGGCGGCCTTCAATGCCCTGCTCAAGACCCTCGAAGAGCCGCCCGATCGCGTCGTCTTTGTCTTGGCTACCACCGACCCCCAGCGGGTGCTCAATACAATCATCTCCCGCTGCCAACGCTTTGACTTCCGGCGCATTCCCCTAGCGGCGATGGTGCAGCACCTGGGACAGATCGCCCAGAACGAGGCGATCGCCATCAACCCCGAAGCCCTGACCTTGGTGGCCCAGATTGCCAACGGCGGTCTGCGAGATGCCGAGAGTCTGCTCGATCAGCTCAGTTTGCTGGATGCCGAGATCGTTCCCGAAACCGTATGGGATCTCGTCGGCGCTGTACCAGAGCAGGATCTGCTGGCACTGATCCAAGCGATTCGCGGCGATGACCCCGAAGCGGCGATCGCCCAATGCCGCTCAATGCTCGATCGCGGGCGTGAGCCGATGATCGTGCTGCAAAACCTGGCCAGTTTTTATCTCAACCTGCTCATTGCCAAGACCTCACCCCAGCGCAATGATCTCGTCGCTGTCACTGCACCCACCTGGGAGAGCCTCTGTCAGGAGGCGCAGGGTTGGCAGATTGCCCAGATCTTGCAGGGTCAGCAAAAACTCAAGGAGAGCGAGAGCCAACTCCGCAATACCACCCAGCCCCGCCTCTGGCTCGAAGTGACGCTCTTGGGCCTGTTGCCCTCGGCGCTGATCGCCCCTGCTGCTGAATCTGCGTCCCAAAATCGCCCCGCTGCCCAGCGTCCCCCCACTTCGCCCCCGCTCCAGCCCAGCGCCCCACCGACTTCACCCCCACCCGCCCCGTCGCGCCTTGCCCCCGTCCAGCCGCCGCCACAGCCCCCTGCGGCGCAAGCTCCATCTCAACAACCTCCACCCCATACCCCGCCAACGCCCCACACCCCACACCCCA
>JBMYQW010000182.1:0-9608 GCA_049601735.1 Spirulinaceae cyanobacterium
GCACTACCCCTACAGCAATACTCCAGGTTTGAAAATAGATGGGGTTTAGAACCTCAGACAATAGACTCGGTAAGACCACGATTGCTACAACGGTTTTGTGGTGGGCAATGCCCGCTCTACGTCATTACTCGTTGCCAAATACCTGCGCAAAATCACGATACCCACTCACAACGCGCAGAATCTCAATTCCCTCATCCACAATCTGATAGAAAATGATGTATCCCATGATGGGTGTACCGCGTAAATCTGGATCAATGTGGGCATAGGATTTGCCCAGATAGGGAAACCGAGCCAGGTACTGACATTTCTGACCAAACTTTTCGACAAAACGCTCACCTGCATCCACACTTTGCGACAAGAAGTAGTCAGAAATTTCAGACAAATCCCGACTCGCTTGCTGCGCAAGGATAAACTGTCTCATGGAGCAGAATCCTTAGCCTGTTGAATCTTTGCCCGTAATTGAGCGAGAACTTCATCAACTGGCTGTACTTCTCCTGCGGTGATCTGCGATCGCGCTAGATTAATTTGGTTGCGGGTTTGCTCGACCCAAGCCCAATAACTGGGGTCTTCGGTCACGATAGGTATTTCGTCTAAAAGCTGGAGCAGCGCCGCATTCAAGGCCATTTCCAGTGATGGATATTGGCCTTGCTTGACGAGCGTTGCCAAAATTTCCGTTTGGATGGGATCTAAGGTGACTTGCATCATCTTGTTACAGTAACCTGAGTATCGTTTCACTCTAACGCAGGAGATTCAGACTGCACCGTGGCGTTAACCCTATTGATAAATTGCATTAAGCTCCAGCCGTAAACCTTTTCTGCCCATCATGATCCCTGTCGCTGACGCTGAAGCAAAACTCCTTGCTCTGACCCAGCCGCTCACGGAGACCGAGCGGTTGCCCTTTACCGAAGCCCGCGATCGCATTCTCGCTCAAGCCGTGACCAGTACGGTTCCCTTTCCGTATTGGGACAACTCCGCCATGGATGGCTATGCCGTCCGAGCGGCCGATGTGCAGACGGCTCCCGTCACCCTGGACGTGATTGAGGAAATTCCAGCGGGCGTTGCGCCTCAAAAAACGCTCCAAGTCGGTCAAGCGGCTCGCATCTTTACCGGAGCGATGCTGCCCGAAGGCGCGGATACGATCGTGATTCAAGAAGAAACTGAGCAAATGGGCGATCGCGTCACAGTGCTGACCACCCCCGAGCCCCAAGCCTTTGTGCGCCATCGCGGCAGCTTTGCCCAACCCGGTCGCCCGCTGCTGCCGGTGGGTTGCAAACTGGGCCCGGCAGAAATGGCGATCTTGGCCACCGCCCAATGCACCACCGTTGAGGTCTATCGCCGTCCACGGGTGGCGTTCTTCTCAACGGGTGATGAGCTGATCCCCCCCGAGGGGCAACTGGCACCGGGGCAGATTGTGGACTCGAATCAATATGCGATCGCCGCCTTTCTAGAGCAACAGGGAGTTGAGCCGATCGCGCTCGGTATTGTGCCCGATCGCCCCGCTGCCCTGAGCGCCACGATTGCTGAGGCAATCCAGCGGAGTGATCTGGTGCTCTCCACGGGCGGCGTCTCTGTGGGGGACTATGACTATATTGATGACCTATTGATCGAGCTTGGGGGCGAAATTCAGATTCAGAGCGTGGCGATCAAACCCGGTAAGCCCCTGACCGTGGCAACGTTCCCGGCTGCTTTGTATCTGGGCATTCCCGGCAATCCGGTCTCGGCGTTGGTCTGTTGTTGGCGCTTTGTACGGTTGGTACTGGCCAAGCTGTCCGGTCAGGCAGAACCGTGGGATTTACCGTGGCAGCGAGTGCGATCGCGCCAACCCCTGAAAGCGGGCGGCAAGCGGGAAACCTATCTCTGGGGTCAGCTCCAAGCAGGTGAATTCGTCCTGGCTGGCGGCAGTCACAGCTCAGGGAATCTCATGAACCTAGCCCAGACCAATGCTCTAGCGGTGGTTCCGGTGGGAACAACCTTGATTGACGCGGGGGAGAAGGTGCAGGTGTTGTGGGTTGGTTAATCCCCTGGCACATTCTTAACCATTGGCATGAATGGAAGAATCCCTAGCTCGACTTCTATAAAGAATCTTAACCATTGCTATATCACAGCAAAAATATCCATATTGTGCATATATAATAGTGCAATAGAATACAGAATAAAGTCTGCTGACATAGCGGTTTTTATAAGCACGAGGTACGTTAATCCCCCTCAATCCCCCTTGGAAAGGGGGAGGTGGCGTTCTTATATTTTCTCAAAGGGCTATATGGAACCTATTTAACAATCCTTAAAAGTTCTCTCAATGCACCAATTCGATGATCAACCTTTAAGTCTGGAGGCAAGGTTCCATAACCATATTCAGAGAAAATTGTTATCGCACCACAGGCATTTCCCATCCGAATACCAGCTTCAGAATCTTCCACATGGAACAATGTGTCTGGTTGGCCATCTGTAAAGAGTCCTTGTAAATAACATGGATCGGGTTTTTGGAAATCAGAATCATCAGGGGTTTGCATTTTCTCGATATATTTCCAAAGTCCGATTGCCTTAAGAACCTGGGTTTGAATGACACGCCCTCCTGATGTACAGGCTAAGATCTCATAATTTCGAGCTTTTAATTCACTCAAGACCGGATCTGCATCGGGCATAGCCCGGATAAAACTGCATAAATTATCTAAGTAATAAGGCTGCACAAATTCTTTAAAGACGCTATGTGTCTCATCCTTGGGACACCCCAGAAGCTCAAGCATTCTAGCTGCCTTCAGACCCACTAGATCCATGACAGCAACTCTCTCTGGGCGTGGCAAACCGAGATTTTCGATCCCGTAGGCGAACGCTTGGTAATTGGCTTCTCCTGAGTCAACCAGCACACCATCCAGATCAAAAATAATTGCTTTAGATGAATTTGCCATCGGATATTTCTCGATTATTGATATGAGATTGTTGGAGCAATGTTGTCGCTAATGGAGCTTAAAGAAATAATCCGGTAATACGCGATTGCGCTCTGCGCACTGCCAAAGGCAATCGCTGAAACTGGCTTGTGGTGGGCAATGCCCACCCTACACAATTACTGGACTAAATTTTTGACTGTCATAAGCGCCAGGGCTTCAGGGTAAAAATCAACACCCGTCAACAAGCCATGGATTGTAAAGGAATCCTTGTCCCGGTTCAACCGCCTACCTGTTTGACCAACGCCTGCAGCTGCGATCGCAACCGACCAATCTCCTGACTGTTGCCCCCCTCTTCGCCCATCTTTTTGAGTTGCAATTTCTTCTGGGCTAACTCTGCTGCAAGCTGCAACAGTTGACGCCGCTGCGACTTATTGAAGCCCAACCGTTTCAGACGTGCGGAACGGGGCTGGCACAAACCGTCGTAGCAGTCTGGCGTGACGAACTCCGGCACTTCATCTTGCAGATAGACCGTAAGGCGGCGGCGATCGTTGTAACCCGCCACAAACCAGAGCACTGCCATAAAGAATGCCAACATCCCATAGTTCAACAGCGCCACCAGAATTAGGGCTTCATCGGTTGCTTCCGCAAGGGTGAGAGCACCGTTATGAACCAGGTGGCCGGCGATCGCTGCCGTGAGGCCCCCAGCAATGACCACCACTTTGTAGACAACGTTGTGGGAATAACGCGCCAAGCCAAAACCAATGCCGGTGAGCGCAGTCCAAAAGCCGTGTAGCCCACCAAACACGACCGTGCGCAAAATCAGCAGCGTAAACCAATCCCCCCAGCCTTCGGTCAGGTTGGTGAGGTAGAGGATATTTTCAATATAGGCAAAGCCAAACCCCGCCACACCGCCGTAGACGATGCCATCGACCCAGCCATCAAACTCTTTGCGAAACGCAAAGTAGACGATCGCCACCGCGAAGCCCTTTAAGATTTCCTCTGTCACGGGCGCACCAACCGCTGTTGAGATCAATTCACTCCCTAGGGAATTGGCCCCTAGCACCGCTTGAACAGGCACATCAAAAATCAATTGCAGGACGATCGCGGCGATCACCGCAGGAAACGCCCCCCAGGCAAAAGCTCCCAACAGATAAGCGGCGGGCTCTTTCTCAAAGCGATCGACGGTGCGAATCAGCCAAGTGTAGAAATAGGCGGGAATAGCCAGGACGATCGCCGAGATGATGAAAACATCCATAATTTGCGGGAGAATGGGTTGTGCTCCAAATATATACGACGAACGCTAACGCGATCGGGTGAATCTTGGGTGTGTCATCCGTGTTCACGCCCGAATCAATAAAGATTTGTGCCATCAAAACCGCCGCACCAAGGGCCAGGGTTGTTTTTGGGAAGGGAATAGAGCAAGATTGCCATCAGGGCACAAAAGGGAAATGGTGATTCATAATATTCTGAGCCATATCCTTGAAGAGGAGGGTAGACGGTTTAACCTAGCGTAGGGGCTAGGTTTCCCTGCCCAGCGAGGTCTTGCCTTTTATGCAGACAACCGGGGATGGCTATCACGGCATTACGAATGCAGCGGTGCGATCGCATTTTCCAGGAACTCGGTGCTGCTAGAACATACACTTTAAAAACTCGATAAACCCATCATGACGAGATCTGGTTTACAGCAGGAAAAAGTACTCAGACGTACTGTTTTAGGTATTTTACTGGGGCTGTTTTTAAACACACCTGCACAGGGCAAAAATGAAGTCGCTGCGGCGCTCGATCACCAGAGGAAAATTCAGCCTGTTTTAATCACGCAAAATACAGAAGCGGAGGTTGAGAACGCTAGCGAAGACGAAGCCTCAACAGATGAGAGGGTTATTTTTCTGGGTGGAAGAATTACTTACAAAACGGCTGATTCGGTAGTTTCTGAGCTACTGCGCCTGGATGCTGAAAATCCTGAAGCAGATATTTATCTCTATATCAGCTCTCCAGGTGGCTCGGTACGTGCGGGCATGGCCATTTATGATGTGATGCAACATATTCAGGCCGATGTGGTGACGATCAATACGGGGTATTCTGCCTCAATGGCCGCGTTTTTACTGGCCGCAGGAACCCCCGGAAAACGCTTTGCCTTTCCCCATGCACGGGTCATGATTCACAAGCCTTCGGGGGGCGCTTCCGGTGAAGCGGCAGATATTGAAATTCGTGCCCGAGAGATCCGCTATCTCACGGAGCAGTTTGTGCAACTCTTGTCCTTTCACACGGGTCAGCCGATCGCCAAAATCCGTCGAGACACGGCACGAGACTATTACATGAGCGCCGCTGAAGCCTTGGAATATGGCATTGTTGATCAGATCATGGAGCCCAGTGCTATCTCTGACACAGACTGACTTGCGCCGTGAACCACCCGCCCTATGAATGACGAACCATTAACAGACTGATGACCGATTGGCAAGCTGAGAAGCAATGGTATGCCGCACAGGAGCTGGCTCAACGGCGAACTTGGTACGCGGATGTGGTCGCGGACTACGATCGCGTCCGGCCTCGCTATCCTAACGAGGTGATTGAGGGGGCGATCGCCGCCGCTCAACTCTCACCCTCCGCCCTGGTTCTCGAAATAGGGTGTGGCCCTGGCGTGATCACGTTCTCCCTAGCGCAGCGGGGTTTGCAGCTCACCTGTCTGGAACCCAACCCCAAGTTTTATGAACTGATGCAGCAAAAGACGGCGCATACTGCCCAGATTCAGGTCGAGAATTTGGCGTTTGAGCAATGGGCCGTTCAGCCTGGTCGGTTTGCCGCAGTCGTCGCTGCGAATGCGCTGCATTGGGTTGACCCCAACGTAGCCTACGCCAAGGCCGCCCAAGCCCTCCAACCGGATGGGCGTTTAATCTTGTTCTGGCACATGAAACCGGAGCCAACCTTAGATATTTTCCAGTTACTCCGTCCGGCCTATGCGGGTCTCCCGCCATTGTTTAACTATGAAGGGGCGGATCAACAGCGCCAGATTGCTCAAGGTTTGGGCCAGGACATGATCGCATCGGGATATTTTCAAGATTTACAAATGCAGTTCACCCCTTGGTCGCGGGTATATTCAGCGGCAGATTACCTCGCCCTATTGGGGACATTTTCGCCCTATTTACGGTTGAATTCTGAGGAGCGCGATCGCCTGTTTAGCCAGTTAAAAACCTACCTCGACCAAGAGCTAAATGGAAAGATTGAGCTGTTTAATTTTTGTGTTTTTCAGGTGGGAACGGTTCGACCTTGACTTCTAACAAGTTGTAGGATGAGCATTGCCGAAAAATCCAGAATCTGGACTTATTTTAGATGACTCTGAAGATGAATCACCCCTGCTATGATTCTTAATCAAATTCACAAATTCTGAATTCCCAGATGTTTCGCTATCCAGTATTCTGTGGGCTGTGGTGGGCATTGCCCACCCTACGACTAGTCGCCAAAAATCTTAAACCCGATCGCTACCTTCTGCTCCTGCAACTCATACTCGTAGGAATGAAACGCCTCAGGAATGTCAGCACTCACCGTCAAGCGATCGGCCAACGTCTCCGCACAGATGTAATCTTTGTGATTCTCAATTACAGGTAGCAAACCCTCCGGCAGCGTCAACACCAACTCGATGTGATCGGCAATATCGAGATCTGCCTCGCGGCGACTCATTTGAATCAGCCGCACCAGATCGCGGGCCAAGCCCTCAATTTCAAGTGCTTCACTGACCGCCGTATCCAGCACCACGATGCCATCATGGGCGCTCAGGGTTTTACCCGCCAACCCTTCATGGATCTTGAGCGACATCGTGAACTCGTCGGGTTCGAGCACCTGACCCGCGACTGCCACCTTGCCACCGGGTTGCAACGTCCAATCGCCCGATCGCGACGCCGCCATCACTTTGGGCATCTCGCCGCGCAGGCGTTTACCCACGCTGCCTTGAACCTTGAGTTCTTTCGTGCCAAAGGGCGTAAAGTCTTGCTCAATTTTGAGGGCTTTAACGTTCACTTCGTCCTCAATCAGGTCGCCATAGGGTAGGATGCGATCGCCCCCCTCGCCAATCAGCACCAACGCCGCCAGAGGCAAGCGTACGCGCAGGTTCTGCACCTCCCGAATTGAGAGGGCCGTCGAGCAGATATCACGCACATAGTCCATGTCTGCAATCAAGTCAGGATCACTCGGGAAGGCGGCTACATCGGGCCAATCGCTCAGATGCACTGACTTTTCGCCCGTGAGCCCTTGATAAATATGCTCCGTGATCAGCGGCAGCAACGGGCTGGCCACGCGGCAAAGGACATTGAGCGCCGTGAAGAGCGTATCGTAGGCATCCTGCTTGTCTGGGCTCTGCTGCTCTTGCCAGAAGCGATCGCGGCTGCGGCGGATATACCAGTTGTTGAGCACGTCGATGTAGGTCAGCACGGCGCTACAGGCCTCGGCGATCTGGTAGGCATCCAGCGCGGCGGCAACCTCGGCAATGAGGTTGCGGGTTTTGCAGAGGATGTAACGGTCTAACAGCCCCGTCTGGTCAGTGCGGAACGCTGCCTTGAGCTGATCGGTATTGGCGTAGAGACAGAAGAAATAATAGGCATTCCAGATCGGGTTAATCACTAGCCGGATCACATCACCAATGCCCTGACCGTCTTTATCGATCAGCAGATCGCCGCCACGCAGAATCGGCGAAGCAACCAAGAACCAGCGCAGGGCATCTGCGCCCTTGCTCTCGAACACCGCCTTGGGGTCAGGATAGTTGCGTAGGCGCTTGGAGAGCTTCTGACCATTTTCATCCAGCACCACGCCGTGGCAGATGCAGTTGAGGAAGGGCGGTTTGTCGAAAAGTGCCGTCGAGAGCACGACCAGTGTGTAGAACCAGCCTCGCGTTTGGGCCATGTATTCGACAATAAAGTCACCCGGAAAATGGTTCTCAAACCAGTCCTGATTCTCGAAGGGGTAATGTACCTGGGCAAAGGGCATCGAGCCGGATTCAAACCAGCAGTCAAAGACCTCGGGGACGCGACGCATCATGCTTTTGCCCGTCGGGTCATCGGGGTTGGGGCGCACCAGTTCATCGATGAAAGGGCGATGCAGGTTGGTAGGACGGACGCCAAAGTCGCGCTCAAGTTCATCTAAACTGCCATAAACATCAATGCGGGGGTAATCTGGGTTGTCGCTCTTCCAGACTGGCACGGGGGAGCCCCAAAAGCGGTTGCGGCTGATCGACCAGTCTCGCGCCCCTTCGAGCCATTTACCAAACAGCCCATCGCGCACATGATCCGGGAGCCAGTTGATCTGCTGGTTGAGTTCGACCATGCGATCGCGGAACTCGGTCACGCGCACATACCAAGAACTGACCGCCTTGTAGATCAGCGGCTCATCGGTGCGCCAGCAATGGGGATAGTTGTGCAAGTAGCTCTCGTGGCGAATCACCTTCCCCTGGGCTTTGAGGTCTTTGATGATCGGCTTATTGGCTTCTAACACCACCTGACCCTGGTAAGGCGTAACCTCGGCGGTAAAGCGACCCGCATGATCCACCGGGCAAATGATCGGAATGTCGTAGTTCTGACAGAGGGTTTGGTCATCTTCACCAAAGCCGGGGGCGAGGTGGACAACGCCTGTGCCTTCGTCGGTGTTGACGAATTCACCGGGCAGCACTTGGAAGGCTGATTCAGTGTCTTTGAAGAAGGGGAACAGGGGCGTATAGGTGCGACCGACAAGATCGCGTCCGGGGAGCGATCGCACCTGTGCCAACTCGCCAAATTCCCGCTGATATTTCGCCAGCGCCGCCGCCGCAATGATGATCTGCTTTTCCCCTGCATCGAGCACCACATATTCGATGTCCTCCCCAACCGCTAACGCCAAATTCGAGGGCAGCGTCCAGGGCGTTGTTGTCCAAGCGACGATTTCAACCGGGACGGTTTCTTCCGGTAGGGGGTCGAGGGTGAAGGCGACCGAAAGGGCCGGGTCTTGACGCTGGCGATAGGAATTGTCCAGTCGGGTTTCAAAGTTCGAGAGAACCGATTCGGCGGCCCAGGAATAGGGCACAACCCGATAGGACTCATAGATCAACCCCTTGTCCCAGAGCTGCTTAAAGGCCCAAAGTACGCTCTCCATGAAGGAGCAGTCCATGGTTTTATAATCATTCTCAAAGTCCACCCAACGGGCCTGGCGCGTCACATAGTCTTCCCATTCATGGGTGTATTTGAGCACCGAAGACTGGCAATGGGCGTTGAATTTCTCAATGCCATATTCTGTAATACTCGCCCCGCCGGAGATGCCCAGTTCTTTCTCAGCGGCCATCTCCGCAGGCAGCCCGTGGCAGTCCCAACCAAAGCGCCGCTCGACCTTTTTGCCCTGGAGCGTCTGGTAGCGGGGGATGATGTCTTTGACGTAGCCCGTGACCAGGTGGCCGTAATGGGGCAGACCGTTGGCGAAGGGCGGCCCATCATAAAAAACAAACTGCCCGTCTGCGCCTCGGGAATCCACTGATTCCTGGAAAATGCCGTTTTGCTCCCAGAATTGCAGGATCTCGCGTTCCAGGTCAGGGAAGTTGGGGCGGGGGTTGACTTCGGGGTAGAACTTCTGATTGGGCTGGTCTGGCATGGGTTTGGGGGCGTAAGACGGTGCTCATTATAACTTGGTTAGTTGGGTGAGCTTTTGGGTCATCTCCTCACCCCTAGAAATCATGGGTCAAAATATCTCGCCCCCGTTGATAAATCTCCCGTG
>JBMYQW010000183.1:0-9595 GCA_049601735.1 Spirulinaceae cyanobacterium
ACGGTTTCCGAATGAGCCCGCAGCACGGGCACACGTACACAGGTGGCCGTAATTGCCAGATCCGGAGTGCCAAAAATCTTGCGGGTCTCGTTGACCATCTTCAGCTCCTCTTGGCAGTAGCCCTGCTCATTGAGGGGAGAGTTATGGGGAAACAGGTTGAACGCCAGCGGATAGGGTAGCACGGTTGCTTCCGGCTCCTGACCCTGCAAGATCGCCAGGGACTGCTGCTTGACCTCTGCCATGGCGCGGGCTCCCGCACCACTCGCCGACTGATAGGTGGCGACCACAATACGGCGAATGGGCTGCACTTGGTGTAAGGGATAAACCGCCATGCCCATCAAGATCGTCGTGCAATTGGGGTTGGCAATAATCCCTGAATGGTTTTGCGCAGCAGCCGGGTTGATTTCCGGAACCACCAAGGGAACATCCGCCTGCATTCGGAAGGCGCTGGAGTTGTCGATAACCACTGCACCGGCCGAGACGGCGATCGCCGCCCATTCCTTAGAGGTACTGCCGCCCGCTGAGGCAAGCACCACATCCACTCCTTGAAAGGATTCTGCTTTAACTGGCTTGACCGTCAGCGATTGACCCCGAAAAGAGATCTGGCGTCCTGCTGAACGGGGGGAGGCCAGCAGCCGGAGTTCCTTGAGAGGGAAGTTACGCTCTTCGAGTAAGCGCACCAGCTCAGTGCCGACAGCACCAGTAGCACCCAGGATGGCCACACAGATTGGACTAGGCAAAATTCAAAATTCCTCCACGTATGAAAATATAAATTGAGATGTTGGTTGGATAGATGGTGTTAGAGCAATCCTGCTCCTGCGGTGTAAACGTTCAAAAAAACCTTATTTAGCGCCCGTATTTTGGGGTTGGCATCCCTCGCAAACGCCCAGAGCAGCCATTTAAGTTTTGGGCGGCATGGCGCTGGCAATTCTCCAATTATCTCCGTTTTCAAAGCCGTTCCGAAGCTCTTATCCGATTTCAAATCTTGCACAAGCGGGATACAGTCAGTATTTTTGACAGACACCGCTTCAACTCTGATTTCAATATTTTTTCAGCATTCACGCCTAGCAGAATGTTAAACGGTAATTCATTAAAGACTCGAAATTCCACAACGCCTAGATTATAACGTTATCTGGCAAATACAAGGCAGGGCTATTGTAACGCAGTGCAGCGTTCAGGTCGTAACGCAGTCCCTTCTGAGCGCCCAATGAAAACCCCTCTCCAGTTCCGAACCTGGTCAGGATGTTCTCGCAATGTTTACGATGCCGGGCAATCCCCTGAGCCATTCGGTCGCTTGGCCACGAATGTATTATTATCGGATAGGTTTGCCCCCTTCGGCAATGTCCCGCGCCGCCACTGACAATGTCAGCGTCTTAAAATATTCTCGACCCCAATTCATGAAAGTTACCCAGGAACATCGTCCGCAAAGCCAGATCGCCTTAACCCTTGAAATCCCTGCTGATGCCTCGAAACGCGCCTATGAAAAGGTGATCCGGGATCTCTCAAAGACGCTCCGGATACCGGGGTTCCGCAAGGGCAAAGTGCCCCGTCAGGTGCTCTTGCAGCGTTTGGGCCCCGAACGGGTGCGGGCTGAAGCCCTGGAGAACTTGGTGCAAGATGGCATTGACCAAGCCGTCAAACAAGAAAAGGTTGAGGCGTTGGGGAATTATCAACTCTCCCCCAAAATTGACGAGTTGCTCAAGGCTTATAAGCCAGGTGAAGTTCTGAATTTTACCGTTACTATGGATGTCCCCCCCACCCCTGAACTGGGTGACTATCAGGGGCTGACTGTTAAAGCGGAAGAGGTGGTCTACGACCCCCAGAAAGTGGAGGATTACCTGGCCCAGCAGCAGTCGCGTTTGGCCACATTAGTCCCGGTGGACGATCGCCCAGCCCAGCGGGGGGATGTGGTGGTGGTGGACTATACGGGACGCTTTGCCAGTGAAACCGAGGAACCCGGTGCGGTGATTGAGGGGGCAGAAGCCAGCGATTTTGAGCTGGAGTTGGAGTCTGGGAAGTTTCTAGACGATCTGATCTCGGGTATTGAGGGGATGACGCTCGACCAAACCCAAGAGATCACGGTGCAGTTCCCAGAAGATTACGCCCGTGAAGATCTGGCTAACCAGACTGCCACATTTACGGTGACGCTCAAGGAAATCAAGGAGAAAGAACTGCCGGAACTCGATGACGAATTTGCGGAGGAGATTAGTGAGTTCGAGACCCTGGCAGAATTGCGGGCAGATATTGAGGACAAGTACAAGAAGCAGGCCGAAAATGCGACCCAGGACAATGTGGAGGGGGCGATCGCCAAGGCTCTCTTAACTGTGGTCACGATGGAGTTACCCGAGACGTTAATTGAGCGGGAAACCAACTTGATGATTCAACAGACCATTGCCGAGTTGCGTCAATACGGTCTCGATCCCAATCAAATTGGTCAAGAAGGTGCGGAGAAACTCAAAACTGAAGCCCGTCCCGAAGCGATCGAGCGCCTCAAGACAACCGAAGCTCTCAAAGCAATCGCCAAGCAGCAGGCCATCGAACCCGATCCGGAGAAACTCAAAGAAAAAACTGCCAAGATTTATGAGCAGCTCTCGGATCAAAAACTTGATCCCGAGCGGGTTAAGCAATTTGTCACCGATGAATTGCTCGAAGAACAAACCCTGGCCTGGCTGCGGGATAGCCTGACCATTGAACTCGTTGCCGAAGGGGAATTGAGCGAGCCGGAGCCACAGGAAACGGAGGCTTCCGAGGGTGAAGCGGCAACAGCCACGGTTGATGTCACTGCCACAGCCGCTACAGAGGCGGCAGCGGCTGACAAAACAGAGAGCACAGAGGGTGAAGAAGAATAAAGTCGCATAATTGCGTCTATTTCCGACGATCCTCCCCCCACCCATAGAGACATGGGGCATAATGGTAGGCGAATTGGCGACAGAATGCCGTTATTTCCTGACCTAACCAGCCCACTCCGTCGCCAAAAATGCTGGCAGGTTCAGCCCATTAAAATCACGCACACCTACGCCAAAACAGTAACGTTCAGTACCACTATGATCGATTCCCAATCCCGCTATCGCTCGCCCAACAGTCAGATCGAGCACCCTTTTGTTTCCCAAGCACAGGCGGTTGTGCCCATGGTGGTGGAGCAATCGGGAATGGGAGAGCGAGCCTTTGATATTTATTCGCGCCTACTGCGGGAGCGCATTGTGTTTCTCGGCGATGCCATTGATGACACGATCGCCGATTCGGTCGTAGCGCAACTCCTATTCCTGGATGCTGAAGACCCCGAAAAAGATATTCAGCTCTACATCAACTCTCCCGGTGGTTCCGTCTATGCAGGGATGGCGATCTATGACACCATGCAGCAAATTCGCCCCGATGTTGCCACGATCTGTTACGGCTTGGCAGCCAGTATGGGGGCTTTTTTGCTCTCGGGCGGCACGAAAGGCAAGCGAATGTCACTGCCAAGCTCACGCATTATGATCCACCAGCCCCTGGGTGGGGCTCAGGGACAAGCAGTGGATATTGAGATCCAAGCTCAGGAAATCCTTTATATTAAGCAGCAACTCAATAGCTTGCTGGCCGAACATACGGGTCAAGAGCTTGATCGCATTACCAACGATACGGAGCGCGACTTTTATATGTCTGCCAGTGAAGCCGCAGACTACGGTTTGATTGATCAGGTGATTTTAAAGCCGGGCTTACCTGGAATTCAACTGCCCCCCATGACTGCAATCGAGTGAGGTCTCCATGCCGAAGTATGACTCCCATCTTAAATGTTCGTTCTGCGGCAAGTCCCAGGAGCAGGTGCGTAAGCTCATTGCTGGCCCGGGTGTTTATATCTGTGATGAATGCGTTGAACTCTGCAACGAAATTCTCGATGAGGAGCTAATTGACTCTTCTGCTCCCGTGGCCCAGCCCGTCACCCATCCCGATGAACATCCCCCGAAGCGGCGATCGCCCGCCGAGCGCCTCAGCTTCACCCAGATTCCCAAACCGACAGAGCTCAAACAATACCTCGACGAACACGTGATTGGCCAAGACGAAGCCAAGAAGGTTCTGTCCGTCGCGGTCTATAACCATTACAAGCGCCTGAGCTTTACAAACCAACGTCCCAGTGGTCTCAAAGGCTCAGGAGAAGAGATCGTTGAGTTGCAAAAGTCGAATATTCTCCTAATTGGCCCTACGGGCTCGGGTAAAACACTTCTAGCCCAAACGTTGGCGAAGGTTCTGGATGTTCCCTTTGCAGTGGCTGATGCCACCACGCTCACTGAGGCGGGCTATGTGGGGGAAGATGTGGAGAATATCCTTCTGCGTCTACTGCAAGTCGCTGACCTGGATGTGGAAGAAGCCCAGCGGGGCATCATCTACATTGACGAGATTGACAAGATTGCCCGCAAAAGCGAGAACCCCTCGATTACCCGCGATGTATCTGGCGAAGGCGTACAGCAAGCCCTCCTCAAAATGCTAGAGGGGACGATCGCCAACGTTCCCCCCCAAGGCGGCCGCAAGCATCCCTACCAAGACTGCATTCAAATCGATACCAGTAATATCCTCTTCATCTGTGGTGGGGCCTTTGTGGGGCTCGACAAGGTGATTGAGCGGCGTGTGGGTAAGAAGTCCATGGGCTTTGTCCGGGCTGGCGAGAGTCAATCTAAAGAGCAGCGTACGGCAGATATCTTGCTACAACTTGAACCGGGAGACTTGGTAAAGTTTGGTCTCATTCCTGAGTTTATTGGCCGGGTTCCGGTAACAGCCAACCTCGACCCGCTGGATGAGGAAACATTGGTAGCGATCTTGACCCAGCCCCGCAATGCCTTGGTGAAGCAGTACCAAAAGCTGCTGCGCATGGACAATGTGCAATTGGAGTTTCACGAAGACTCGATCCGGGCGATCGCCCGCGAAGCCTATCGTCGCAAGACAGGGGCGCGGGCGCTGCGAGGGATTGTGGAAGAACTGATGCTGGAGGTGATGTATGAGATACCTTCCCGTAAGGATGTGAGCCGCTGTGTCATTACCCCCGAAATGGTTGAGAAACGCTCTACGGCCGAGTTGATTATCCATCCTTCGACCTTGCTGAAGCCGGAATCGGCTTAACCGTTCAACGCTCAAAATTCAGAGTTCAGCATTTAAAGTTCGGAATGCTGGAATGAAAAGTATATTGTGAATTTTGAATCAAGGGTTCAGCACTGCCCTTGACCGCCCCTCCCGAGAGGGGATAGTCTGCTTAAGCTCTTCTCTTTCGAGCCAAAATGTCTCAGAATTCAACTGTGGTGCTTCAGGGGGCAACCCACTACTACGAATGGATTCGTAGTGAACGTGACCGAGATACGAATCGCCCGGTGATGGTCTTTCTCCATGGTTGGGGCGGTTCGGCACGATATTGGCAGGCAACGGCTCGCGCCCTGCTACCGAAATTTGACTGCCTGCTCTACGACTTGCGGGGGTTTGGTCGATCGCCTGAAACCCAGCCTGCTAGGGATTTTGGCTATACTCTGGATGATTACGCCGCTGATCTGTTGGTGCTCCTTGATGCGTTTAACCTCAATAAAGTCTGGTTGATCGCCCATTCGACCGGGGCATCGATCGCTACCGTCTTTGCTAGCCGCCACCCCGAGCGCGTTGAACGCTTACTACTCACCTGTAGCGGCATTTTTACCTACAACCCGATTACGTTTAGCGCCTTCCATTGGGCGGGGGCACGGGTAGTCGAGCTCCGGTTTGACTGGTTTCGCCAGGTTCCCCTCGCGGAGCATCTTTTCATGTCGCGGTTTTTATATCGACCGCTGCCCAGTAACCTCAGTCAGGAGTTTTTAGACGATTACCTCATGGCGGATGCTCAGGCAGCCACCCAAACCATTCGCACGATCGTCAGTGAGCAAGCCGCTACAGAAATGCCGGGACATTTTGCCAACCTCCAGATGCCAACCTTGCTGATCGCGGGGGAATTTGATCAAATTATTCCCACCCGTTTAGCCCGTCCGGCGGCTTGCCTCAATCCACGGATTAATTACTACGAAATTCCCAAGACGGGGCATTTTCCGATGTTGGAAGCACCGGAGCTTTATCACTCGATCGTGCGAGAGTTTTGTGGTTTTGGTTGACCGGAGGAGATGGAAATGATGGATGAACATCCAAATCGCACTGCAATGATTCAGGGCTCTTCCACACTAAGTCTGGAAGAGCCCCATTCTCATCCATCAACCATCACTAACTTGTAAACTCAAGTTTAAAATGCCCAAAATTTTCGGCAAATCACGAGCAAGATAATAATCCGTCAAATCAATCATCGCCGTGGTGCCACGCAAACACAAAAAACGCCAAATTTCACCAGTCGTTACAGCACCGTAAAGAGAATCAACTGGGTTTTTCTCGGCCTGGTTGAATCGCTGGGCAGCCACCATCTCAGCCAGGCATTGACCCAAACCTGCTTTGATATTTTCGTTTTTGGCTTCGGTGATCAGCATTACAGGCGCATTGAGGGTGAGTTGTTCGGGCGATCGACTGAGAATGTAGTCACAAAACCCCACTAATCCCTCGGCTTCATCCACATTAAACTCAGTCCCTGAGAACAAACTCACTTGATAGCGCGCTTGACGACGAAACTCAAGCAAAATAGGCGTAATCAGCATTTCCGATCGCGCCTTTTCAGTATTGATTGCCAAGGCTAAAGGTAGAGTTTCGTCGAGTAGCTCTGAGAGTTGAGTTGTTGGTGAGCCTATTGGACAGTCTTCAAATAAATTAATTGTTTCTTTGATAGTCAAACTGAATTTTTCTTTAACAGTCTTGAGGATTTTAAAGTCACTGTAAGCCATGAGTTTTTCATGAAATGCTGCACGATATAGCGAGATTTCCGTATTGATCCAAACTATGACCCAGATTGAATTAACACTCTCAATGCGGTGTTAACAGCTTCAGAGGTCTTGAAGACTTGAGCGACATCTTCATCTAAAGTCACAACCGTTGACTGTTGCGCTTCACCACGAACGGCAAACCGATTCGGCTTCGCTTTCTGATAGTCAAAGCGATATTCAGTCAAAAGCTCATCACTATAGTTATGCTCAGAGGCGATGTTGTTCATAACTTGAATCATAATGAAATATCACCGTCTATCGGGAGTGATAAAATAGCTTGAGTATTTAAACCATCAAACGCCTCCACCCCCCCGATGGCTGGGTTTCATGCGGCAATGATCCGCCATTGCAGCAGCTTGGCTGACGGACGACGGCAGCGCAATAAGAGTTGCCAGGCGGCTATGGAACCGATCGCCCCACTCAACAAAGCGATCGCCTCCCCCCATTTTTGCTGCTTGAGGGCTACCAATCCCCAATGCAATTGCAGATATTGCGTGACGGCTTTGCGTGAGGGAATATCGGCGTAATGGCTCGGGTCAATGCGATCGTAGATCGCCTGCTTGATTTGTTGGTGGGTGCGGAGGCGATCGTGTAGCGAGAAGCGATAGTTATACGCGCCCGGCCAAACGGTTCGGTAAGCCAGACAGCGGTTAATAAACAGCGCAGCGCCAGATTCAGCAATCTTGACCCAAGAGTCAATATCATCGAAGTTGGTATCAAACTGAGAATCCCAGCCGCCGGTTTTTAAAAACGCCTCCCGTTGAAAGGCAACCTGCACAGGTGTCCCAAAAGGCACTTGTTCGAGCAACATCCCGTAATGAATTTCCGGTTGGGGCAATAGAGAAATCTCCGCCGGGCCAACCGGGTTGGTGACGGAGAGTTCTGCTTCATCCTCTGTCACCTGAGCTGCCTGCACGGAGCAGATGACCGCGTTGGGCTGCTGGGCGATCGCCGCGCCCAGTTGCGCAATACAATCCGGCGCAAGATAGTCATCATCATCAAGCAACTTGATCCAATCGCCTTGGGCCAGCGCCACGCCCCCATTAACGCTTTTCGAGTGACCCTGATTTTCAACGTTGCGATGGTAGCGAAACTGGGCTTCCTGAGCAGCGAGGGCTTCACAATAGGCTTGCGTGCCATCATCTGAGCCATCATCCACGACTAGGACTTCACAGGCCACAGTTTGCGCCAGGGAGCGAGCGATCGCCCGCTTCAGCAGCGGCAGGCGATTATAGGTCGTGATCACGATCGTGAACATGGTCGGGTTGCTTGCGTTCAATACCGTTTCCCTCTCATCATACCGAGGGCGATCGCACTTCTGAAGCGCCAGGACGGTTCATCGCGATGTCCGGAAAATCAGGACAAATATACCCAGGATCTCGTGCTAGAATTCTCAGGCTAATCTGAGTTCAACCATGGTCTATACCTCTCCTTCTGATGCCGAGTTAACCGCTGCCCTGAGCACGGCGGGCTTTAACTTTCAACTGCCAGACCCCGAGGATGAGAACCTGCATGAGCATGAATTTAAACGGCAGTTGGAGGATGTCTGGCAGATTTGTGAGCAGTTTGACTTGCAGACAGATATTTGGCGGGGTCGGGTTTTGCGGGCGATCCGCGATCGCGAAAAATTACAAGGCGAAGGCCGCGGCACGGGCTTCTTGAACTGGCTCCAGGATCGTGAAGTGAGCAAGAGTCAGGCGTATAAGCTGATTAAGCTCGCGGAGAGTGCCGATACGCTCCTCGCGGCAGGCCAACTGGAACCCGAGGCAATCAATAACTTCAGCAAGCGGGCCTTTGTCGAAACCGCCAACGCCACGCCGGAAGTGCAGCAGATGGTCAGCGAAGCCGCCTCCTCAGGCGAGCAAATTACCCGCCGCGAAGTCAAGGAACTCACGGATGAATGGCTGACGATGAGTTCGGATCTCCTGCCGGACGAAATCAAAACCAAAGCGACCGAAGGCGGGCTACCGCCAAAGCACCTCGCGCCGCTCTTGCGAGAGTTGGAAAAACTGCCCGATACGCACGTCTCGGCGATTCAAATTGAAGTGGCCAACAAACCGGATATTGATACGGTGAAAACCATGACCTCCGAGGCGAAAAATCTCGCCAAATATCTGGATGCTGCCGCTCAGGTGCAAACCCTCAAAAAGACGACGATTGATTTAGAACTGGCCCTAGAAGAAGCCCTGCGCTTGGACTGTTTAAACACCGCCGCCGATATGGTCAAGCAAGCTACGATATTGGAGCAACTGGTCGCCAAGCTCTTCACCACTTGGAAACGATTGGGTAACTTGGCCGATCGCCTCTACGTGGATACGGGCGCGAGCAACCCCCATCTGCGCTCCATGCTAATGTCGCTGGAGAGCCTAACGGGAGAAGTGCTGGAAGTGCCCCTCGATGAGGTGGGTGAAAAGACGGTGCGATTAAAGATTATGGCGGATGAAATGGCGGAGCATTAGCGCCAGATCGCGGGAGAGCAGAAAAATTTCTGCATTGTTCCGGAGTTGCCCTTCCTCTGGGAGAAAACGGTAATGGTAGATGCACCCTGATGAATAGAGCCCTGAACTCAATTGAGTTCAGGGCTTTTTATAGCAAGGAGAGGTAGCGTTAGGACATCGCGTAGGGTGGGCAATGCGCACCCGTTGAGGAGTTCAGCTATCGTAAAGTGTCCTAACCACCGATATCGCTGCTATATCCCTCTTTTGTCACTTTAGGCAGAGGAAAATGAGAATTGTCCAGAAAATGCT
>JBMYQW010000184.1:0-9547 GCA_049601735.1 Spirulinaceae cyanobacterium
GGGGGACACCGACCATAAAGCCGTAAAGCAGACTATGCAAGGTCACCAGCTTGAGCCAGGGCAGACTGAACTTGGGCCAACGCTTGGCATATTTGCGCCACCAAACCTGAAGCAACACAACAATCCGCCAGGTCAGCAGCATGAGCGTCAAAATGCCGAGGGATTTGTGAAAGTCGTAGAGGGGCGATCGCACCGGATTTTCTCGCTCCAGTTTCACCATGAACCAGCCGATGGCCCAGAGGGCGGGATAGATGCCAGCCATCCACCAATGGACAGACATCAGACGTTGAAAGGCGGAGGTGCGGCGGCGTTTGGTCGGCGGGGAGGCGGTTGCGGTTTCCATACGGCAAGGAGAAGAAGAGGAGTAGGGGTGAATTCTTTAGAAAAGATTAAGCAAACGCCTCTCATTGTGCCATGCTCAACTATTTCCGCACCACTAAAACCCCCATCTGCCCCCCATACAGTGAGTAGAAATGCTGCTCTTGAAAACCTGCCGCTGCGGCCAGTTCCAGTTGCTCTGCCCCGGTGGGGAACTGGGCTAAACTGGGCAGGATATAGGCATATTCTGAGCCGAGCCCGAGGGTACTGGCCAGGGGCACGACGACTTGGCTGAAGTAAAACTGTTGGAGCTGCTGGACGAGCGGCTCGTGCGATCGCTGAAAATCCAAAATCGCTGCCCGACCACCGGATTGGAGCACCCGCCAGATTTCATGTAAGGCACGAGGAATGTCGGTGACATTGCGCAGACCATAACCCATGGTTACGCTGGCAAACTGCGCATCCCCAAAGGGCAAGTTGAGGGCATCGCCCTGCCGCCAGGTAAATTGATGGTCAGGAAATTGCCGTTGAGTCCGTGTTTGTGCTTGGGCAAGCATCTGAGCTGAAAAGTCTAAACCCCAAACATGGCCCTCTGGCCCAACTTGCCGCGCCAATTGGATTGCCAAGTCCCCCGAGCCACAGCAGAGGTCTAAAACCTGCCCGCCTTGAGGCGGCTCTGCCCATTGCACGGTATTGCCTTTCCAGACGTGATGGAGGTTCAGACTTAACAGTTGGTTAAGCTGATCGTAGGTGGGGGCGATGCGATCGAATAAAGTTTGAATTTGAGCAGCAGTGGAATATTCAGGGGTTGGCATGGGGAATAAGGGTCGTAATAAAGGATGGAGCGGGGTCGTTGGCAGGGGACAATGTTTGAGGTTGAGCGGATATTTCCCCTCAAGACTGCAAGGCGAATGGGCTCTCAAGGCAAATTCACAACCCAGGTGAATGAACGCTTAAGGTGGATTGACTAACGACCATGGTTATGACTCCAGTAATGCCGACGCTTGATCACCTGGTTGCAGACCTCAAGCACCATCTGACTATACAACTCCGGCCCTCAGGCGGTCTGAACTCCGGTGCGCTCCAATCTGGCTCTCTCCAATCTGGCTCGGGGCTTGGGGCAGGGGCAATACTGAGTCTTGCTGTCGAGATCGAGCCTGTGGATGTATTACGAATCGTGCAGGCTCTGGTGACTACGCCCGAGCCGTTTTTTTATCTGGAGCATCCCCAACGCCAGACAGCGATCGTGGGCTATGGGGTGGCTGATTCCCATACCGTTCCGGGGGGAGCGCAACGCTTTGCAGCAGCTCAAGCCTTTATCCAAGCCCGCTTGACTCACCTCCAACCGATCGGCTGCTGGGATGCGGCTCTGCCAGGGCCACAGTTTTTCTGCAACTTTACGTTTGCTGATTTGACAGTTAACGATCGCCCCGCCCCGCCCCTTTGGCAAAAGACTCGCTTTCCTGCGGCAACGGTGCTGCTCCCCCGCTGGCAGGTGGTGCGATCGCGCTCGGCCCAGAGCCAAACGCGCTGCATCTTCATTGCTAACCTCGCCCTCAACCAAACGCCTTGGCTCCTCAAGGCATCCTTTGACGCCCAAATTGCCGCGATCGCCGATCGAGTGCGCCAAGCCGTGCAACAGCTCTATCGCTGGGCCGAGCGACCGATCGCCCCTGCGGTTCCCCAGAATCCAGCTCTACAAACTGACTATCTGATTGCGCCGCATCGGTACAAAGCTGGGGTTGAGCGGGCATTGGAGGCGATCGCCCGCGGCCAACTGCAAAAAATTGTCCTCGCCAATAGTCTCGATGTCCGTGCCGCCCGTCCCTTTCGCATTGCCGCCTCACTCCAGATTTTGCGCCAGACCTATCCCGGTTGTCATAGTTTTGCGGTGCGGCAGCAGGGCGTGACCTTTTTGGGGGCAACGCCCGAGGTTTTGCTGCGCACCCGCGATCGCCAGCTCTTTACCGAAGCCCTGGCCGGGTCAGCCCCCCGCAGCCAACGCCCGCGCCAAGATCAAGCCTTTGCCCAGGCCCTGCTCCACAATGGGAAAGAGCGCCATGAGCACCGGATTGTCGTGGACTTCATTCGCGCTTGTCTGGAGCAGTTGGGACTGAGCCCCCAAGTTCCTGAAACCATTGCTCTGCGGCAGCTCTCGAATATCCAACACCTCTGGACCCCGATCCAGGCGGCGCTACCCGCCGCGGTGCATCCCCTCACCGTGCTCGGCCAGTTGCATCCCACCCCAGCAATGGCGGGCATACCGCGCGATCGCATCCTCGCCCACCTCTCGCAATATGAGCCCTTTAACCGCCTCAACTACGCCGCTCCCCTCGGCTGGGTCGATGCCCAGGGCAATAGTGAATTTGTTGTGGGCATTCGCTCGGCTCTGATTCAGGGCGATCGCGCCCGCCTCTACGCCGGGGCAGGCATTGTAGCTGGCTCCGACCCGGAGCAAGAGCAGCGCGAGGTGCAACTCAAGTTGCGAACGCTCTTGGATACGCTGGTTTAGAGAACCGTAGGAGGATCGTCCTGAGTTGCCGCTGGGTTGACCGGGGCGCTAGGTTGGAGGCGATCGCAACGGGTAGGCAAGATGGCAAAGGATAAACAGCTTCAGAGAACAGGGGGCTTAAACCCCTGGCTCGGCTCGGTGGGCCTATTGCTCCTGGTAGTGCTTGGATGGGGCGCTTGGCGTCTGTTTTTGGCGTTCACCCAAGCGCAGCGGGCGCAAGATGCGGCGCTCAGTCAGAGCCTAATGGGGCCACAGTTTCAGCTCGGTGAGTTGCAAGCGATTCCGGGAACTTCCCAAGTGATGATCCCGCTCCATGGCATTCGGGTGAGCGATCGCCCCGCCTACGAAAAATCCACCCCAACCACGCACAATTACCTGTTTGTGAACAGCCAAACCAACCTCAGAAATTGGCTACTCAACACCAATGACTATTTGGTAACAGAAGCCGCCGTTTTGTCTGCCCCCGAACCGGAATTACTCTCGCTGCAAACCGCCGGAATTTTATACGCAGTGGTGCAGTTTGATACGGATGAGGATCAACAACTCACCGCCCTGGATCAAAAAGCTCTCGCCCTGTCTCGACCGAATGGCCAGGGCTATCGGGTCGTTATGGAAGCCGTTGATATGCTCATTGGCCATCAACTCACGGCAGACAATACCGTTTTGGTGCTCTATGAAAAGGAGAATGCCGCCCATTCTGTGAATATCGATCTCGATACGTTCCGGATTGTGGAAGAGGCGGAATTGGAGACAACAGAATCAGGAGCGGAAGCAGGCGATCGTCAATAAATGTAAGGTCTACCGCAGCCAAATACCATTGTCGGCAAAACCGTTCTATAAGTTATAAAGGGGATCGATCGCTCTCACCCGAAAACCCATGAGCCGCCAACACCAAACCCGGACTGCTGCCTCCCGCCACACCAGCAAGCAAAAGCCCCGGTCTAAACCTCAGTTTGCGGCTCCGCCAGTGGTTCAGCCGAAAGGGCGTGAGACGAAGGCGACACCATCACCCGAGGCGAAATCCGCCCAGTCCAATCGGGTTGATCCCTTGGCGCGATTACAGCAGACGATGGCGGTTCAGGCCCAGCTAACGGTAGGTGAACCCAATGATAAATACGAGCAAGAGGCCGATCGTGTTGCTAAAGCCGTTGTTCAGCGCATCCATACAGGCCGACAGCCCCAAACCAATCCAGAAGACTCGGTTCAGCGCAGTCCAGACGCTCTACCACAACCTGTTCCCATTAGTCCCTTAGTCCAGCGTCAGGGGCCAATGACGCTCAATGGGGGCGAAGCCGCCAGCGAATTAGAGTCGAGTTTGAACCAGGCCAAGGGCGGGGGTCAGTCTTTAGAACCAGGATTGCAACGTTCCATGGGTCAGGCGATGGGTGCCGATTTTAGCGGCGTTAAAATCCATACAGACGGTCAGTCTGACCAGCTCAATCATTCCCTGCAAGCCAGGGCCTTTACCACGGGACAGCACGTTTTCTTCAAGAAAGGGGAATACAACCCCGGCAGTAAAGGCGGTCAAGAACTCATCGCCCACGAACTGACCCATGTGGTGCAACAAAATGGGCCGGGAGTGAGCGCAAAAATTAACCGTGCGCCCCGCGAACTCATTCAGCGCAACCGCCTCCGCTTTGCCGATGAAGATGATATGTTCGCCGAATTCGTTGATGTGGCCGATACAGCAGCGATGCATATGGGGACAGGCAACGCAGGGCCGACCTTTGCGATGGTCTCGGATGCGATCAACGGGGGTGCTGCCCCCACTCAGGGCTCAAATGTCTTGCTCGGCAGTGGGAGCGCCGACGTTGGCACGATTGACCTCGGTTCAGTCGATCCCAACTCGCTGGTTGGTCCGACCTCAGCTGATCTCCCAGCAAAAGATCTCGGCCAAATTGACGTTAAAGTCGGTCATATTGGCGGTGCGTTAGGCGCAGCCACCAATATCTTTAATACGTGTTTGTCAATCAAACATCTCGTTGAGAATATTCAACACGTCCGCAAGGCAAACGCCACTATTAAAGCGGCTGATTCCGAGCTAAATGCTGGTGAAAAAGGTCTTAAGACTGCGACGAGTATTCTCGAGAAAGAAAAAGGCACTGCTGGTTTTAATATTGGCGAGGAAAGTGTCAATTTCTTTTCAGGACTCAATGGTATTACCAATGGGGTCACGACTTTTTGGTCAGCCTTTTCGTCTGCGCCAGAGGCAGTTGTAGCTGTCAGTGGTGGAACCTTTTTAGCAGGTGCTGCTTTGGGCGCTGTTCTCGGTACAGTTACAGCCATTCGTCTCTTTACCCAAGCCCGACGTAAGGCGGCACAGCTCAAAGAAATTCAGTCCACTATCAAGGTCTATGAGGGGCAGGTTGGAAAATGCGAAGGTCAAATAAAAGAAAGTCATGATCAAATATTCTCACTAAAGGATCAAGTTAACAATAATTATAATCAGCGCGTTAATTTTGTTAAAGAGATTGAAAAGCTAAAGGATAAAAAAAATCAGAAGATAGAGGCGTATGAGGACTTTGCAGATGAGCAAAGAGCAGCTATGCAAGGGGCGCTATTGAATGGGTCTTCAGATTCCTCAACAGGTGCTAACATGAACAAGTTAACCGAAGCATTGAACGCGAAGTTTGCGGAACTTGTTGAGCCAGTCATTGAGGAGATCAAAGTTCTGGACATTAAGTTGAGCGGTATTACGGATCCTGATCCGACATTGATCAAAGCTGCTCAAGAAAATATCTCTAGAAAGGGTCAGCAAATTCCTACGCTGATCGAAATGATCGGTGCATTGACGACTTCAGCAGCCCAACATGAAAGAAGCAAAAATGCCAAAATTGCTGAAGGAACACTCAGTGCTGTGGGGGCGTTGGGCGCTGGAGCTTTAACCGTTGCTTCAATGGCGGGCGCAACGGCAGCCTTGGCGACACCGATTGGTTGGGGCATTGTCGGAGCGGTTGCAATTGGTGCCTTGATTTATGGGATTGGTAAACACGTTAACAAGCAGATTCGCAAGAGTAATGTGCAACGGATGCAACAAGAGCAAGTGCCCCTAGAACTCTACATTGAAACGGGTCATATCCCCAATGTTGGCCCCATTGAAGGGTTTAATATCGAGGGTGATCCCATTCCAACTGACCCACCGAACTCAGAACCGTTAACCTCTAAAGATATCCGGCGATGTCATATTTGGTGGCGGAAAAACTTCCCAACGATCGTCACAAAGGGTTGGTTCAATAAGATGTTGAGCAAGTCTAAGAGTGGCAGGATGAACATCGAGCAGCGTCTAGAACAAATTGATTTGTATCTGACCAAACACGCTGTCACCGAAGATAAAGGTGATGTTATGTATCATGGTATTGTTGATGCCTTGATGACGCCTCAAGGTAATGAGCCAGTTACCATTGAGAAGGATGGCACTGAAACGGAAATGACACTAAAACAAGCGATCAAAGAACTTCTGGCGAGTAAGGACATTAGTGTGTCTGATGTCATTTCAGATGTGGAGAGTGGTAATACAGATAAGGTTAAAAGTGATATTGTCAAAGCGATGAAACTTAACGAGATGATTTAAACGCTGGTTTCTCGCAGTTGTATATCAGGCCCAAGGAATGTTTTGGAATCAATCTTCAGATCGCTCAAAGAGTCAAACTGAGCAGCTTGCACTTCGTTTACAGAAGGCAGGGTTTAACACCCAATATCGGCCGGCTAGTCCGGATGATTCAGTTGAATCGGTAATTGTCGCCCTGCCTAGTGATCAGCAGCAGTTTGCGCCCTTTATTAAGCTGTCATTTGCCTCTAGCGCGTATCAGGCGATGAAACGGATGGGCGATCCGGATCTGCAATCCGATCAAAGTATTTTTGGGGATTTTGATCATCTACAGTTTTATATTCCCTTACAGGTTGACCTGAGACCTAGCACGATTCAGGAAGTCGCCCTGGTGAATGAGAAACTCAATGCCAACTTACCGCTCATTGGCTTTAATTTAGAACAGTTCCAAGCGACCAAGCTAACGTTTCGCTATCTCATGCTGATTGAGCAAGGCAAAGTAAATTTGAAGTTAGTGCAGAGAGCGATCAACTTAATTCACTTTCTGATTGGTGAATATGCACCGACTGTGGCGGCGATCGCCAATGGTCAGAAAACAGTTGCCGACTTGGAATTCTGAGCGAGGTGACAGGATGGCATTCAAGGTTAGCAAAAAAAAGCTCAAAACGGATCTACAGTTTTATCCGCCCTCGGGTGTGTCATTGCCGCTGACCAAGCCCACTTTGATCTTGCGCAAGGAGGGTGATTCACTAATCTACTGTGCCTTGGCGTTTGTGACCTCGCTCAAACGATATGAGGCGATCGATCGCCATGCCTTATTCAACCTGAGCCCGGAGATGCGAGGTCAGTTCTTTGGCCAGCCATTTGTCGCCCGGAATTCAATCAGGATTGAACTTCAACTCAATCCCTTTCTCGTAACGCAGTTGGCAACCCATTCTAGCCAGGTTCAAGGAGTTGTCGACTATTTAGAACAGCTTGGATTGCAGCAGCCCAACCATGTGTTGCTCTCTACAGAGAGCTGGTTCGCCACCTCAGTACAGCAGACCCAGAAAAAGAATATTGCAGGATATCGTACCTTTTGGAAGTTTGTCCAACTTGGGGAAGCAACCGAGACCTTTACTGTCGATGACTTCCTGAATGGTGTATTGAATTTTCTACAGGAAACCACGGATTTCGATTTCGCAGAACTAGAAGCAGATATTGCCGAAGGATTAGAGTTCTACCAGCGATTCAGTCAGATTCAACAGCAGCATTCAACTCAAGAATTAGAACTTTTTCTTGAGAACTTTACTGAACAGTTCTTGACAACAGAAAATTCAGCATCAGCGTTGCAATTTCCTCAAATACTCCGAGCGGTTCAAAACAATTCCATTTCTTGGTCTTCTTTGTTTGAGCCATTAACCCAGCAAGAGCGTTCTGGGCAAACGTCAGATCTCACTCAGGATCTGCAATCTTTATCTCAAGAGTTCGCGGGTAAATTAGACTATCCTGACGAGAATCAACTCTTACAAGTCGCAAAGAAATTTTTTAGGCAAGAAAACTGGATGATTCATCAAACTGATGAGTTTTCTGGCTTCTCTGTAAGAGTGCGAGGAACCCATACAGAATGGTCTTGTCTTGCTCAGGTTAATGAACCCCACGAACAGTTTATTTTTTATTCCTACTGTCCTTGGTTGGTTCTAGCAGAAAATAAGTTGGCGATCGCCGAGCTTATCGCAAGCATTAACCTAGAAATATTAGTCGGCAATTTTGACTTGAACTATGGCAGCGGAGAGATTCGCTATAAAACTAGCATTGATGTCGAAGGAAGCCATTTGACAACATCAATGGTCAAACAATTGGTCTCGATCAATATCAAGATGATGGATGTTTATTTACCTATTTTGAAGCAAGTTATTGAGATCGAGTCAAATTCTTCGTTCACGGTAGTTTAGGCGATTTCTCGATATAAAAGTACCAGCCAGGGTGCGTTACACTCCGCTAAAGACGCTCTACAGAGCGACATATTCTTTTCCACAGATCATCTTAGACCATTGCACTCCGATCGACCACAACACATGGATATATTGACGTCAACTTTATGGATAAGCCAGCGATTAAATCTATTCTCAGTTCAGTAGAGCACAAAGTTTTAGAGACTACTGCGATCGCCTCTACTCCGCTTGAGATGTCTATCATTGATGCTGTTGCCCATTATTTGGAATCTAAAGGATGGCGATATGTGCAAGAAGAGAGTGATTTACTTCATACTACTTTCCAGATTGACACCTATCAATGGGACTGCTACATTCAATCTTTTGCAGCACAGCAGCAGCTCCTGATCTATTCGATTTTGCCCACGATCGCCCCTCCAGATAAAAAAGCCGCTATTCTAGAGTTGCTGACCAGAATCAACTATGAACTGGTTATCGGCAGTTTTGATATGGATATTCAGAATGGCTATCTTTCTTGTAAGACCAGTCTTGATATTACAGATAGTCACCTGGATTTAGCGTTGCTCCACAACTTGTTTCAGGCTAATTTTGAAACTGTAGTTTACTATTTATCGGCTTTTAATGGCGTGATTCAAGAGGGTCGATTGCCTGACGAAGCGCGATCGCGCTTGTGACAAAGATTCTCCTCTAATCCGAACTGGGAATCTTGAGATCGGATTCAACTGCCGTCATGGCTATCGTCGTCGCCGCGATCGCTGCCGTTACCGCCCGCAAGACCCGCGATCCCAACCCAACACAGTCAAACCCTGCCGCCACCGCCTGCTCAATTTCCGTGGGTGTCCAGCCCCCTTCAGGGCCAGTGGCAATCGTGATCGCTGGATGCGCTTGACCCAGGGGAGCAGGCGCAACCTCAACCCCCTTTCCCAGGGAGACAGGGGAGCGTTCATCACCCCCCTTCCCAAGGGGGGCAGGGGGGATTAAGCGAGACATTAAACTGGGTCGATCGCCCCGCGCCACACAGAGATACCGCTGCCCCAGGTGCAACTGTTGCAGGACTGCGGAAAACCCCATGACGGGCTGCACCCCCGGCACGATCGCCCGCTCCGACTGCTCGGCCGCCTCAGCGACAATTTTGCGCCAGCGGGTGAGCTTTTTGGGATTGGGTTGAGGGAGGGTGCGATCGCTCGTCACGGGACAAAACGTCGTCACGCCCAACTCTGTGCAACAGCGCAAGAT
>JBMYQW010000185.1:0-9545 GCA_049601735.1 Spirulinaceae cyanobacterium
CCGGTCATCGCTACGCGAGACCGCCCCTCCCGAGAGGGGATGTTCTAGCAAAAAATCTCCTCTTGGGAGGAGTACCCCGGAGGGGGGAGGTGGGTCAGCCCACTCCGCTTCTTAGAGAGTATTTTTTCCGCTTTTCTGGCCGCCCTTGGCGGACTCCAACGCTCTAAACCCTGACCCCTGAACTCTGAACCCTAAACCATGACCGCTAACCTCTCTCAAATGGCCCCACCGCCCGAAATTCGGGATACACCGCTCAATTGGGTGAAAAAAAACCTGTTGACGCCTTGGTATAACGCCGTAATTACCCTGGTTATTCTGGGCTTAGGCGGGCTCTTGCTCAAAAACTTCTTGAGCTGGGCGATCAATCCCACCGGAGATCAGAGTAAAGCCCAATGGGATGTGATCCCGGCTAACTTGTCGGTGTTTGCGGCGGGACGCTATCCCGATGAAAACTATTGGCGGCTCTGGGTCGCGTTGGGCATTGTGGCGATCTTAGCCGGACTCTCCTGGGGCGTGGTGGCCCGAGGCATGAAGCTCTTTAGTCGCAATGTGTTGATTGGGCTAGCGGTCGCCGCCCTGTTCTGCTTCCTTGTACCCACTCCGGTCGTGCCCTGGCGACTGTTGTTGGTGCTCATGCTGGGCTTGATTGCAGGCAGTGCCTGGCTGGGTCAGCAGTTGGGACGGAAAGTCCCCGCGCTGGGTCAATATACGGCCTTTTCCTGGTTGGGGTCTTTCCTGGTCTATCTTTGGCTGATTGGCGGTAACTTGGGGCTGGCCCCTGTCTCGACGAGTGAATGGGGCGGCATCATGCTGACCGTCTTCTTGGCGGTGATCAGCATCCTACTCTGCTTCCCAATCGGTGTAGTGATGGCCCTGGGCCGCCAGAGTGAGTTGCCCGTGGTGCGCTGGTTTTCGGTGGCCTACATCGAGATCATTCGCGGCATTCCCCTGATTGCCATTTTGTTTATGGGTCAGGTGATTGTGCCGTTGTTTTTGCCCGAGGGGATGCGCCCCGATCGCGTCCTCAGAGCAGTCGTGGGTTTAACGCTCTTTAGCTCGGCCTATCTCGCCGAAAACGTACGCGGCGGCTTGCAGTCGATCCCTCGGGGTCAAGAAGAAGCGGCCCAGGCGTTGGGTTTGAACCCTCCCCTCACAGTCTCCTTTATCATCTTGCCCCAGGCCCTCAAGGCTGTGATTCCGGCGATCGTCGGTCAGTTCATTAGCCTCTTCCAAGACACGACCCTGCTGGCGATCGTCGGTCTTGAAGAACTCCTGGGCATGAGCCGTTCAATTCTGGCGAACCCCAACTTTATTGGTCGCTACGCTGAGGTCTATCTCTTCGTGGGGATACTCTATTGGTTCTTCTGCTACGCCATGTCCGCTGGCAGTCGCTATGTGGAGCAGCGGCTCAATACAGAGCATTGAGATTCTCACCAGCTCGATCGCCGCTCTCTTAGGGTGGGCACTGCCCACAAATTCAGGATTTTAGGTTATTTTCAATGGTTCTAAAAATGAGTCTCATTCGTTATTGTTTCCGATTATTTTTGTGACTTTTGAATTTATCATGATGCGATCGTCATCCAGTATTTCATGGGTTGTGGTGGGCGCTGCCCACCCTACGACTCGATAGTTTCTCCTTGGGTCATACACCCAGGTAAGTCGGATAGCAGAACCACATAGCCTCCCTCTTCTTCTGGGTAAATTGACATGGGGTATTTGAGATTGAGGTAATAGTCGAGCGAGTGAGGTTGAGTCATATTGATGTAGTCGTAAAGCTCAAACCCAGCTCATCAGCAAGCCGTGATACTGCGTCAAAATCTAAGGTTCCATCTGCACCTAACACTGAAGCCTGATCAAAATCTGTGATGCCTTGAGCACGAGCAATATCTTTCAATGCTAGAGCAACCACAGGTGGCCAGCCATCTTCCAATGCTGCTTCAAGATAAGCTAACCGATCCGCTTTAGTTTCCAGATAGTCTGCTGCATCCCACGGTGTAACCTGTGTTTGAGCCATGACGATCGCGCACCCTCCGAAACCAACGTTCATAGGTCTCTGTCTTGCTGAGTTTCATCATGATTCAACTCGACAAGGTTCTCCGGGTTTTGAATCATGCAGCGTGTTCCAAGCCGTCAAACAGTCGTAGGGTGGGCATTGTCCACCAAAAGCCAGTTTAGGCGAGCCCGTATTCCCAATTAATTCATTCTCTGGTGTGGCATCTCAATGGGAAAGCTGCTCAAGTCTCAATTTCCGACTTCATCCGCTCTAGGGTGACATTCATCTGATCAAACATCTGCTGGGGTGTGATGCCAAATTGGTTGAGCTGGGTCTTGAGTTGCTGTACCGTCATCTGGGCCATGAAGTCGTCGGAAAGCTCAAACCGCTTCATGAAAATCTTATATCGCTCCATTAAGGCTTCCATTTGGTCGATGAAGAGCTTTTTGCCTTCGCGGTCAAACTTGCCGTAATCACCGCCGACCTGCATCAGTGACTGATAATCTTCAAACAGTTTGCGGGCTTCCGTTTGCACCACTTCTGAATCAAAAAATCCCATTTTGCTGTCCCTCCAGACGAATAGCCCACTTGGCAATTGATTTATGGCAATTTGCTCATCGCTAGGGGCTGTCACCATTTAGATTTAAAACGATTGCTATGTCTAGCTTACAGCCCCTTTTTCTGTTTTTGGGGTCGGGCGCTTCATCGCTTGTCCCTGCTCCGTATGAGCAAAGCTCTACAGGCTTCTGCGGTTAATGGGTGACGCGCCCTAATGACTCTCATTGTAGGAGAGGCTTCAACTGCCGAACAATTCGGTTTACCGTCCTTACTACAAGATTTCTCGGCCCGTCAGCAGCTTGCGAACTTCGAGCATGGCGGAATAGGTGGGCAGGATATGCAGAGTCTCGTCGGCTGGGGTATGGGCGATCGCCTTCTCTACGGCCTGTTGTAACGCTGGTTCCACAATGAGCTGTAAATCTTCGGGGTGGGGACTGTAGTCAAGGCGCAGGGCCATGTCGTAAACGCGATCGCCACTGACGATCACCGTGCCGCCCTGCTCCACAAGTTGCTCCATGTCCACATCCCAAATCCAGGAGACATCCGTGCCATCGGGGATGCGATCGTTGAGCACGACCAGCGTCACCGAGGATTGTCCCTGGGCTTGAATGCCCTGTACGGCCCGGATGGTTTCGTTCATCCCCACCGGATTTTTCGAGAGCAAGATGCGGATGTGCTTGCCCTGCACCGTGAGTTCCTCGGCCCGACCAAAGGCAGCTTTAAAGGATTGGATCGCCGCGTCAATGTCGCGGCGATTGATGCCCATATCTAAGGCCACCAGACCCGCGGCCAGGGTGTTGTATTTGTTGTAGACGCCAATCAGAATCTGGCCCCAATCGTTGCTATCGAGATCTAAGCTGTTCTTGGCAAAGCCGCAACCGGGGCAGGTATAGTCGCCCAGGTGCGAGAGGTAAACGCCTTGGTAGTCCAGCGGTGTGCCGCAGCGGGGGCAATAGATCGAATCCACGGCGTGTTGGAGCGCCTTGAGGTAGAGGGCTGGTTCACTCAGCCCGAAGAACTTGATGGTTTGCCCAGAGTCCTGCTGGAGAGTTTGACCCAAATGATTCAGCGTCGGGTCATCGGCATTGAGCACCACCGTTGTTGTGGTAGGCAGGGGGGCGATCGCCTGGCCCCAGCGGCGACTGATGCTGTCCACTTCACCGTAGCGATCGAGCTGGTCGCGAAACAGGTTCAAGGCTAAAATAGTGCGCGGACGGCAGTCCTTGAGCAGCAGGGGCACAATGTTTTCATCCACTTCTAAAATGCCGTAGTCGGTGCGCAATGTCCCGATCAGGTTGGTATCCGCGAGAAGAGCAGTAATGAGCCCGTTGATCAGGTTAGCTCCAGTGGCGTTATGCGTGACCCGAGCGCCCTGGCGCTCCAGGATGGTGCGCAACAGCAGGGAGGTCGTCGTCTTACCGTTCGTGCCAACAATCAGAATCACGCCCTGGCGTACCTGTTCAAAGAGCAGGGGCAGCACTTGAGGATGAATTTGCCGGGCGATCGAACCGGGCAGCACACTGGCTGCGCCGAGCTTGAGCCCTTTGACGATCGCGGTGGTGGTCTTGGCGATCGCCACGGCTGCCCCGAGACGAATTCGATCCAGTACGTTCATAGATTCTTTACAATAGCGGCTCAAGTTCCAAATCTTAAGCCCAAACGAGCCCCAGGGAAACCGTTCGCCCTTGGCTAACGTCAATTGAGTTACGTCTTGGTTACAGTGTGACCGTGTGAGTGAGGTAAACGCAAAATGCTCCGCAAACCCGCCCCTTCTTTTTTATATCGGTTCAACATTCCGTCCCGTTGGCTGCTGACGGGTACAGTGCTGATCTCGCTGGGTCTGCATGGGGCGCTGTTGGGCCTACCGCTGCCGGGAGAGCGCCAAGCCAAAGAACCCGAGACGCCGGAAATAGACGATCTTGATACCATTAAAATCCTGTCGATGGATGGAAATTCTTCAGGAACGGGTTCAGCGGTTAAGCCTGAACAGCCGTCCAAGCCACCAGAGGGTGCGGCGAAGCCAACGCCAACTCAAACGAGGACTGATTCCGCTTCAACCCGTTCTGCGGCAACGCAGTCTGCTGCTCAAGGAACGGAGAATTCAACAACCACCAGTAATGCTCCGAATACAGGTGATGGGGGTCAGCCCCCAGGTAGTGGTCCTGATTCGTTCCCAACATTGCCAGATTATCCCGGTGTGCAATCAGGTTCCGCGGGATTTTTCCTGATGCCGGAGGTGGATTTGCTGGCTGAACACACGACGGATGCAACTGCTTTAGTTGTCCAATTCTATCAAGATCAGCTCATTCCCCAAAACGGGTTTGACTCTTTTGGATCGATTCGTGAGGGCAGTTTTTTTGAGATTTTCGAGGTCACGGTTGCTAATCAAACGCCGCGTTTTCTGCATTTAGTGGAGCATGAGGATAAAGTGGTTATCTTTATGGGCCCAAAAGAATTAACTGCTGAAGAGCTTTTGAGGAATCAAAATTTTGCAACCGCATCAGAAGAGCAAAGATTAGTGGAACGAATTCTCGCTCAGGCTGCGCCTAAAAACTCTTTGGCATTGCCCGATATTCCTCAAGCCAGTCTTGATGCTGCCTTTAGCAATCAAACCGATGGTCTAGTTGCTCGTGGTAAAATCCCCTCCCAAGCTGTTGCGAAATTCAAGCAGGCGCTAACAAATGAGTCATTTAATGTACAAGAGATTGTGCCAGATGGCGAGCTTTATACGATCACCCATCCCAACGATAGTAATCTCTATGTTCTTGTGGCATTGATGAACTTGGGAGATGGTGACATTGGCATTGTTTCGGGATCCGTTCTCTGAATCTAGGTGTAGGGTGCGTTAGGCGATCGCAATTTTAGCCCTATTGGTATTCGCTCAAAGTCGCCGTAACGCACCGAATTCCAGATATCAAGCGGGCCGAGGTGCGTTACGCAGGGAACGCATTATTGCAGTGCGATCGAGAGTTTTGCCTGCTCAATTACCCTACTGCCGTGGCACACTTTATTTTGTGCATTAGGGCGTGTCATTAATTAACCTCAGAAGCCTCATGGGACAAGGGATAGAGCGCCCGACCCAAACACAGGGAAAGGGGCTGTAAGCTAGACATAGCAATGGTTTGAAACCTAAATGATGACAGCCCCTAGATTATCAAGGGATAAATCTCTCAAAACATTAGCCGTGTTGAGTTTTGTTCCTCAACCCAACCTACCCCCTAATACCCAATTTTAGCTGTGTCGCAACATTCATTGTCATGACACTACTACTGACGCAAAGAGCAAAATGATTCAAGCTCGACAGGTACGCTCAACCCGCCCCATTCGCTTCACCCTTCTCCCGTCGCTCCAACCGTGCTACTCACCGCTGCAACTCCAAAATCTGACCCTGCAAATCGAGCCGTTCACTCTCACTCATGATGTGATACCAAATCCGACTTAGGAAACCGAAGAAAGATGCAATAGAATTTATGTAGCAGGGAGCCCATCGACAAACCCACAGAAGCCATGGTCTGAAAACTAAAACTGGAACCGCATCTATCAACCGAAGAACGCGAAGCACGATACAAAAGGAGCCAAGACGCAGTAGAGTCATGTCGATGGCATTTGCTCTGGCTACTGACCCAGGACTATCCACTGACCGAAGTCACGAAATTGTCCAACAATACAACCAAAAAGGGATTGAGGGAGTAAAAACGGTCGTAAGCAAAAACACGCACCCAGACCCAATGCGATACTCAATAAGGAGCAAAGGGAAGAACTAAGAGAGCGGCTCAAGACACCACCGGAAGAGGGCGGGTTATGGACAGGACCCAAGGTGGCGCGATGGATGGAGAAGGTAACTGGACGAGCAAAAGTGTGGAACCAGACCCTATTAGGTATTTCAGCGATCATCCCTGTAAGGAGCCATAACTGATTATGGGCAAGGCTTCTGCCGATTCATATCCAGTACCAAGATGGCTCACAATAAAGGGGCTCCAACCATAAAACGCTAAAACCCAGGTATGGTGAGGGTTTCTGGGGTTTGTATATCATCTTTTGCTAGTCAACCAGCCCAATTTCATTGGTGGACTGCTTGGTCCTTTTCTTCGGGTTTACGATCCGGATTTTGTATTAACCATTATTTTCCACACACTGCGCAGTCTCCCAAAGTGAGACAATTTTGTAGGGATAACCGAAAGTTGACCAAATCATATCTAAGAATTATTCTTAGATAAATAAACACATTCCTCCCATTCCTGGAGAAAGACCCATGACCCTTTCCACCCGTATTGACCTATCCGAAAGTGTTCGCTCCAAACTGATTCCCCTCCTCAACCAAACCCTCGCCACAACCCTTGACCTCAAAACCCAAACCAAGCAGGCCCATTGGAACGTCAAGGGAACCGACTTCTTCCAACTCCACGAACTCTTTGATGAGATGTCCGGTGAACTGGAAGAATACGTTGATATGGTTGCCGAGCGGGTCACTGCCCTCGGTGGCATTGCCCTCGGGACAGCCCGGATCGCTGCCGACAAGTCCTTGCTCGAAGCGTACCCCATCGATATTTTGGACGGCATGGCCCATGTCACTGCGCTCGCCGATCGCTTCGCCACCTATGCCAAACACGTTCGGGAAGCCAGTGCCCAAGCGGGGGAACTCGGCGATGACAGCACCGCTGATCTGTATACCGAAATTTCCCGCACCATCGACAAGCGCCTCTGGTTCCTGGAAGCGCATTTGGTCAAATAGCACCGCATCATCTTCTGGGCATCATAATTCTGGGTGTAAGGGCTGGGTCTCCCTGCCCCCAACCCCCTTTACCACTTCTGCCAAGTCCTATGCTCAATCGCCTATTCACGCTCATTTTCACCAGCTTGATTCTCCTTGGCGGCATCTTGGGTATTCAAGTTGCCCCCGCAGATGCCGCCCTGCCGGGGATGTCTGTGCTCTTTGCGGGCAACGCCCCTGAACTGGGCGTCACCGACGGGCAGCTTGCCCCTTGCCCACCCTCCCCCAACTGTGTCGTCAGCCGGGGGGGAGATGCCGAGCATCAGATTGATGCGATCGCCTATCGGAGCGATCGTGAAACCGCCCGAGAAACCTTGCTCAAGGTTTTGGGCGTTGTTCCCCGCACTGAAGTGCTGACGCAGACCGAAGATTACATCCGAGCTGCCGCCGAGAGCCGCCTGCTGGGCTTTGTGGATGATCTGGAGTTTTACTTTCCCAGTGATGCAGCTGTCATTGAGGTGCGATCGGCCTCGCGTTTGGGTGAGTCAGATCTCGGCGTCAATCGCCGCCGTATCGAGCAAATTCGCTTGGCGCTGGCAGATCTAGGCGTTGCCGTCGCGCCTTGAAATGGGGGCAGATGCGCTCCGCCCAGACCAACTCCTGAATAATGCGGGCCAGCACCAATACTGTGATGCTGCCCAATTCATAAATAAATCTTATTGGTTTTATCATAGATGACCAACTTTAGAATATTTCAAGATTTTCTGTTTGGCGCTACTATTGACTGAAATCAATAAATATTTTTTTTAATATTTACCTTAGCCAATGGAGGCGACAGCATTGGCAAACCGTAAGATTTTCGTTAGGAGTTAGTGATTCATGTTCTCGGATGTTCTACTTGCGCCCCACCTATGGGCAAAGGGTGCGCTGCTTGGGACGGTACCGCAATCGGAAGCCGACCCCACTCTAGTCTTAGCGGGAGTTCTCTTGAGCCTCGTCGTCATTTACCTCGCCAGTAAGCTCGGCGGGGAACTCTCCAAGCTAGTCGACTTGCCCCCCGTACTCGGTGAACTGGTCGGGGGTGTGGTCGTGGGGGTCTCGGCGCTCCATCTCTTGGTCTTCCCCGAAGGAGGTTATGCTGCTGCCGACTCACTGCTGATGACCATTCTCCAAGGGGTGGCGGGTCTAGCACCTGAGTCCGCCGATGCGGTGTTCTCAAGCCAGAGCGAAGTAATTTCAGTGCTGGCCGAGTTGGGCGTGATCGTCTTGCTGTTCGAGATTGGTCTGGAGTCAGATCTGCGCGAATTGCAGAAAGTCGGCTATCAAGCGGCTTTGGTTGCCGTCGTTGGCGTAGTTGCGCCCTTTGCCGCAGGCACATTGGGTCTGATGTGGTTGTTTAATGTGGGGGCGATCCCCGCGATTTTCGCGGGCGCGGCCTTGACAGCAACGAGTATTGGTATCACCTCCAAGGTGCTGGCGGAACTCGGACAGCTCAAATCCACCGAAGGCCAAATGATTGTCGGTGCGGCGGTCATTGATGACGTGCTGGGTATCATCGTCCTGGCGGTGGTGGCGAGTTTGGCGAAAACGGGTGAAGTGGATGTGGTCAATGTGGCCTGGCTGATTGTGAGTGCCACGGTCTTTCTGCTCGGTGCGATCGTCCTGGGTAAATTCTTTAATAAGTCTTTTGAAGCCGTAGCCACAATGCTGCAAACGCGCGGCAACCTGGTGATTCCGGCGCTGACGTTTGCCTTGATCATGGCATTCTTCGCCAATGTGATTCATCTCGAAGCGATTTTGGGTGCTTTTGCGGCGGGCTTGGTACTGGATGAAACCGACCTGCGCAAGGAACTCGATCGCCAGATCATGCCGATCGCCGATATCCTCGTGCCCATCTTCTTCGTCTCAGTAGGGGCGAAAGCTGAACTAGAGGTGCTCAATCCCTTCGTACCCGAAAACCGCGCGGGTTTGATTATTGCGGTCTTCTTGCTGGCCGTGGCGATCGTGGGCAAACTGATCACGGGCTGGACAGTCTTTGGAATGCCCGGTGTGAACCGCTTGGCGATCGGTGTGGGCATGATCCCTCGGGGAGAAGTAGGCTTGGTCTTTGCCGGTATCGGTTCGGCCAGTGGCGTACTGGATAAACCCCTCGAAGCGGCGATCATCGTCATGGTGATTCTCACCACCTTCCTGGCGCCCCCCTTCCTCCGCCTGGCCTTCGATCGCACAGCCGGTGGGGATACACCTGGTACGGTCGAACCCAGTCAGACAGTGGCCTAGTAA
>JBMYQW010000186.1:0-9496 GCA_049601735.1 Spirulinaceae cyanobacterium
TGATAAACCGGGTGTCATGAACTGCTCTACTGCGTTATCCGGTTTGGATACGCCCTCCGATCGCGCCTGGACTTGGCAGTGTACCCAGTCCAGCCAAGGCGTTAGCCCCTGACCCGTCTTTGCCGAGAGCGGTAGAATCGCGGCATTGGGGTTCATCTGGCGGATATTGGCAATGATGCGCTCAATATCCACCTCTAGATAGGGAGCTAAATCTGTTTTGGTAATCAGCAGACAATCTGCTTCGCGAAACATGATGGGATATTTGAGGGGTTTGTCTTCCCCTTCCGTCACGCTGAGTAGGGCTACTTTAGCGTGTTCACCCACCTCAAACTCCGCTGGACAGACTAAATTCCCCACATTTTCGACCCAAACCAAATCCAGCGCAGCCGGGTCATGTTCTGCCTTCAACGTATGAATTCCTCCCGCTACCATCTGGGAATCAAGGTGACAGGAACGCCCCGTATTAATCGCAATCACCGGAACGCCAGACTGGCGCAGGCGATCAGCATCCAGCTCGGTGGTCATATCTCCCTCAATCACCGCCATCTGGAAGGTATTGCGGAGCGCGGCGAGGGTTTTTTCCAGCAAGACTGTTTTGCCCGCTCCAGGGCTGCTCATCATATTCAAACAGGTAATCCCCCAGTCCTCAAAATGAGCACGGTTGTGATCTGCGCCCGTCTGGTTGGCATGGAGCAGATTCATCTCAAGGGCAGCGTCGAAGGTCTGGTGCATTGTTTGGGTGCGGGAGACAGGATTCGGCTCTTCAAGTCGTGAGCATCTTGAGATTGTAAGGGTAGATCGACCCACCCTAAAGTTGACCAGGCTACAAAAGGAACCCAGATCGCCCCCAAAATCCTTTCTATATCTCGCGACTCATACTGAATCCGGATTGTCTGAACATAGAAAGCGAAGGCTGATCAGGGTGGCAGGCGGGACGCCTGCCCGAGGAATAATCGTTGGGTTATCTCTCCCTGTGCTTTGCGGATTCAGCAAGGACAGGCTCTACGCTGCTCTCGAACCCGAGCGTTTTCTCAACGGCTCTGAACAGATCCAGGTCGTAGCGGTGTATACTGTTTGAGTAACATTTGTTTACATTCCTTTCATCTAAGTCAGCGTAGTGGAAGTCGGCACTGCGTCGCAAATCGATAACCCCCCATCGATCCTTTGCCCTTGCGACGCCCCATTGAGTCGGAATAGAGAGATTGCTTCATCCCGTTCATCGTGCTGGATTCTGACTGCTCAACGATTCAGGAAGGAGCAGCTCTCTGGGCTGAATATCGCAGCGAACTTTTGAGATCTATTGCATGAGCGCATCCTCTTCTTTGCAGCGGGCGATCGTTACGGGTGCTAGTAGTGGCATCGGCCGTGCGACGGCGATCGCCTTTGCCCAAGCGGGTATTGACGTTGCCCTAGTGAGTCGTTCCACCGACAAGCTCCAAGCCGTAGCGGCGGAGATCCAAGCCCTAGGCGGTCAGGCAAAAGCCTATCCCCTTGATCTCGCGGATCTCACCACGGTGCGTCAAGCGATCGCCGCCGTAGAGACAGACTTTGGCCCGATTGACATTCTGGTGAACAATGCGGGCATGGGTTATACCGGCTTGCTGAGTGAAACCCCCTTGAGCGACTGGCAACAGGTGCTTGACCTCAATCTCACCAGTGCGCTCGAATGTACGCTGGGCGTTTTAGGGTCGATGCGCGATCGCCGTAAAGGCATAATTATTAACGTGGCCTCGATCACTGCCAAAACCCCGTTTCCGGGCTGGGGTGCCTATAGCGTTAGTAAAGCGGGTTTAGTCGCCCTCTCGAAAACCTTAGCCGCTGAAGAGCGGGCCAATGGTATTCGTGTTGTTGCTTTCTGTCCAGGGGCGGTGAATACCCCCATCTGGGATACAGACACGGTGCAGGCCGACTTCAATCGAGCGGCCATGCTAACGCCGGAAATTGTCGCCCAATCGATCCTGCATACGGTGTTGCTCCCGGAGCAAGCGGTCGTTGAAGATATCACGCTCATGCCCAGCGCCGGGGCGCTTTAATCTTGCTTCTCCCTGTGAAGAGCGACGATGGGAAGCACTGACTGCTCACCCGCATCTTTGTTTATCACCTGATCTGAATTTTTCATTCCTCATTTCCTATGACACTTACGTCTTCCAACGGTTCCGTGAAAACCCCGGCCATCAATGGCAGCAGTTCGCTCAATACCCGCCCCGATCGCAATACCCATGATGGTCAGGCGGCTAAGGTGAATTCGACCGATGTGACCACCCAAGAGACCATGGAGTCTGCGGTGCGAGATCTGCTGGTTGGCGTGGGCGAAGATCCGGAGCGGGAAGGGCTACTCAAAACGCCCAAGCGGGTGGCCGAAGCCATGCAGTTTTTGACCCAAGGCTATGACCAATCGCTAGAGAAAATTGTCAATGGGGCGATCTTTGATGAAGGTCATAACGAGATGGTACTGGTGCGCGATATTGATGTGTTTAGCCTCTGTGAGCACCATATGCTGCCCTTTATGGGCAAAGCTCACGTGGCATACATCCCGAACCAGAAGGTGGTGGGCTTGAGCAAACTAGCCCGCATTGTCGAGATGTATGCCCGGCGCTTGCAGGTGCAAGAACGCTTGACGCGCCAGGTGGCTGAGGCTATCCAAGCGGTGCTTGAACCCCGAGGCGTAGCAGTGGTCATGGAAGCCAGCCATATGTGTATGGTGATGCGTGGTGTTCAGAAGCCAGGCTCTTGGACGGTCACCAGTGCAATGCTCGGCTCGTTCCAAGATGATCAAAAGACCCGCGAAGAATTCCTCAGCCTGATCCGTCATCAACCGAATTTTGCTTAGGCGTTTTCTGGAAATGAATATACCAACCCAAGCTGAGATGGTGCGTTACGGCTATCGCCTTTAGCGAAGCCATGCCGAAGGCTATACAGCACCCTACGAGGTACATTCTTTTTGGCAAATCTCCTTAGGGCTGTGAAAACCTTGAGAGAGTTTAAGTCTTGCCATTCCCAAAACCCTGTGTGGTGGGCAATGCCCACCCTACACCTACACCTTATCTATTCACATGGCGATGCGTTTCGCAGGGGTTGAGGAATCTTGATAAGATGAGCAGTGACTATCTGGGCCAAACGGGGGGTCTTGACCTCACCAGAGTTAGGAGCGGAGCAGATGAGCCTTTATTTTGCGGAGCAAATGAATATTTATGTCCTAGGTGTTGTGAATGTGGGCTGGAATTCAGCCAGCATTCTGGGCGTTTCCCTGGCGGTGGCTGGGGCAGGGCTGTATTTTCTGCGCTCCGTTCGGCCAGAACTCTCCCGTGACTACGATATTTTCTTTGCCGCAGTGGGGCTAGCTTGTGGCGGGATTCTGCTCTTCAACGGTTGGCGGCTCGACCCGATTTTGCAGTTTGGTCAGTTTCTGTTAGCCCTCTCGACGTTTTTCTTTGCCTTTGAAACCCTGCGTTTGCGGGGGCTAGCGACTGAACAGGCCAAGCGCAGTACACCGATTGTCGATGACGATCGCCCGGTTAGTCGGGCCTATCGAGACTATCGGGATTCGGACTATGACGAGCTAGAACCCGCTTACCCAGAGCCCGACTATGTGCCTCGGAAGCGACTCAGGGGCAGTGATGATGGCTATGAAACACCACCGCCCACCGCCCGCCGTTCGTCGCGCCGTCCTACGCCACCGAGCCGAGAAGCCAATGCAGCGGCCCCCTATCGTGACCCTGAGGCGCGATCGCGCCCCCGTCGGGAGAGTCGCCGTCCTGAGCGCCCGCCTGAATCATCAGCACGAGACCCCTACGCCGAGTCCGATCGCTACACCGATCAATACGATGAATGGGGTGAGGCTTGGACCGAAGACTACGAATCGGACACCCGCTCGTCTCGACGCGGCCGACCCCGCTCGAGTGATCGCCCCTCAGATCGTCCCCCAATGAATGAGCGAGATCCCCGTTTTGATGAGCGTTCTGAACGGTCGCGTCGCTCTGGGCGGACAGCAGTCTACGAAGACGAAGAACCGGCCCCCTACGTGGACTACATCGACTACGAGCCGGAAGATGAGCGGGACGTTGATCCGGATTTTGAGCCCCGTGATTCTAAACCAGAGCGTTGGGGCGAACTCAATGACGATGAGGCTGACGGAGCACCTCGGAGCAATGCTGCTTATGGCAATGCTGATGATGATCTGGCTGGCGAACACGATGATGACTATCGTCCTCCCCGGCGTCGGGATGACTACGATGAGGATTATGACTATTAAGCCGTTTCATCTGTTTTGCTTCTCTTAGGGCTTTAGAGGTGATTAACCCATCATTGATCGAGACGTAGGGGAGGGTTTCAAACCCTCCCCTACCATGTGTTTTCGGGGCAAATAATTTGGATTGGGTGTGAAAACGATGCGCTCTCGCAAATTCTGGAAACTTGCTCTGTTGGGGCTGGTCTTATGCACCGCCTGCGATCGCGGCACGACTCCGGTGCCAACGGCAAAACTCAACAGTCGCTTCACCGAAGATCAACCCGCGATCAGCGGTGATGGTCAGGTTGTTGCCTTCATCACCAACCGGAATGGTGCGGCAGAGCTGGCGGTGTATGACCTGGAGCGAGAGCGGTTCCGAGATGTTGCCGTGATCAATACCGGGGATAACCTGATTGCCACCCCCAGCCTGAGCCAGACAGGGCGCTACCTTGTGTATGTGGTGAGCGATCGCGGCGGCCCAGCGATCGCCCTCTACGACCAAGCGGTGGAGCAGGTGGAGATTATCTCTCGTCAATATCGCAGTTGGGTGCGCAACCCCCAAATTAGCCCCGATGGACGCTACATTACCTTTGAAACGGCCCGTCGGGGCCAATGGGATATTGAAATCATCGATCGGGGCCCGAATGTGGAACTCGATCTGGCCGACGGCACCTTGATTGAACCTTAGAACTGAGTCCGATGTCTTCTTCCTTCAATTCCCCAATCCACCAGCCCAGATCAGAACAGGCGAACTTGTCTGGGCTGCTGCAACGGCTCAATCAGAACCTGGGACGCGATCGCCTCGTGCAAGACACTGTGCATGAGCTACGGGCAACCCTCCAGGTTGATCGCGTCGTGCTCTACTACTTCTACAACCAATGGCAGGGCCAAGTGACGTTTGAAGCCTTGCGTGACGCGACATTGTCGATCTTTGGCTCAACGGGCCCCGATCAATGCTTTAACGATGAGTACGCCGCGCTGTATTTGGCAGGGCGGGTACGAGCCATTCCAGATATTGAAACCGAAGCGATCGCGGACTGTCATCGGGATTTTTTGCGTCAGTTGCAGGTGCGAGCAAATTTGGTCGTTCCCGTTCTGACGCGTCAGGGGCTCTGGGGGCTTTTGGTGGCGCACCATTGCCAGGGGCCCAAAACCTGGACAACTGAGGAGATTCAGCAGATTCAGCAGGGGGCGGCCCAACTCGCCGAATCACCCGTGATTGGGCAGGCGGAGTAGATTGCCAAAGATGTAGGATTGATGACACGCCCTACTTGGGGCTGACTCCTCCTGCGTTTGAACAGCGTCGTTAACGGTTGGCATCGCTACAATACTGATCAGTAAAGGACGCAGGGATAGGGATATGTTGACGGTTGTTTCGCCTAAGGAGCTTTATCTGTCGGCGGGGGCGGTGGTGCGATTGCCCGCGACTTGGCAGGACTATCAAGCATTGTGTGAGCAGCGGGGTGATGGCTCCATCCCTCGGCTCAAATATCGTTCTGGAGAGGTGTTGCTAATGTCCCCCTTACCGAAGCATGGCAGAGATGCCCATTTGATTGCTGCCGCGATTACAACATTGCTCGATGCTCAGGATCAGGAGTATGACGCCTTTACACCTGTGACGATGCAACTGCCGGAAGAGAGCGGTATTGAACCGGATTATTGTTTCTACATTGAGCATTGGCAGGCGGTTTCGGGGAAGGAACGGATTGACTGGCGCAACGACCCGCCGCCGGATTTAGTTTTGGAAATCGATATCACCAGCTATTCCGATGTGCAGGATTATCTGCCCTATCGAGTGCCGGAGGTTTGGTTATTTCGGAAGCAAAAATTGCTCATTCATCAGCTCCAAGGAAATGAATATATTGTCCAAGCTGAAAGTCAATATTTTCCTGACATCAACCTATCGGATATTGTGGCGCGATGTTTACAAATTGCCTATGAGCGAAATACGAGTGCGGCGATTCGGGATTTGAAACGGCGTTTGCAGGAAGGGGAATTGGGGGGCTGAGGAGTAGGGTGTGTTAGCACGGATTGGGTATTACGTTTGGGTTTAGGTTGTCAAATTCGGTAAAAAAGTGACCAGCGGTGGGAAGAGAATAATCAGCACCAGCACCAACAGTTGCAGCAAAATAAACGGGATCGCACCCCGATAAATTTCGGCGGTTTTGACCTCAGGTGGGGCGACGCCCCGGAGGTAAAAGAGGGCAAAACCGAAGGGGGGCGTGAGGAACGAGGTCTGTAAATTCGCACCCAAAATTACGCCATACCAGAGTAAATCCAGCCCTAAGACTTGGGCGATCGGCGCAAAGATCGGGATCACAATAAAGGCAATTTCAAAGAAGTCAATAAAGAAGCCGAGGATAAAGACCGTCAGCATATTGACCAGCAGAAAAGTCCATTGCCCCCCCGGTAAGTTGGCGAGGAGATCGAACATAAAGCGATCGCCGTGCAGCGCCCGAAACACCAAACTAAAGGCGGTCGAACCGATCAAGATAAAGATCACCATGCTGCTAATCCGCAGGGTGGCATCGCAGGCATTTTTAAGCGCCGCCCAGTCGAGGCGGCGGTTGAGCCCGGCGAGGGCGATCGCCCCCAGAGAGCCCACGGCGCCCGCCTCCGTGGGTGTAGCCAAGCCGAAGAAAATACTGCCGAGCACCAGCAGAATCAGGCCCAGGGGCGGCAGCATCACCGTCACCACCCGCAGTACCAGCGCCGCACCGCCAATATTGCGCACCTCAGCGGGCAGGGCGGGGGCGACATCGGGCCGCAGCAGCGCCACGATTAGCACATGGAGCGCAAAGGCCCCCGACATCAACAGTCCCGGAATCAACGAGCCAATAAACAGATCCCCCACGGAAATGCCCAACTGATCCCCCAGCACGACCAGCACCACACTCGGCGGAATAATTTGCCCCAGCGTCCCCGACGCGACGATCACCCCCGTCGCCAACTCCCGGTTGTAGCCATAGCGCAGCATGATCGGCAGGGAAATGAGCCCCATGGCCACGACCGTCGCGGCAACCACGCCCGTCGAGGCAGCCAAGAGTGCTCCCACCACCACTACTGCAAGCGCCAGGCCGCCCCGTACCCGGCCAAACAAGATCCCCATCGTCTCCAGGAGTTGCTCGGCGATCCCGGTTTTTTCCAGCATCGCCCCCAGAAAAATAAAGTAGGGAATCGCCAGCAGCGTGTAGTTGGACATGATGCCAAAGATGCGTTGGGGCATCACGGCCATCAGCATCGGGTCGAACGCGCCCACCGCCACACCGATCGCCCCAAACAGAATCGACACGCCGCCGAGGGAGAAGGCAACGGGATAGCCCGCTGAGAGGAGCACCAATGCCCCGGCAAACATCACCGGGCCAAGCCAGTCATAGTTCATCTAGCCTCCATTATTGATCCGGCAGGCGGAACGCAGATTCGACTCCGCTTACTGGCCGCCTGCGCTACGCTATTTTTCATTAGAACTGTCCGTAGCGCGGGCATCTTGCCCGCCATTCGGCAGAATCGATTGTGCTGTGATTTTGGGTGAGCATGGTGGATCATCTCAGTCTAGGATTCCTCCCCTTCGAGCAAAATCGCTAGGTTTTTCAATGCCTCAGCAATCCCCTGACCAATGAGCAGCACGAAACTCACCACAATCAAGGATTTGATCGGCGCACGAGGTAAGCCCCCCGGATCAGGAGACAGCTCCCAAATCGTCCAAGAATTGACAATGCTGCCCCAGGAAAAGTAAATCACCAGCGCGCTAAAGGGAATTAAGAACAAGAGCGTTCCCAGAAGATTCACCCAGGCTTTTTGTCGCCGGGAAAAGCCTTTGTAAAACACATCCACCCGGACATGGGCATCGTGCTTGAGCGTATACGCCGCCCCCAAGAAAAACACCAGATCAAAGCAATACCATTGAATTTCAATCAGGGCATTGGAGGTGAGGTTTTGCCCGATCGCCCGCCCAATATAGCGCCCAATCACATTCCAGACGCCCACACCCACCATGAGCAAAACAAACCAATAGGTGAGGCGACCGATCCATTCGCTACAGGTCGCGATTCCTCGGGCCAATTGGATCGCAGGTTTGGGTAGGGTCTTCATCTAGGGACTATAAATCGAGAGGGTATATTCGCCTCGGCTCGCCGGATCATAGCTGTTGACCATGACCTTATATTCCCCGTCACAGGGCAAGGTCATCTGAAGCTGGGAGTTGCGATCTTCACCGCTGATGTCGTCGTTGTCGGCAATTTGAATATTGAAGGCATTGAACAAGAAAAGATAGGGATCAAAGGCCTGACTGTTGAGCGTGATAATCACCTCTTGGCCCGCTTGGGCTTCAAAGCTATAAAGATCGTATGAACTACCATCCGTAGGCAAGACGGGGTCAATGCCCGGTTCAAGCTGGCCCGTCTCTTGAAGAAAGGGAGCAACGGTGGGCGGTGCGATCGCCGCATTGGCCGCAGGTTCCGCCAAAACCAATGTCCAGGACTGGCGATCGCTGTTTGCAGCAACCCCCAAACCCGCCTGCGTGTAGTAGGGGGAGAGGAGGGGATTGGTTTCCTGGCGGTTGGCCTGCTGTTGCCATTGGCCAAAGGCCACGGTTGCCGTGGCCGCATTACTGGCGCGCAGGGCGGTGACTTGCGTGACCGGATATTGCAATTGCTCAAGCTGTGTTTGCAGACCGCTGGGGTCAGCGGCAGGCCGGGCAGCGGCGATCGCGGCGGCTTCGGTCTGGGCAACGGTTGTGAGCGCAGGCTCAGGTTGCAACAGGGGCACACAGGCCTGCTGACGCGCTTCGTTGGCCAGGGCGAGTAAATCATCAAGACGATTTGTGGGGGCAGCGGCCGTGGGGCTTGGCCCCAAAACCAGCGTCCAATAATGGCCAAAATCCGACTCGGCATCGTAGGCATAGCCAATCCCGGCCATTTGATAGTCGGGGTTGAGCAAGTTGGTTCGGTAGCCGGGACTCCGCAGCCATTTCTGGACAATCTGCGCCGGATCAGACCGACTGACGCCAATATTCTCGGCGATCGGCGTTTGTTGATAGCCCGCCTGGGCCACACGGGTGGCGGTGGTGCTGCCATCTGAACCCTGGGGCGAGAAAAAATTCATCTCGGCCATGTCGCTGGCGTGGGCTTGGGCCGCCATCATCAGCGCCGCGTCCAGGCTCAAGAGCGGTAAACCCATCGCAGCCCGTTCCCGATTAATCTCGGCCAGCAAGCCCTGAATTTGCGGATTCACGGTCTCGGGTGGGGGCGATTCAATCTCTGGATCGGC
>JBMYQW010000187.1:0-9462 GCA_049601735.1 Spirulinaceae cyanobacterium
CGGCCTGGTCAAAAATACGGGTCAGCTCGTCGCGGTGTTCAACACCCTTGAGCAGATCAGCTTTGGGTAACATGAGCGTTAGGAGCGGGAATGGGAGGATTAGGAGAAGGTGCTAGGGGCTGCCATCATTTAGATTTTGAATAGATTTCAAACCATTGCTATGTCTAGCTTACAGCCCCTTTCTCTGCTTTTTGGGTCGGGCGCTCCTCTATCTCTTGTCCCATGAGGCTTCTGAGGTTAATTGATGACACGCCCTAGATCAATTCAGAGAGATCAATTCAGACTGACGCCACCAGCCAAATCTAACAACTGCCGTAACTTGGCAACATCAATCAAAATATCATCCCCCGCCAAATGGGGATCAACACCCGCCGGCGGCGGTTGACCCTCCCCGATTAAATAGTAGTAATTGAGCCCGAGTTGCTGCGATAGAGCATAGTAGCAAGCATTCACATAGTTGGGTGAAAATATCTCGATCACAGTGGTTCCCGGCGCACAAAAAACGAGGTTGGTTAGCCCCGCCCCATGGGGGGCAACGATTACCTTGGCGCGATTAAACAGTACCGCCTGCTCAACCACTGTTAACGTTTCTGATGTCGCCGTTTCAAAGCCAAAACTGCCCGCAAGCAGCTCCCACACCTGGGCCTCATTCAAGACCTTGCGATAGCGGGCCGTTCTGCGGTGAACATAGAGGCGAGCGATCGCTGGCACATTACTTTGGAAGTCATCACTAGATGAATTTGGTAAAAATGCTTCCCGCAAAAAATCACAAGTCCATTGGGTAGGATTCCCCGATAAGGTCGGTAGCGAAGGCACAATCAAACTCTCAGCCTTGATGTGAGAATGCACCGTGCTCTCCACCACTTTATGCGCCGGAATTCCCAGATGAGCTAACGTTTCTTTCTGAAACCGAGCACGATGGCTATTGACAATAAAATGGTCGATCTCGTCAAAATCAATCCCAGCGAGCTGGAGAATCTTAAACTTAGGCAGTAGATCCAAAATCCAGTGGAAATAAATCTCACCCTTGGCCATGGTTAAAGCTACCGCCTGACCCGGTAAAAAATGCACGGGGGGCAACTTCCACTGCTCAAAAATAAGATTGTCTTGGGGGCGCTTACCAAACTCTAAAGACAGATCAGCAAGGATGCGATCGTCCCCTGTGATAATGGCGCTATTGTTGACCGTTGATCCCCGATTGACCCAGAGTCGGCCCTGGGGAATGGTAGCGACAAATACCTTCGGGATTGGGCGCTGATACTCTAGCTGAATTTTCCAATTCACCTCCTCATCTAGGGTTTGCGGCGGCTCCCGTTTGAGTACCGTCTCCGAGTAGATTGCTTGATAGTCAGCGCCAGGCTCTTGAGTTGCCTTGAGCCAGTCAGGTGTAGAGCGATAGTATGTTTTCGGTGGGCCAAACTGCTCAGAGCTAATGGGCAGCGCCCGAATCGGTTTGAGTAACAGTTGATTAGTCTTGCGTCCGAGGGCTTTTAAAAAATGCCAGATAGGACGGAGTAGGAGCTTGAGAGAGTTAGACATATCTGTCAGGATTGAATCAAGATTGTTGTGTAGGGTGGGCATTACTCACCCTCTAGATCTGCGGGGATTTTGAGAGGATTTCTCGAAAATCGAACCCGTTTTAAGCCATCCGTTGAAAATAACCGATTAACAGCAGTGCCTTCGTTTGCCGCCAAAAGATAGAGCGGGTCTGGGGATAAAATGCCCCGGCAATATAGGAGGCAAAAATCTGAGCCGTGACGGTGGCGATCGCCGCCCCACTACCACCATATTTAGGGATTAGCAGCCAATTTAAGATCACATTGATCACCGCCCCTACCGCCGCTGTCGCCGCCGAAAACTTCATCAGCCCTTCGGTTGTCAACCAAGACTCCCGCGCCACGCCCAAGGAGACAAAAATACCCGCCCAAATATGAATCGTCAAGACTGTAGCCGCAGACTCGAAATTGGGGCCGTAAAGAAAGGTGACAAAAAAGACAGACAAGAACGTCATTGGAATTGCCACAGCATAGCCAATTAAGGTCATGAGGTTAAAGATTTTTTGAATTCGCCGTTGATAGATTCGCTCCCCCATCTCTTTTGCCTGTACCACCGAAGGAAACACGGAATTGACGATCGAAATCGGGACGAAATACCACATCTCAGAAATTTTCACCGCCGCCGAATAGAGGCCAACAGCTTTAAGCCCAGCCATTTGTTCAAGCATCACTTTATCGATGCCCATGTAGATAATGATCACAATACCAGAGAGCAACAGCGGCCAGCTATCTTTGAGCAGTGATATTGCCCGCTGCCCTTGCATCCGCCATTTTTGGATGCGATTTCCCTGCCATTGATAAGCACAGATCATGCCGATCGCCGTAAAAATCTGCTCTAGCGCCAAAATGATCACAAAAACGAGCAACGGGGCTTGGAGTTGAATCATCACAACCTTAAGCAGATTGATGGTAATGTACACCAGATTACGAGCCCAAACCATGTACTTGGACTGAACCTGAGATTGAAACCAATATTCAATTACATCGAAGGATCGAAATCCGGTGGCGATCGCAAAAATCCCTACCAAAAGATGGGTCTGGGGACTATCAGGTTTGAGCAAAAAGACGGTCAGAAGAACGGCGATCGCTGCCACGATACTTCCGGACATCTTTAAAACTAAGCCTGTGCCAAGGGTGGCATTTTTCTGTTCAACATCCCGAGCGATATCCCGCACAATGATATTGTCTAAGCCCAACTTTCCCAAGGGAATAAAGAGGCTAACCATAGCAATAATATAGTTGTAAAGACCAAAGTCTTCGGGGCCGAGATAACGAGCCACCCAAACCCCCACAACTAGCCCCAGGCCGAGCTGAAGCAGGCGATCGCTAAACAGCCAGGCCGTATTGCCCATGATTTTTTTGAGTTCTGGGCTGAGGGACTTTAACATTAGGGGCTGACTCGCAAAACATTCACGTGTCCAAACTAACACGGGTCAAGGTGACAACATAGAAAAATAAAATGGTTGTAACACCTAAAATTCCGGTCTCACTCAAGTTCGTCATCAGGGTGTAGGTCAGCAAGAGCAGCGGCACTCCCGCAACGGGCATAGCCGCCCGGCCCAGATACAAAACGGCCTTTGCCAGGGTTGTAAGATACGATGCCAGAAAAAGGGTCAGCCCCAGATAGCCCAAATCCACGGCTAAGTCCATAAAGCCATTATGGGAATGGGGCGGGGCAAATTCAGTTTTAGCCACAATAATATTACGCGCTGGGTTATTCGCCCCCTGCCAGGGTTGCCAAAATCCATCCACACCAAAGCCGAGAATGGGCCGCTTGTGCAACTCTTCAAGAATCAGGGGCCAAAAGTCAGTTCTGCCCGTAAATGTCAGGTCTTTATTGAGCGTGTCCACGACAATAAATTCTAGGTTTTCTGTCACAACAATCGTGAGGCAAACACTGACAATCAGAAAGAGAATTACTGATGTAAATGCCCATTGTGACGGCAATTGCTTGACAAATCCCAGATAAAACCAGAGGGCAATGAGACAGACGATAATTACTCTCCCAGCACCACTTCCCCCCTGATTAAGGGCAAACAGCGACATCAAGACAACCAGAATAGAACCGCGATTTGCACCAGGAGAATAGAGGGCCTTAATAAACCAAAACAGGGAACTAAGAACCATCAGAAAACAAAACTGATTTTTATGGGCATGAATCCCCACCCAAGCTCCGTCGAGGTCAGTACCGACGGAGGGTCTGAGAAAGCCATAGAGGAATGCCAAAACGGTCAAGAGTAAAAGCCAGGTACGGATCAAGGGTAGCCATTCTGCCCAGGTGAATCGCTGTCCGAAGTAAACCCCGAAGAGACAGACCTCGGCGATCGCCAAACTGGTTTTAAAGGTCAACGCCGCATCATTTGACCAGGTTGCCGAGAGCAGGATTAACACCACAAAGCTAAAGAAGAAGATGTCCTTAACAATGACTTGACCGAACACCCAAATGATGGGCTTGAGCGTATGGCGCAGCAGCGGAATGAGTAAAACGATCGCCAGGCTGTAAAGTGTGATTTGACCAATGACCGTGACGGGCGTGACAAAGGGGTTGGAAATGAGGCGGGGATGAAACTTGGTGAACGGAAAAATTGTTGCGCCCGTTGCACCCGAAATGGTGATCAAAAAGATCAGCAGGCAGCCTTGCTCTAGCCAAATTGCATAGCGGATAAAAGTACCGAGATAGTTAAAGGCGATCGCCAAATAGAAGATGCCAATCAAGCCCAGTAACGGCAAAACACCTGGATTGAGTAAGATGTCTTTCATCTAGATTTCAGGACAACCGTTGAAGACGACGAATGAACAAGGATCGGTAAGGTGCGTATCAAGAGAACTACCCAAACAACCATCAAACCATTTCGCATATTGAGCAATAGAGCCACGCTCCAGGACTCCATGAGGCGATCGTAAAAGGTGGGATAAACCAGAATAGTGAGTAAACAAATCACGAGATAAACTATACGATCGCGCTGTCCCAGGAGCAATACAAAGGGCAACAACCAGAGGACATATTGAGGCGAGAAGACCTTGTTGCTGAGGATGAAGACAAGATGCATAATGAGGCAACCCTGGGCGATCGTCGTCAATGAAACTTGCTTTGTTTGCTGATGTTGCTGGGAGAAGCAGCGCCAAATCCAATAGCTGCCGAGGCAAGCTAAACCGATAAAGAGGTAAGGCAAGAGACTGAGAATGACGCGATCGCCCGCAAAGACCAAACCTTCTGAGCTATGGGAAAAGACTTTCTCGACTGTTAGTCCGTTCCATTGGTGCAATAATATTGCCACACCTGCGGGTAAAGATTCTAGCTGTAGCGGGCGCTCTTGGTGATAGCCTAAAAACGCGATAAATTGCTGGGCATCGAGCCAGAGGAAGGGTGTGATGCTCATCATCAATGTGATCACCATTGCGCCCATAAACTGGGTTAAAGCGTGGTAGTTACGTTGAATCAGGTAGGAGAAGGCGATCGGAGGCAGCATAACGATAGGATACAACTTGGCCAGAATACCCAGTGCCAAGCTCACCCCGACGACAACCGGACGAAACTGACGCAAACCCAACAATGTGATCAACGTGAGCAGCACTACGAAAAAGTCATAGCGCCAGAGCCAAATTGGCGAGAGGATCAGAATATAAATCCCATAGGCACTTAAAGCTTGTTTTTGCTGAATATTGAGAAGCGTTGTCTGTCGAATGCCAATGATCAAGGAGAGGATTAATACAATCAAAAAGACCAGGGGTGAGAGCCAGGCAAGAATGACTGCGATCGTCGCAATCACCCAACCCCACTTCAAGACCCAACGAAGGACGGATTGCAGTTCAAGGTGATAATTGAATGTTGGTGCGATCACTAGAATAAGCAACGCACCCAAAAACATAAATAAAATATTCTCCGCTGCAAAGAAAATCCGATACCGTTCTAGGTTCCCCTGTGCCAAAAGCTGCGGGGGTAGCATTGCCAAAAAGGCAGCGGGCGGATATTCCGCCGCAAAATCAAGATAGGGAATCTGTCCCGTTAAGATCTGCTGCGAATACTCAAAGTACAGTTCAATATCCCGAATCCATTGACCCCGGAGGATGGTGTGGTTGATAACCAAAAACAGACCCACAAATGCAACCAACCCACTGCCCACGGTCAGACCTTTGCGAATATGCTGTTGTCGCTTAAGCATGGCTGTGCTTTCCTTTTAGCCCCAGAGCTGTTGAGTTTCGGAATGATTGCTGTAGTCTACCTATAATGTGAGCAATCGCGGCTATCGGCATTGAGCCCATCCATCCTATCCATCGCAGCCTTGCGCTATTGTGATGCAGCACCCGGACGACGACCACTATTCCCCTCATTCCGAACGCCGTCCACTTTACGGCGCACGGGCAGCGGTGGCCAGTAGCCAGCCCCTGGCCAGCACCGCCGGGCTGGAAATGCTCCTCCAGGGGGGGAACGCGGTGGATGCGGCGGTGGCGATGGCGATCGCCCTCACCGTACTCGAACCCACCGCCAATGGGATTGGCGGCGATGCCTTTGCCCTGGTCTGGGATGGGGTCTTGCACGGCTTGAATGGCTCGGGCCGAAGTCCAGCGGCGATGCACCGCGATCGCTACCCCGACGGGCAAATTCCCACCCATGGCTGGCTGACCGTAACGGTTCCCGGTGCGGTCTCCGCCTGGCGACGGCTCTGGAAACGCTGGGGCCAACTCCCCTTTGAAGCCCTGTTTGAGCCTGCCATTCGCTATGCCGAAATAGGCTTTCCGGTGGGGCCGGTCACGGCTCAGGCTTGGGCCCGCGCTGCAGCCTCGTTGCTGGCGTTGCAGGGCCCGGAATATGAGCCGTTTCAGCAGCTTTTTTTTCCGGCGGGTCGTGCGCCCCAGGCCGGCGACTGGTGGCGGAGCCCTGGTCATGCCGAGACCCTAAGGGCGATCGCCCAGCAGGGCAGTGCGGCCTTTTACCAGGGATCGCTGGCGGAACAGATCATTACCTTTGCTGAACAAACAGGGGGCTTATTAACCGCCGACGACTTACAGGCCCAGCAGGCGGAATGGGTTGCGCCCCTCTCGATTGACTATCGGGGGGTTACGGTGTGGGAGATGCCGCCCAATAGCCAGGGCCTGGCGGCACTCCTAGCCCTCAAAATTCTGGAGGGCTACGACGTTAACCCCGAAAACCACAACACCTGGGACGCTCCTGAGAATCTGCATCGGCAAATTGAAGCGATGAAGCTCGCGTTTGCCGATGTTAACGCGGCGATCGCTGACCCGGATACACTGACGCTTGATCTCGAAGCCTTACTCACCGCCGACTATGCCCAGGTGCGGCGATCGCTGATCCAACCGAATGCGGCTCTGAGTCAACCCGAACCGGGCATCCCCGACAGTGGCACGGTCTACTTTTGTGCCGCCGATGGCGACCTGATGGTCTCCATGATCCAGTCCAATTACCATGACTTTGGCAGTGGCATTCTCATTCCCGACACCGGGATTGTGCTCCAGAATCGGGCGCGGGGCTTTACGCTCCAGGCCGGTCATGCCAATGAACTCGCGCCCAACAAGCGCCCCTTTCACACCATCATGCCCGGTTTTTTGAGCCGTGGGGAGGAACCGCTCGGCCCCTTTGGCGTCATGGGAGGACAGATGCAGCCCCAGGGCCATGTACAACTGGTAATAAACCTGGTGGATCACCAAATGAATCCCCAAATGGCGCTGGATCAGCGACGCTGGCGCTTTTTAGCCGGGCGGCAGGTGCTGTTAGAAGCGGGGATGACACCGAGTACTGTTGCTGCGCTCGCAGCCTTGGGTCACGAGGTACAAGTTCCAAATGAACCATTTCACTTTGGCAAAGGACAGGTTATTCTGCGCAACCCCGCAGGTGGTGTAATTGCTGGCTCAGAACCGAGAGCGGATGGTTGTGCGATCGTACTTTAGGCGTAGATTTTCGACCTAATACTGTGGATCGCTCAGAACTTGACTTAAAATCAATTAAAAGAGTTATGTAAACTTTTTTAACTATATCGCCGCTTTGGGCTGACCCTATGACCTCTGTGAAATCGCTTTTCTCGCCCGTTGAGGCTGACCTCGACCTGCTGACCCAAAATTTGCAGCAATTGATTGGGGCGCGTCATCCCATCCTCAGCGCCGCAGCAGAGCATCTGTTTGGTGCAGGCGGCAAGCGACTCCGCCCGGCGATCGTGCTGTTGGTGTCTCGGAGTACGATGCCCGAGCAGGGCATCACACCCCGCCATCGCCGCTTGGCTGAGATCACGGAAATGATCCATACCGCTAGCCTGGTTCACGATGATGTGGTGGATGAAGCCTCAACCCGCCGCAATGCCCCGACAGTGAATAGCCTCTTTGGCAATCGGATCGCCGTCCTCGCCGGAGACTTCCTGTTTGCCCAGTCATCCTGGTATTTGGCCAATTTGGATAACTTGCAGGTGGTCAAGCTGCTTTCCGAGGTGATTCGAGACTTCGCTGAAGGCGAGATTCGCCAAGGGCTCAACCACTTTGAGACGGACTTGACGTTTGAGGACTACTTGGAAAAGAGCTATTACAAAACGGCGTCTTTAATGGCAAATAGTGCCAAGGCCGCTGGCGTTTTGAGTGGGGTCTCCCCGGAAGTCAGTGAGCAGCTCTACGAATATGGTCGCCACCTAGGGCTAGCCTTCCAAATCGTCGATGATATCCTCGATTTCACAGCAACCAGTGATGTATTGGGTAAACCCGCAGGCTCGGACTTGGTGAGTGGCAATCTCACGGCACCTGTGCTCTATGCCTTGGAAGAGAAGCCCTCTCTGGCGACTTTGATTGAGCGAGAATTTGCCCAAGACGGCGATTTTGAGCAGGCTCTAGACTTGGTCAATGCCAGCCAAGGCATAGCTCGATCGCGCGAACTTGCCCAGCACCATGCCCAAACAGCGATCGCTAACCTAGATGGACTCAATCCCTGCGACTGCACCCAGACGCTGCGAGAACTGGCGGACTATATTTTGACCCGGATGTATTAAGTCCTGCCGATTCACTTGCTGCGATTCACTTGCTGCGATTCACTTGCTGCGATCGCCCCAAGACGGCCCAGAGCCGATAGGGTAGAAAGAGCAACCTGCCCCCCTTATTTCTCTCGCTTGCATGGAGGTCAACTCGAGAACCATGGACAACAACAACAACTGGATTCAGGAACTACTGATGATCGGCGTCGGCACCACTTCGTTTCTGGCAGACAAGCTGGGCGAGGTGGGCGACCAACTAGTGCGAGAAGGTAAGCTCGACCCCGATCAAGCACGCACCATCATCGATGAGGTCGTGACGAAGGTCAAAACCGATCAGGGCAACTTTGAGGGCCGGATGCGTACCCAACTCGAAGTCGCCTTGCAAGATTTTGGCTTGGCACGTCAGCAAGAAGTGGATGAATTGCGCGGCCGGATTGATCGATTAGAGCATAAGGTGAGAGATTTAGAGAATAGACAGTGGCGTTAGCCCGATTGTTGTTGAATAATTTTGAGCAAAGAGCAACTATTGGGCATTGGAAAATTGAATAAGATGGTTTAGCGTGGATAGAGTGGGCCCTTGTATTGTATGTTCAAAGTAATGTGTTATTCATGTATTCTATCTCCTTTTTGAAAGGAAGAAACGTGGAAATAATTTTATTATATATGCTTGAAATATTTGAAGTTCTAAAAAGATACTCTGAGTATTTGGCTTGATTTTTGGTTAATTTTAATTCTCAAGGTTTTAAATGGTTTAAAATAAAGACAGACAGTTCTGAAAAAGTAGTTTTCATTTACATTTAGACTTTTGCTTTCTTAACAATTTCTTTAAAATAGAAGTATTTTTGTGGGTTACTCTTTCTTGTCCTACTTACTGCTTTTGAGAAAACTGTTTGCCTACATTGACATGGCTTCAGGAATTTCCCAATTTCACCTCATTT
>JBMYQW010000188.1:0-9435 GCA_049601735.1 Spirulinaceae cyanobacterium
GGTCAAGGCCTTGGGCGATCGCAGCATCGACAGCTTCTGCCCCAGTGGTTTTGGGGGTTTCTGTACTCATGTTCAACTCCTTTAATCGACAAATAATAACTGTAGTTTCTCTCAAGCTAGGGGCTGGGTTGCCCGGTGATGCTGGGCAGCTTCAGCGGGGGTGGGGGTTTGTTGTTTGAGCGGAAAATAGGGCTGGTGCAAGCTGATCAATTGAGCCAGGGTTTTCTTAAGTTGGGTGCGGGAGACGATCGCATCGATAAAGCCACATTCCTGAAGATATTCGGCACTCTGAAAGTCATCCGGCAGTTTCTCCCGAATGGTTTGTTCAATGACGCGCCGCCCGGCAAAACCGATACTGGCCTTGGGTTCTGCCAGAATAATATCCCCCAGCATGGCAAAGCTGGCGGTGACACCGCCCATGGTCGGATGGGTCAGAATCGGAATATAGAGGAGTTTGGCTTGGCGATGCCGCTCTAGCGCCCCAGAAATTTTCGCCATCTGCATCAGGCTCAACATTCCTTCCTGCATTCGCGCCCCACCCGAGGCACAGACGATCAGCACCGTTAGTCCTTCCTCTGTGCCATATTCGATCAGACGACAGAGCTTTTCGCCCACCACTGAGCCCATGCTGCCGCCCATGAAGCGAAAGTCCATGACCCCCAACGCCACGGGCAGACCATCCAGGAGTCCTGTTCCCGTTTGTACCGCATCCTTGAGTTGGGTCTTGCTTTGGTAGCCCCGGAGTCGGTCTTTGTAGGGTTTGCGATCGCAAAACTCCAGGGGGTCAACCGGAACAATCTCTTCATTGAGCGGTTTCCAGGTTCGAGAATCAATCAGTTGGCCAATCCGCTCCGAGCTGTTGACCGGCAGATGATGGTCACATTCCGGGCAGACCATCGTGTTGCTTTGGAGGTCTTTCGTATAGGTCAACACGCCACAACTGGGGCATTTTGTCCACAAACCATCTGCGATCTCACGCTCGTGGTGATGCTGTTGAATTGGGGCAGGCTGTTTTTCGCGGTTGGCAAACCAATCTCTTAGGGACATTTTAAATCTAGGTAATTCTCCGAACTCAAAAAAACAAAACTAAAAGCAGTTTAAACCTCGTCTAGCTTGAAACCTGGACTTGAAGGTGGGTTGCGAACAATCGCAAAACCCAGTCATAGAGAGGATTATGTTAGGTTACGCTTTACGTGCGCTGCACAGGCTACGCCAACGCTAACCCAACCTACAATATCAAGCTGGTCTTGGTCTAGCAGTGGTCTTGGCGCAATCTCCCCATCGTTGTCAGGATGGTTCAGGGGTCAAAGCTGCCAGAGGTGCATTTGTTATAAGGCGTAAAAACCCATTGCAAACTCTTTCTAGGCTAGATTAATCATTGTCACGTTCCAGGGCTTCATCCTTCGGACTCAGGAGTAGCAGGGCTGTCCAGCGATCTTGGGGTAGCACCTGCAATGCCGACTCCCCAGTCAGAAAACAGCCGCTGGCCCCGAGGCGCACGATGCGGTTGGGAATGGCGTGACTCGTCAAAATCTGTTGCATGAGTTCCGCCTCCCAGGAGGTAGAAGTGGTTTTAATCGTTGTCCACGCTACAGCACTCATAATATCAAGGGGTGACGAAGCTCAGGCTTGTCATCCCATTCACCTTAGCCATCTGACGCAGGGCAAGAACACCCGCCTAGGGTCCCATTCGCTTACTCTAACAGGACTGGCGTCCAACTGAATCCTTTACATGGATGGGATTACTTTGCTAAGGAATAACCAGTCCGAGGGTTGGAAAGAAGAACATGAGATAGGTTTGGACGATGAGTTCACCCCCAAACAAGGTGACGGCTGCCCCCAGCGCCAGAAATGGGCCAAACGGCATGGGCTGACGGCGGTTGAGCCAACCGAGCGCGATCGCGCCGCCACCGCCGATCGCCCCCAACAGACAGCCGAGAAAAGCGGTCAATAGCACCGCTTGCCACCCCAGCCAAGCGCCAACCATGGCCAGCAGTTTGGCATCGCCCGCGCCCATGGCCGTTCGACCCAGCGCCACGGAACCGATGAAGGCGATCGCATCCAAACCCCAGAGCCCCACCACCGCGCCGATGATGCGACTGACGATGTAGCCTGCTTGAGCCGCGAGGGGGTCAGTTTGTAGATCAATGGGGATGGGGGGCGTTGCGAGTTGCTTTGCCAGCAGCAGCGTAAACCCCAAGCCCACCACGAGCCCGGATTGGGTGAGGCGATCGGGCAGGGTTAAGGTGTCGCAGTCGATCAGCGCCAACACCAAGAGCCAACTGAGCAGGGTGGCGGCGGCGATCGCCTCCAGACCCCAGCCAAAGCGGAGGTAAGTCCCCAGGAACAGGAGTCCGGTACTCAGTTCAACCAAGGGATAGCGCATCGAGATGGGGGCTTGGCAATGGCGACATTTGCCGCGCAGCCAGAGCCAGCCCAGGAGGGGAATATTTTCCTGCTTGCCCAGACGGGTGAGGCAATGGGGACAGCGCGAAGGAGGATAGAGAAGCGAGAGACCCGCCGGCAGGCGATAGATCACCACATTCAGAAAACTGCCGATCGCGCTACCGAAGCTAAAGACAAGGCCGCCGATGACGATGGCGATCAAGGGGGTGTAAAAGTCACTGGTCACCGAACCGATTGCTTGAGATCACAGATCTACTATGTTTAACATCATATTGACGAACTCGTAACATTTAGTTACATTAGTTTACATAGAGGTTTACAAAACCCCATCACGACAACACTTTTTGGAGGTACTCCCCCATGGCTATCGTTCTTTCTCTCTTGGTAATCGGCTGGTTGGCTGCTGCTGCGATCGGTACGCAGGTCTATTTCCGGGGTGAGCAGCGCAAACCGATTCACGAGCGCAACTGGAATTCCGAGGGCTTTGAGCAAGTGGCTCAGTCCGTCACCGGCCAGTCCACCGACTACAGCGATCGCATCCCTGCCTACGAAATGGATGCCTATCGTGCCGCAGCGGTTAACTCGTAACGCTACATTAACCCATCACATTCAACATGAAGAGGGGGCGCCCCCTCTTTTTTTTGTGGCATTTTTATAGTGTAGAGGAGGAACCTTAGCCCTACTGCTGCTCCGTTGTCGGGGTATCCGGCTCCTGCGGTTCACTCAACCGACTGCGCAACCCCAGCACGATCGCACTCACCAGCACCACCAGCACCACAATGCCGCCGATCCAGAGCCAGAGCGGGAGGCGATCGCGCTCCAAGGTCGTATCGAACTCCTTGTCATACATCTCTTCAAAGAGTGAGGCGGGCGGTTGCGGCAAGGAATTCTCAGTACTTTCCGAACCTTCACTCTCATCTGCTGCATCCGCAGAACCCGGGCCGTAGGGCGGTGGCGTGGCGGCGGCCCAGGGGTTGGGGTTATCCCAGGTGGGAACCATCTCCGGCAGCTCACTGTTAGGGGTATACGCATCGGGGCGATCGTCTGGTTTAGATGTGGCTGAATCTGTCGCTGGGGATTCTGCGATCGGGGACTCCGCTTCTGGAGAATCGAAACGCGACGCAACATCCGGCTCGGCTGAGGGCGCGGACTCCATTGGAGTCGCCCAGGGCTCCGGCTCATCGGGGGATGAACTGGATGCGGTGCTGTCTGGGTTGGGTCTACTGTGCTCGGGGGGTGGGGCAGGTGGCGAGGCGTCAGGCGTGGTGGCGGGATTGCCCTCAGGCTGATTTAGCTCCAGCAGTAGATTCTCCACATCGGCCAGATTGGTAAAGGTTGGCGCGGGGGGAGATGCTGGAGCGGTTAAAGGTTCTGATTCCAGGAAGAGGGGGGGGTGAGGGTGGCCATTACTCTCGCCCAGGGAGGTGGCGGGGCTTGCGGCCGCTTCCACTTGAGTGAAATCCAACTCCGCTAGAGCAGGCATCAACTCGGCGGGGGGAGCAGCCACTTGGAGTTGGGCGGGCAGGGCAGCGGGCTGACGGACGCTGTAATGGGCCGCCACGATCGAGATATTGTCATGGCCATTATGTTGGCGAGCGAGCTTGACCAGGTAGTCCACTGCCACCGGGAGCGTCATTGTGCCCCGCAGCACTTCGGGAACCACATCGGGCCAACAGCGTTCGAGCAGGTAGCGATCGCTCAACCCATCGGAGCAGAGGAGCAAGATGCCATCTTCCTCGATCACAAACCGCTGAATCGTGGGGTGGAGACGATCTGCGCCGCGCATCCCGAGGGCCTGGGTTAAGGCCCCCGCATCGGCCCGTTGGCGGGCCTGGAGCGGTAACGCTTCTCCTTTGCAGACTTCCCGGCGAATCACGTCGTGATCCACCGTCAGACATTGGCAATATTGCTCCGTAATCCAATAGGCGCGGCTATCGCCAATATGCAACAGATACAGCTCATGGCTCGTGCCCCGGTTTTCAGGCGTTTCGATTACCTGGGGCAGTTGCAGCGCCATGACGGTGGTCGTGGCCATGCGTTGACGGGCCGAGCGATTTTGCTGATCGTTGCGGGTGGCGATCAGATTATTGGTAATGCGCACCAGGGCGGTGAGTTGTTCGGCGACCATCTCGGGGTCGAGTCGCCTAGGATCGGCCCGTAGCTCATGGAGGAGGGCCTGCCCCTGGAGTTGGAGCGACTGCATGGCGGACTGGCTGGCGATCGCCCCCTCGGCATGGCCGCCAATGCCATCGCAAACCAGTAGAACACGGGGATCTGGAGCGGAGTCAGGGAGAGCCTTTCCCGGCGCTGGGTAAACCGCATCTTCGTTTTTGAGCTTGTCCGAGCCCGGATCAGTGGCACTAGCTACCTGGACAAAGAGGGGTAATTGCGCCGCTTGTTCAAGGAGCAGTTGATTCAGATCCCGACGCACTAGGGTCCGTGAGGGGTCATCCTGTTGCAGCATCGCGCCGATATTTTCGAGGGGAGCGGCAATGCTGTAATGGGCGGTGCGGGCCAAACTCAGCCAGAGCTTGGCGAGCGGCGTAAGGGTGTAGAGGGGTTGGCGATCGCCTAGCAGTTCAATCAAGCGCAGCCGTCCCCCCTCGACCCGGAGGTTATCGGCGACCAAGAGGGAGGTGGCAACCCCGGCCGCTTGCAGCGGCAACCAGAGTTCTAAGAGCTGCCAGAGCCAATAGACCTGCCGCAGGGGGCTCACATCCAGCCATTGCGACTCCAGGCTGGGCAACAGTTCACCCTGGGTATCCAAAGGGGCATTCTGCAACAGCACAACAGTAGCTTCCTCGATGTGGCAAACCCCGTACAGTTCGGGGAGATGCAACCGATGGGGGTAGAGCTTGAGATAGGGCAGCAGGGGAGCGGGCAGCGGCTCTGGAAAATCCGGGAGTTGCTCAGGCGTGAGATCTTGCCAAATCTGGAGCTGGCGAACTTGGTAGCGATCGGCAACGATATTGGGGGGCGTCAGATTGGCCGCCACGGGGCCGATCGCCCAGAGATAGGGATGCGCAGAAAGCGGAGAACGCGCCATAGGAGCAACTCCTGAACCAAAAATGAGGAAAGAATGAATCTCAAAGCCGATCACCACCCGCGATCGCTATGATGAAGCTATCGTACAGACGCGAGCGCGAACGTCCCATTCAGCTTGCCCTATCTTATTCTGACTTGTCTAGGGCGTGTCACTAATTAAACTCAGCAGCCTGATCGGACAGGCGATAACCCGCCCGCCCCAACATCATGAACTCGGGGCTGTAACCCATGATTTGTCTGGATTGGAGGTTCTAAGGGATGGCCGATCTGAGTACTAGCATTAGCAATGGTCTTCTAACCATGTCCAATTTCACCCTGCTCTGGCTGATGGCTGGGGCGATTCTCTGCCTCATGGAACTCTTTTTTCCCACGGCGATGGTGGAGTTCACCATGGGACTGGCGGCGCTCTTGGTGGGGGTCATTTCCCTGGTGCTGCCCTCTGTGGGCTTACAAATCGCCCTCTGGATGGGGCTATCGGTGTTTTTCCTGCTCCTCGTCCGCCGCTGGTTCACCCCCCGTTTCCGGCCCGTGATTCCCGAACAAGCCACCGTCGGGGAAACCTTGACCGAAATTTTGCCAGGCGCCGCTGGACGTGTGCTCTGTGATGGCAACTCTTGGCGGGCGTTTTGTGAAGATGACGCGATCGCCATTGCGGCCGAGCAACGGGTCGAAATTCTTCGCCGGGAGGGCAATACCTTAATCGTGCGGCCGATCGTGACTGCTGCGTCCCAGTTTTAGGGCGTGTCATCAATTAACCTCGGAAGCCTGTAGAGCTTTGCTCGTGCGGAGCACGGATAAGGTAAGGTCACGCCCGACCCAAACAACAGGAAAAGGCGCTGTAAGCCAGTCACTGCCAGAGCTTGTAATCTAAATGATTACAGCCCCTAGAACAAAATCTTGGCACTGGTTTGTTAAGAGGGGATGTGAAAATTTTGACGCCTGCGATAGGCACTTGTCGTCGGCGAAGAGCAGCGCAGTACAATCCTGAGCGATCGCACTACAATAAACCATACTCAACAAGAGAATCTCGCTATGGTTGCCACCGTCCGCAAGCCCCAAACCCTCACCCTGACAGAATTTCTGTCACAGCCCGAAACCAAACCTGCCAGCGAATACAGCCGGGGAATCATCAGCCAAAAACCTATGCCCAAAGGGAAGCACAGCATCATCCAAAGCGAACTTGTGCCTGCGATTAACCAGCAAGCCAAGCCCCAGAAAATTGCTTATGCGTTATCGGAGCTACGGTGTACATTTGCCGATCGCTCGATTGTGCCTGATATTGCTGTTCTCCGCTGGCAGAATCTACCCCAGGATGAAGACGGTGAAATTGGCAATGAAGTGACTTGTCCCCCTGACTGGATCATTGAAATCCTCTCACCCGAACAATCCGCCACCCTGGTCATGGAAAAAATTGTCTTTTGCCTCGCTCAGGGCACAGAACTAGGTTGGCTGATCGATCCTCAGGCGAAAAACATCCTTGTTTTTGATGTGGGACTGCCAACAATCCACCTAGCAGACAACACCACCCCCCTCAAGGTGCTCAAAGACCTGGCTGACTGGCAAATCACCGCCCCAGAAATATTTGGCTGGTTGCAACTTTAGAAAAGGATTGGACAATTATCCCTCCCACGGTGAGCAAACATCGATCAAACAACCATTCGGATCTTGGGTCAAAAAGCGACGCTGACCGTAAAACTCATTGCGTGGCTCCTGTAAAATTGGCAGTCCCAGCTCTTGCGCTTTTTGATAGGTTGCCTCCACATCCGCCACGACAAACGTCACATACATTCCCGTTGGCACTTGCCGATATTGCGCCGGAACCAGTTCATGATCGCGCTCGATAATGCCATATTCAACGTCTGGATCATCCGGTGAGCAAAGCTGCACATACCAATCGCTATCGTATTTGACCCTTAAGCCGAGCAATTCGACGTAGAACGCCTTGCTTTGGGGTAAATCATCGGAACAAATATTAGTGAGGATTCTCATTCAATTATCTCGACTTCAAAGCCAGTATGTTCTCGTAGGGATAACGCCCCCGTGGTTACTCCAGCAGGGTCTGGGGCAACCACGGGGGGATTGCCCCTACAGATAGATTATGTCAGCTCACTCCACCCAATATTTGCGCTCATTCATGGCATCTGCACAAATGACCTGCCCCTGAACCGTGCCAATCACGCCCGATTGCAGTTCCTGAACCATCCAAGCATCCGCCACCTCGTCCGGAATCGGATAGGTTGCCGCAAAACCTTGAATTCCCGCTGGGGTAAATCCATGCCTCGGGTAATAGCTCATGTGACCGAGCACGAAGACCAGCTCAATGCCCTGAGCCTGCAGCTGTTGCAAGCCCTCCCGAATGAGCCGACCGCCAATGCCCTGTTTTTGGTGGTCGGGGTGAACGGCCAAGGGCGCCAGAATAGACGCCTTCACCGGCCGCTGAGTAGACTCGATTTGCGCCTTGGTAAACAGAATGTGACCCACCACTTGCTCATCGAGTGTTGCCACTAACGACAGCAACGGATACGCTGTCGAATCGTTCAATAAATTGAGGATCAGTTCAGTAATCACTGAGCCCTCAGCGTCACCGAAGGCCGCATTAACGATCTTGGTAATGGCGGGTTGATCCGATTCCAATGCAGTGCGTATTTGTAAAGACATCATCATCTCCTAGCCATGTTGTTGTTGATGCCAGGCCCAGGCATGGGCCACGATCGCTCCCAAGTCTGCATATTCCGGCTGCCAGTTAAGAATCTCCTGCGCCCGCGCCGAACTGCCCACCAGCGATGGCGGATCACCCGGTCGGCGCTCCTGTTCAATCACCTTGAATTCCCGTCCCGTCACCTGCTTGACCGTATCAATCACCTCACGCACTGAGAAGCCATTGCCATTGCCGAGGTTAAACACGTCCGTCTTGCCCCCGTTCAACAAATAGTCCAGGCCCAAGACGTGGGCCGTCGCCAAATCCGTGACATGGATATAGTCCCGGATGCAAGTGCCATCAGGTGTGGGGTAATCCGTGCCGAAGATGTAGATTGCCTCTCGCTTGCCCAACGCCGCCTGGATCGTCAAGGGGATCAAGTGGGTTTCTGGGTTGTGGTCTTCGCCGAGCCGCGCCTCGGGGTCAGCGCCTGCTGCATTGAAGTAACGGAAGCGCACCGATCGCAGCCCGTAAGCTACATCTAAATCATCCAGCATTTTCTCCACCATCAGCTTGGTCTGACCGTAGGGGTTGATCGGGTTTTGGGGATGATCTTCGGTCAGCGGCAGCCGTTCTGGCACACCGTAGGTGGCACAGGTGGAAGAGAAGACAAAGCGATCGACGCCCGCCGCTAGCATCGCCTCTAGCAGTGTCAATGTGCCCACCACATTGTTGCGATAGTACTTGTCGGGATGTTGTACGGACTCCCCCACGTAGGCATAGGCGGCAAAGTGCATCACCGCGTCGATGGGATGTTGGGCGAAGAGTTGGTCTAAGAGGGTGCGATCGCCCGTATCGCCCACAATCAGCTCCACCTGCAACACCTCTTCCACCAGCTCGCGGTGGCCATAGACCAAATTATCCAACACCAGGACGCGATAGCCCGCCGCTTGCAACGCCAACACCGCATGGGAACCGATGTAGCCTGCACCGCCTGTGACTAGAATTGTGGGTTGTTCTGCCATGATCTGCCAAGAGGAAATGAGGAATAGTGACTATTCCCTAACCTACATCAACCTTGCAGCTCAACCCGCAGAATTTAGGACGTATTATCCATTAGCCTTATGCCAAAGGGGTGACATTGCCTACTCTATTCTCTAGGTATTGTCTGCTCTAAGGCTGCCTCAGATAAAATCAAGGGAGTATTGTTGTGTTCACTAGAGTAGGAGATCATGATGCAAACATATCATTTTAACGAGATTGTCAATCATGAGGGTGTTGTCACCCTTGCAGGATTACCACCCTTAGCCAAGGTCGTCATTGTGGTGACTCACCCTGAATCTTTC
>JBMYQW010000189.1:0-9423 GCA_049601735.1 Spirulinaceae cyanobacterium
GCGCAATGTCTACTTATCCAGAACTCACGTTAAATACTAAACTTCGCCGTCAAGGCCAGGGCCAAGGCATCCGCTGCATCATCGGGGCGGGGAATGGTTGCGAGGTTGAGTTCCCGAGCGACCGCCGCTTGCACCTCACTTTTTTCGGCATTGCCATAGCCCGTGAGGAACTGCTTGACCTGGGCCGGGGTGAATTCCACGTAGGGAATCTGGGCTTGGGCAATGACGAGCAAGATGACGCCTCGGGCCTGGGCGACTGCAATGGTGTTGCCCATGCGGTAGAAGAACAGCTTCTCCACCGAGATCAGGTGAGGACGGGTTTGGTCAATTAATGTATGTAAATCTTCATAAATTGTCGTGAGGCGATCGCCCATCGGCACCTTCGGCTGAGTTTCAATAATGCCAAAGTCGATCGCGCTCGGTATCGCACTTTGAGTCGTGGCGATCGTGCCAAACCCCACCCGAGCGAGCCCTGGATCAATGCCTAAAATCCGGAATTCTGCCGGAATGGCTTGCAAAGAAGAATCAACCATGGCCGTTGGCGCGTTAGGGAAGATGCGATAAGGTGTAGCGAAAGAAATTCAGGGTCAACGCGATTCCTTCCTTGAGCTGGAACCGTCCAGTTTGCATGATTTGATTAAACGCTGTTTAACACAGCGTTGGGTGCTGTTTAATGATTTACGCCATTCCGCTCACAACCTGATGACTCAATGCAACAATCCCCCGCTCTCATGCGCCCAAGCCCAACGGTTTGGCGAGGGAGCCAGGTTCGGCTGAAGCCATGGCGTAAAACGCGCTAGCCCATTACCTGATCTTGCCGCTGGGGCAATCAAGGCGCTGGCCAACCCTGCTGTTACCGCTGTTTAACGTTTAACGTCGATGTCCATTAGTTTATTTCAACAGGCACTCCGGACGATCAAAGTGGAGCAACACCACCTGGTTGCCGTCAGTCGCCATACGCCCAAACAGGTGAACCATTGGTTTAAATGGCTTGCCCCCGGACTGCTGATCAAACGCTGGCTCTTCTTGAGCATCACCGGGTTTGGGCTGATGCTTTTAGGAGCCGCCACCTGGGTGGGGCTGACCCCGATCTATCGTCTGATGGATTTGATCTCCAGCCTCCTGGGTTTACTGACCCAGATTATCCCCAATTCCATCTCGGGGCCGCTGGCGCTGATTATGGGTTTGGTACTGCTCTTTTGGGGTCAGTCGCGTAGCTTTGACTCGATTACCGATGTGCTTCAGCCCGAGGGGGATGAAGAGCTGGTGGATGTGCTGCTGACTCGACGACGGTTGAATCGGGGCCCGAAAATTGTCGCGATCGGCGGCGGGACGGGGCTCTCGACCCTGCTGCGGGGCTTAAAAGACTATAGCTCTAACATTACAGCGATCGTCACCGTCGCGGACGATGGGGGCTCGTCTGGGCGGCTACGACGGGAGATGGGGATTCTACCTCCCGGCGATTTGCGCAACTGTGTGGCGGCATTGGCGGCGGAAGAAAAACTCTTGACCGAACTCTTTCAATATCGTTTTAATGCGGGCGATGGTCTCTCGGGCCATAGCTTCGGGAACTTGTTCCTCTCGGCGATGACGGAAATTACCGGGGATTTGGAGCAAGCAGTGGCAGCGAGTTCTAAGGTCTTAGCGGTGCGGGGTCGAGTGTTACCCGCTACCTTGAGCGACGTGCGCCTTTGGGCCGAGCTGGCCGATGGGCGTCGGGTGGAAGGGGAATCACAAATTCCGGCGGCCCAGGGCAGAATCGTCGATTTGGGCTGCACCCCTGCCAATCCACCTGCCGTGCCTGCTGTGGTTAAGGCGATCGAAGAGGCGGATCTGATTGTGATGGGGCCGGGGAGTCTGTATACCAGCGTGATCCCGAATTTACTCGTGCCTGAGATTCGTCAGGCGATCGCTGCCCGTAAAGTTCCCCGTGTTTATGTCTGCAATATCATGACCCAACCGGGCGAAACCGATGGCTATACGCTCAGTGATCACATCCAGGCGATCGATCGCGCCTGCGGTCAACGGATCTTTGATGCGGTGGTCGTGAATCGTCGCTCCCCCTCCGCTCAAGCCCTGATCCGCTACGCCCAAGAGAACTCTCATCCGGTCTTTGTTGATCGCGGTGATACGGTGCGTTTGGGTCGCCGGATCATCTCCGCGCATATTCTGGATGAAAACCGGGAAACGGGCTATGTGCGCCATGATCACCAACGCTTGGCTCGGGTGCTGCTGCGCTGGTATGGCAAGACCCGCAATTTTAAGACAATCAAAGATGAGGAGATGGTGATTCATCTCTAATCGCCTTCTGTAACCCCGATCGCCATGCTCGTTGAAGAGATTCTCTTACCGGATACCGCTGCGACCTTAGCCTGGGGCCAGAGTTTGGGGGCTGCGTTGACCCAGCCAACAGTCATTCTGCTTTTTGGCGACTTGGGGGCGGGCAAAACCACCCTGATTCAGGGCCTCGGGCAGGGACTCGGGATCGAGGCGGCGATCGTCAGTCCCACCTTCACGCTCATTAATGAATACCACGGCGGTCGCCTGCCCCTCTACCACTTCGACCTCTACCGCCTAGACGCCGCCGGGGTGGCGCACCTCTACCCGGAACTCTACTGGGAGGGTGAGGAGTTTGCTCCCGGCATCACGGCGATCGAATGGCCGGAGCGATTGCCCTATCTGTCGCCTAGCTATTACCGCATTCAGTTGCGCCATACCACCGAGGGGCAGCGTCAGCTCTGCTGTCACACTTTTCCGTAGCCAGCGATCGTACGATTCAACCCATCCAGCAATTATGATTAGCGCCTGTCCCAAAGCAGTTGAAACGGCATCACGACTACAATGCCGAGGGGCATCCCTTTGATTCCATAGTCCAGAATTTCGGCAACCGGGCCATCCAAAGGACGGACAACAAACCAAATCACGGCGAAAGTCCAAAATGCAAACTCCCAAGATTTTTTGCAAGACAGGTAGAAGCCTAGCCCAGCAAATCCGAATAAGCCAACTAGCAGAGTAATTGCATGAAGCAGCTCTAACATTGCAGAAAATTGATTGGTAATCTCAGTGGGCGACATGATAATGCAGCTTATTTGTACCACTTCAACATAATGTAGTTTGCATACTGTTCACACCAAGCCGCTAATTTTCTTAACCATGGTTGCTGATTTTAGGTTTAGCGATCGCGCCAGGAACAATCACCCCTCTTCGCAAGCCATACAATAAAGCCACTCTACTCAAGCCTTCTATGCCTGAACTCACCTCTCAAAACTTTGCCATCCTGGGCGCGATCGCGCTCTGGAGTGTACTAGGGCTGCTGTATTGGGTTGCAACCCAGCAGAGCAAGTAAGCCTTCAATATTGCCCGATCGCCAGCAACAGGCAAACAGAGTGGGTGATGGGGCTCACTATGGCTGGGGTTTGGGGCATTCCGTCACCCGTCTTCTGAACCGAGAATTTTCACCAAAATTCCCATCAATTCCGATAAATCATTGGGGACACGATAAAGGTTGAGATCTTGGGTAATGGTTTGATTGTGGCGATCGCAACGGCTAAACTGCCCAACCGTTCCAATCGAAATCGCACCATAGAGATAACGTTGTTCGCCTTCAATCCATTGGCTCATGGCAATCAGTTCAACAGCAAGCTGCGTAAAGCCTCGCTGGAGGTTTTCGTCCTTCGCTTCAATGATCAGGAAGTCATTTTGAGCTTGGAGATAGTAGTCGATCGCACCATAGAGTTGAGGACTGACGTTAACCCAATAACCCACTTTGACTTTGAGGGGGATGAAGCTGACTAAGTCCATCAGCAGGGGGGCAATCAGAAATTCTCGTCGAGCCATCTCACTGGTCAGACTGATATGAGGCAGAAAGGTCTCAATTCGGTGGGCGAGGGCTGAGATATCTAAGCGGTCAGAGTCTGCTTTAGGGAGGTTGAGTTTGGCTAAGGAAAGACTGTAACCAAAGTGCTGCAAGATTTCTTCAACGTCGTAGTCGAGTTTGAAATAATCTAAGAAGCTATATTTTTTGTCGGGTTCCAGGATGGGGGGGGTGGACATTTCATTTTATGACGATGAAAATGAGTCAACATAAAGGGCTCAACACCAACGGGTTAATAACAAAGCTCCACCTCGCATTGAGATGGAGCTTTGATTAGATATCAAGTGGCGGGAGGCGGATTTGAACCACCGACCTTCGGGTTATGAGCCCGACGAGCTACCAGACTGCTCTATCCCGCGTCGTTCTTTAGACAGTGTAACGTGAAAATCACACAGTTGCCAATTGTAGCAGAAGTTTCTTAGCGATAAAAGCCTCTGTTGGGGTCAAGACTTTGTCAGCAGCGACCTTGAGCCCCGAACCGCAAAGGGTCTAGGAAGAGGATGAGCCGCGTTGGCGGGTTGATTTTAGTTCAGCCCTGATTCAGGAACGCGATGCCAGGGGCTGCCATCATTTAGATTTCAAACTCTGACGATGGCTGGCTTACAACCCCTTTCCTTGTTTTTGGCTCGGGCGCTCTATCCCTTGTCCTATAAGGCTTCTGCGGTTAATTGATGACACGCTTTAGGCAATACCCAAGCATTGACTGCCCCTCTTCAATGCAAGCAGGGTTTACGAAAGTTAATGATCTTAACCCTCATAAACCCTGCGATCGCTTGCCCATTGCTTTGGTAGGATGCCCACCTGGCAGGATTGCCCTGCCTTCGCTATTGAATGGGTGGTTTAACCAGACTCAGCCGATTGGCATACACCGTTACTGGCTGGCATTGCCCTGGGCATATTCCAAGTAGCCCGTGTATTCCGTCACCTTCTCTTGGGCAACGGCGCGGTTCGGGTCCCCTTCGGGCACTTGCTGCATGAGGGCGATCGCCTCTTGCCAACCCGTCACCACGGCCTGCCATTCTTCGGTGCTCTGGGCAGTTTGGACGGCTTCAGCGGTGCTCATTGCCTTATTTACGGCATCTCGGAAGGGGGCCTGAGAGGGGGGCACATTCGGAGCGGCTGCGGGGGCTGCGGCCGGAGCGGCATTAGGATCTGCTGGAGCGGCGTTCGGATCAGCGGGAGCGGCATTAGGGTCTGCTGGAGCGGCGTTCGGGTCAGCGGGAGCAGCATTGGGGTCTGCCGGAGCTTCGGTGACGGGCGGCAGGGAAAAGTCTTCTTCAGGGGCGAAGGGATTGATCGAGTTGATGAACTGACAGCCCGCCAACAGCGAGAGCCAAACTACCGCTAAAACTGGAGTTAGGGAAGAGCGATTCATGGGCAATAAAACGTAAACGCAATGGATTTGTAGGGTTATTTTAGCGGAAGCCTGAGTCGAATACGCCGGGTTCCATAAAATCTAGACAATCTCAGGGATTCTCATGTTTTAGGGACTCAAGGCCGATGAAAAAGATACTGATAGACTGGATTCGAGCTTAATTATGCCGCAACAGCAGCAACTGGGTCGCATCTAGGGTAACCGACCAAGGGAGGGGTACGCCCTGAAGCTGCTGCCAATGGTCATAAGAGACATGGGCTTGGAGATGGTGGTCTTGCTCGTCCTGGGGAGGGCGATGGAGCTTGAGGTACAGAATTCGGTACTCGGGCGTCGCGCGGGTCAGCGTCAGCCAAGCCGGAAAGGTGTTGATTTTAGAAGTCGGTCTTGCAGCGTCATTAACTTGAATCCGCTCCGCCCGGAGCCCCAGATGCGTGATCGCCGCAGTTTGTGGAGTCGCCACCTGCACCAAACAATCCCACGCTAATGCCTTAACTGTCTGGGCCGTCACAGGGGCGATCGGCGAAATATTTTTACAGCCCGTCAGTCTGGCTGCGGCAACCGTTTGGGGCTGTTGGAGAACCTGATCTTTCGGCCCCGAGACCACCCTCTGTCCCCGATCGATCGCCAAGAGGCGATCGCAGAGTTGATAAGCCACCGTGATGTTGTGGGTCACCAGCAGCGTCACGCCCGAAAACTGAGCCAAATGCTGCTGGAGATCCTGGGTTAGGCGATCGCACAAATGAGTATCCAACGCTGAGAAGGGCTCATCCAGGAGCAGCGCCTCCGGTTGACTGGCCAACAGTCGGGCCAGGGCCACCCGTTGTTGCTGGCCGCCCGAGAGTTGCGGGGGGCGGCGATTGCCTTGGGCCGTAAGCAACCCATCATCCCAGCCCTCATCCCAATCCTGGAGCTGCATAGCGGCCAACTGCCGCGCGACAATGCGGCGGCGCTGTCGAAAAGACAATCCCGGCGGCAAGCCAAAGGCAATATTTTGGGCGGCACTCAAGTGTGGGAACAGGGCATAGTTCTGGAACAAGATCCCCACCCGGCGCTCCCGACTGGGGAGATTAATCCCGCGGGCGGAATCAAATAACACCCGACCGTTGAGGACAATTCGCCCCGCGTCCGGCGTCTCCAGGCCGGCAATGCAGCGGAGAATCAGGCTCTTGCCTGCACCCGATGCACCGAGGAGCCCCAGAGGAGTGCGATCGCTGCTCAAGTCTACATCGAGGGTGAAGCCCGGAAACTGTTTGATCAGGCGCACGGAGAGCTGGGGCGTTAGCTCTCGATCTCCTCGATCAGTGATGTCCCGACGCCCCTGAGCACCGAGCGATCGCCCCCTGTTACCAATCGGCAGGGGGGAAGCAGAGCCCGCTCTGACCCACTTCAAGCGGGCCAGGCGGACTCGCCGCAGCATCTTGGTGGGCCGAGCCTGGCCCGCCCGACGGAACCCCGCTGGCTTCACAGGGAGCCAACTTAAAGATGGCCCGACCCAGATCCGCTCAGAATTGACCAGCAGCAGCCCGCCGAGGGTGATGAGCAAAATGCAGCCTGTCCAGAACGCAGCGATACGAAATTGTCCGGCTTCTACCGCAAAGTAAATCGCCATGGGCAGCGTCTGGGTCTGACCGGGAATATTCCCTGCCACCATTAACGTAGCCCCAAATTCTCCCAGGGTACGGGCAAAGGTCAGCGTGACACCCGCCAGCAGACCGGGCAAGGCTAAGGGGAGATTAATCTGCCAGAAGATGCGCCATTCTGACGCACCCAAGGTTCTGGCGGCGGCGGGGATAGTGGGGTCGATTTGCGCCAATGCCCCCAGCACGGTCTTGTACATCAGCGGCAACCCCACCACCGTCGCGGCGAGAATCGCGGCGGAACTCGTGAAGATGACCGTGATGCCTAGGCGATCGAGCAGCGAACCCAGCGGCCCGTTTTTGCCCAGCAGGAGCAGCAGGCCAAACCCCAAAACCGTGGGGGGTAACACAAGGGGGGCCAGTAGCAGGCTATCGATGAGCGATCGCCCCCGGCCCTGGTATTGCTGTCGCCAATGGGCGGCCGTAATGCCCAAGACCGAGGCGATCGCGGTCGCAATCGTGGCGATGCGGAGCGAGAGCCAGAGGGGAGTGAAGTCCAGCATGGCCAGTGGGGCAGTGAGGGGGGCAGTGAGGGGGGCAGTGAGGAGAGCAGCGTTTAGGGTAATGGCAGAAAGCCAAACGCCGCAAATTCTGCCTGCGCAATATCCCCCTGCAAAAAGGTCAGCCATTGCTGGGCGGCGCGGGTCTGCTCACTGGCTTGCAAGATGGCGATCGGATAGCGAATGGGGTCATGGGTCGATTCTGGAACGGTGAGCAGGCGGCGGACGCGATCGCTGCGATCGGCATCGGTGGCATAGACCAGACCCAGCTCGGCGTTGCCCTGCTCCACAGCGGCCAGCACCCCCCGCACATTGCGGCCAAAGACCAGCTGGGTTTGCAAGGCATTGAGGAGTTCCAGTTGCGCGAGGGCTTGCTGGGCATATTGACCCGCGGGCACAGTGCGAAACTCCCCCACGGCTAAATGGTCAAACCGCGCGGTTTTGAGCTGTTCGAGCCGTTGAATCTGTAAGGGTGAATCCGGCGCGGCGATCAGCACCAAACGGTTCGCCAGCAAGTCCCGACGGGTTGTGGCTCGAATCAGCCCCTGCTGCTCCAGAGCATCCATCGGTTGCGCCGCAGCGGGGATAAAAATATCCACCGGTGCCCCCTGCTCAATTTGCCGTTGCAAGGCCCCGGAGGCCGCAAAGTTAAACACAACCTCAATCTCGGGATGAGTAGTGGCAAAAGCGGGGGCGATCGCCAATAGCACCCCTTGCAAACTCGCCGCAGCAGAGACGGTGAGGCGGGTCGGCTTTACGGCAGCGCCCTGACAACTGATGATGAGCCAGCCCACCATTACGGCCGTGAGCAGCCACTTTAGCGGCTGTTTGTACACCATCTCAGGACTATCATGAGATTGAGGAGGAGGATGTTCGAGTCTTGCCACAGCAAGGGATCCTGTTCCGACTTAGGCGATTTCTCGATATGAAAATACCAGCTATTGCCGTGACACGCCTTATTTTGTGCATTAGCAAACCCTGTAGAGGCAATCCCCCCGTGGTTGCCCCAGACCTTGCTGGGGTAGAAGGGCAATACCCCTACAAAATTCATTGGCAAGATTCTATTGCACCATTTTAGCTGTGTCACGGCACTAGGGTGCGTTACGCTCCGCTCTAGCGAAGCCATACCTGAGAGGCTATACGACACCCGACAGAGCGATATATTCTTTCTCACAGATCACCTGGGTGGACGAAAAAAAGCGAGGGTCAATGTAATCCATCGATTTTCATCGGGCAGACGAGACGTCTGCGCTACGGGTTTTCGACGAGTTCATCCCGTAGCGCGGGCATCTTGCCCGCCACTGGGTAAAAAAACGCGCAAAATTTCGTCCACCCCAGATCACCTTAGCTGGGTGACGAACGTCCGGGCGTCTAGCTATGATGAAATGTCTTTGTAACACTCCGTTGTCCTTAAACTTCGATCAATCCATGACCCATTCTACTGACGATAACATTCCCCAGCCGCCTGCCCCTGAGACGGATGGCAGTGCTAGCGATGCTACAGAAAACAAGGCTGAAGCCAAGAAATTCCCCTGGGTGTGGCTGTTGGTAGGCGGCCTTGGGTGTGGTTGTTTAGGGCTGCTGGGGTTTGTTGCCCTGCTGATTGGGGCGATCGCCCTGCCCTCTTTTCTGAACCAAGCCCAACAAGCCCAAGAATCTGAAGGGCAGATGAATGTGGGGGCATTGGTTCGCGGGCAGCAGGCCTATCACCTCGAAACGGGGGCGTTCACCAGCAACCTCAATGAGCTGGGCTTGGGCATTGCCGCTGACGGGATCAACTACACCTACGCGATCGTGCCCCAGGCTGATCCGTCTAGCAGCGTCTACATTACCGCCACCCCCAACGCAGCGGATGGAATGCTCCGCAGTTACGGTGCTGCCGTGTTTGCCGTCGGTGATGAGGACGCCGCCTTTTCCGTGACCGGCATTTGCCAGAGCAATGAACCCAGTCCTGAACCGCCCCCGATGCCGACGCTGAACGCCGATGGCGAAACGGTGGACTGTCCTGAGGGCTCATCAGCCCCGTGATCGCTGCTC
>JBMYQW010000190.1:0-9399 GCA_049601735.1 Spirulinaceae cyanobacterium
CGCTGACCCGAGGCATCGTCAATAAAATTCTTCATGAGCCGATGACCCAGTTGCGAGCGCAGGACGATGTGGAGACACGAAAACAAGCAATGCAATCGCTGGAGATGCTCTTTAACCTGGAGACCAGGCAGCGATTGTCTTGAGGTATTCCCAACCCCATGCGGTAGAATGTAGCCGCTCATTATCTCCACCCCACCATGCCCCAAGGCCCTGGATTGCTGCTCACCTTTCTGTATTACTTCTCCACTGCCACCCTGATTGCCGATCTGGCGCTCAGTCAGCAATTCAAGTTGGGAGTTAACGATCGCGCCACCCTCCAACTGAGTCTCTTTGTGGGCATTGCCACCGGGCTGGTGGGACTCTACATGAACCGGAGTCGTACCCTCAACTTTACGGTGGGCAACCAGCGCCGCTTCACAAGTCAACTGGAAACCGCCCTAGCAGAGATGGGCTTTGGCAATAAAGAAGATGGTGAAGACTACACCATCTATAGCCAAAGCGGTTGGCAACGTTGGTTTGGCGGCAAAATCTTGGTCAAGATCGAGCGTCAAGCGGTGACGATCACCAGCCGTGCCGACAATATTCGCCAGCTGGAACCCCGGATGAAGAAGTAGAAGGTTTAGGGGTCAGGTTCGTTAAGATCACGAGCGATCGCCCGTCTCGATCTTGCTCTGATTCTTCCCTTTGTTATGCGTTTGCACCACGTTCACTTCTACGTTGACGATGCCAGCCTGTGGCGCGATCGCTTCCTCCGCCTACTTCAATGTTTAAGCAACGGGCAGATTCTCACCCAAAACCCGACACCCTACACCCATAGCTTCCAAGGAGGCGGTCTCCGGCTGCATCTTTCTGAACCCCAAACCGCCACCGACCCGATCGCGCAGTTCTTGAGCCAGCGCAGTCCGGGCATCGGTGCCTTGGGCGTGATGGGGGTTGACCCCAAAGCGATCGCCTCTCGGCTTGCTCGCTCGGGCGGTCAGCTGGTGGGGAACTGGCTCTGCTCTCCCCTGGGGATTCGCCATCTGCTCCTGCCAGCGGAGCTGGAGCCCACCGCGCAGCCGTTGGGGCCCCAACTGGATCATCTGGTGCTGAATGTGCCCCAGGGCCAACTGGAGCCCACGGTGCAATGGTACGAAGCGGTTTTTGGCTTGGCACGGCAGCAGTCCTTTGCGATTGAAACGGGCCAGTCGGGGCTGCGATCGCAAGTGTTGCGGCATCCGGTCACGGGTCTGACCTTGCCGATTAACGAACCCACTTCGGCCAATTCACAAATTCAAGACTTTCTCAATCACCACGGTGGGTCAGGCTTCCAACATCTGGCAATCCGGGTGCCGCGGCTGATTCCGACCGTACAGGCCCTGCGTCAGGCGGGATTAGACTTCTTGACCGTGCCTCACCATTACTATGCTGCCCAGGCCGATCCGATGGGTCAGGACAACTTGAGCCGGGCCGAATGGCAACAATTGCGATCGCAGCAGATTTTGCTCGATCGTCCGTCCACTGGGGGGCTGTTGTTGCAAATCTTCAGCCAGCCGATTTTTGCCCAGCCCACCTTCTTCTGGGAGTTCATTGAGCGGCGATCGCAGGCCCGAGGCTTTGGTGAGGGAAATTTCCTGGCGCTGTTTCGGGCGATTGAACAGGCCCAGACCGAGCGCAATACCCTGGTGATACCGTAGTCTGGCGCTGCCATAGCCTTGCGATACCGGGCAAACCCGCTTAAGATCAAAGGCTTATTTCAGACTTTATCTGCTACTGCCATGCGTCTTGACTGGATTGCGCCTGCTGACCGCCTCAGTGCTCTGCCGCCCTATGTCTTCGCCCGTTTGGATGAGCTGAAGGCTCGCGCCCGCGACCAGGGTTTAGACCTGATTGATCTGGGCATGGGCAATCCGGATGGCATGGCCCCGCAACCCGTCATTGACGCGGCGATCGACGCTCTCAAAGTCCGCGCCAATCACGGCTATCCCCCCTTTGAAGGCACGGCTGATTTTCGCCATGCGATCACCGCTTGGTATCACCGCTGTTACGGCGTTGAGCTAGACCCGGACAGTGAAGCCTTGCCCCTGTTGGGCTCGAAAGAAGGCTTGAGCCACTTGGCGCTGGCTTACCTCAATCCGGGTGATTTGGTGTTTGTGCCCAGCCCCTCCTACCCGGCCCATTTCCGCGGCCCGCTGATCGCCGGGGCTGAACTCTACCAGTTGCCCTTGAGCGCCGAGAACGACTGGCTCATTGACCTAGCGGCGATCCCGGATGAGGTGGCCCGTCGCGCCAAGATCTTGTATTTCAACTATCCCAACAACCCCACAACCGCCACCGCACCCCGCGAATTCTTTGAAGAGATTGTGGCCTTTGCCCGACGCCACCAAATCTTGCTGGTGCATGACCTCTGCTACGCCGAACTGGCCTTTGATGGCTATCAACCCACCAGCCTACTGGAAATTCCGGGGGCGAAAGACATCGGCGTGGAGTTTCATACCCTCTCGAAGACCTACAGTATGGCCGGGTGGCGCGTCGGTTTTGTGGTGGGCAATGCGGCGATCGTGCAGGGGCTGCGAACCCTCAAAACCAACCTCGACTACGGCATCTTTGCGGCCATTCAAACGGCGGCGCAAACGGCTCTGCAATTGCCAGATCACTACATCAAAGCAGTTCAAGATCGCTATCGGGAACGCCGAGATTTCCTGATTCAAGGTCTAGCGGAATTGGGGTGGACGATCCCTCCCTCCAAAGCCACGATGTACCTCTGGATTCCCTGCACGGTCGGTATGACTTCGACCGATTTTGCCCTAGACGTGCTGCAAACAACGGGCGTCGTCGTCACACCTGGCAGTGCCTTTGGTGAATGTGGTGAGGGCTATGTGCGCATTAGCTTGATTGCCGACTGCGATCGCCTCGGTGAGGCCCTGAATCGCCTTAAAGCAGCGGGCATTCGTTATACCTCTGAACACGCCTTGGCAAGTTAGGGACTTGCGGAATAATAAAACACCTTGGACGCGTTTCGGGCTCGGCAGCAATGGAAGTTGGGAGACTTACATCCTCCATCTAACGTTATCCCAAACTAAATGATGACAGCCCCTAATTGATGACACGCCCTAACTAGCCCCCATGTCCTACCAACTTCGGATCGCTGACCTGCCCACCGATGAGCGCCCCCGCGAGCGATTGTTGGAGTTGGGGGCGGCGAACCTCTCCACCGCTGAACTGCTGGCGATCTTGCTAGCAACGGGCCAGGGGGCAGGCGGGCTCTCGGCGGTGGGTTTAGGGCAGTTGATTTTGCAAACCCTGAGCGAGGCCCAGCAAGCGGCGGCGCTCGATCGCCTCCGGGATGTCAATGCCGCTGAACTCACGGCAATTAAGGGGGTTGGCCCCGCCAAGGCGACGGCGATTTTGGCGGCGATCGAACTGGGCAAGCGCGTCTTTCAACTGCGTCCCGCGCCCCGCGCCGAGATCAGCAGTCCCCAGATGGCCGTTGCCGCCCTCAGTCATGACTTGATGTGGCAACCCCAGGAGCGCTTTGCCACGCTCCTGCTGGACACCCAAAACCGCCTGATCACGACCAAAATCATCTCGATCGGCACAGCTACCGAAACCCTGGTCCACCCACGGGATATCTTTCGTGAGGCGATTCGTCAGAACGCAACGCGGCTGCTGGTGGCCCATAACCACCCCTCCGGTAATTTGAAGGCTTCCCCAGAAGACATCGCCCTGACGCGCCAGATCTTGGCCGCTGCGAACCTGCTCATGCTGCCCGTGCTGGATCATCTCATTGTGGGTCAAGGCGACTTTTGTTCTCTGCGTCAAACCACAACCCTCTGGGAGGACTATCCCCAGGGCGATATCGGCTAGAATTGGGGCGTTGTTTTAGACGTTGTTGCTCGATTGTGCCAGCTTCTCAGCCACTTGGACGGCTCTACGGCATTAGTGTGGGCACTGGAGACCCAGAACTCATCACGCTGAAGGGCTTGCGGTATCTCCGCGAAGCCGATGTGGTGGCTTTTCCTGCTGGCTGTGATGGCCAGCGGGGGATTGCCGAGCGCATTGTCCTGCCCTGGCTGACACAACCCCAGGAGCTATTGGCGCTGGAGTTTCCCTATGTGCGCGATGAAACAGTGCTCCAGGCCGCTTGGCACAAAGCGGCGGCGATCGTCTGGGAATGGCTAGAACTCGGCAAGAGCGTGGCCTTTGTCTGTGAAGGGGATGTGAGTTTTTACAGTACCTTTACCTACCTCGCCCAGACCCTCCAACAGCATCACCCCGAGGTGGCGATCGAGATTGTGCCGGGGGTGTCTTCGCCCCAGGCCGCTGCTGCGACGCTGGGGATTCCGCTGACCTGTTTGAATCAACGCTATGTCGTGCTTCCGGCCCTCTACCAGTTGCATGAACTGGAGCAAGTTCTGGCTTGGGCAGAAGTGGTGGTCCTCCTCAAGGTCAGCTCCGTCTATACCCAGGTCTGGCAAATTCTGCGTCAGCGCAACCTGCTGGCCCAGAGCTGGGTCGTGGAGCGGGCAAGCCAACCCAACCAGATCGTTTATGGTGATTTAAGCGATCGCCCCACGTTACAATTGAGCTACTTTTCGTTGCTGATCATCCACAATCCCCATCCCGCTTGATCTGAGCTTCGATTTTAAGCCTTTAGTTCTGAGATTCTGAAACAGGTGTCCCGATGCAACACTCTTCCGCCTTTCTCACCGCCATTGCCCAAAGCCTGAAGACCCCTCCTTCGATCGCCGCCTTTGCCTCGGTGGGGATGCACGCCATGCTCGGCGTTGCCCTGCCCTCTTTGCCGTTTTTTGCCAATGTGGCGCTAGTGGGTGATGAGCCCACCGCACCTGGCAATCAGGTGGAGTGGATTTCGGGAGCAGACAATCCAGAAGTTGCTGCCGAACTGTTCAACCGTTTGCCGCCGAGTGTCTTTGCGTCGAGCACACCCAGTTTGAATGATTTAGATGCGGTGGGGCCAGACTCGGCCCTCCCCCGTTTAGACCCGCTACCGAGTGATGATCGATTTACCCGGAACCCGCCTAAAACGAATAAGCCGCCAGTAGCGAGGGCGCCTCAGCAGCCCACTGTGCAAACGCCACGACAAAACATTTCCCGCTCAGTGCCGCGACAAACGGGATCAAGCTCCTCCAATATCACCGCCCGGTCAGGTCGGTCTTATACACCAGACCCAGCGACGGTGGCTGCTGCCCAGGAGAACCATCGTCAGGGGGCGCAGCAGGGAACCTCTCGCTCTGTACCAGATACCGAGACCGCCAGCGATTTTAATATCTTGAGCGGCCCCAGAATTGGCAGGATGGCGATTTTTAAAGATCAGCCAGCGGACACCGGTCCGATCGCCACGGCTCCCCAGAGCGTCGATCCAATCGATTGGGAAGATGATGTCCAAGCTCGGATTGCAGAGCAACGCACGGCGCTCAGTAATCGACGAGCCGCTGAACTCCAAGCGGAGGCGGCGGCCAACAATAATCGCTTGCAATCCAGCTCAGATACCGCTGAGGTACGGTCTGTTTCCACGACTCGCCCCTATCCTCCAGCGGCTTGCTTCAAGCCATCCTCAAGAAGCACGGTCTACCGGGTTACAGTGCAGCCTGATGGTACGGTGAGTGAACCTACAATCATCGGCAGTTCAGGCAATGGCGTCTTAGACCGTCAAGCGGCAGCCGTGGTGCGTGGCTATACCTTTACCAATGTTACCCGTGTTACGCCCTTCCAGATCGAGGTCAACTTCACACCGGACAATTGCCCTGGCTTGGCCGTGCCGAATGCCCCCGCTCCCAGCGCCCAGCCCAGCCCCAGCCCAACCCCGCAGGCTACGCCGCAACCCAGCCCCAGCCCAACCCCTGATGCTGTACCCCAGTCCAGCCCGAGTTCGACAGAAAATCTCAATGCTGTTCCTGGTGGGAGCGGGAACGCCAGCGATCTGCAAACTGCCCCAGCAGAAACAGCAGAATCTGGGGCCGAGTAATGGCAATGCTCTCCGCGTTTGACGGCCCTGACTTTGAAACCTTTGCGCCCCGCCTCGCGGCGGCAGCGCCGAACTTATTCGCGCTCCTCGATCGCTTTGCCGACATTCCCGTCTTGGTTGTGGGGGATCTCACCCTTGATGAATTTCTAACGGGCCAGGTGGAGCGGATTTCACGGGAAGCGCCCGTGCTAATTTTGCGCCATGAACACACCCGCCAAATTCCGGGCGGTGGGGCTAATGCGGTCTATAACCTGGCAAAATTGGGGGCAAAGGTGCAGGTTGCTGGAATTCTCGGCAACGACCCCCAAGGTGTGGCGTTGCGGACGATCTTTGAGGCGGCGGAGATTGATACCAGCGCCCTAGTGATTGACCCGAGTCGTCCCACCGTCACCAAGAGTCGTATTGCGGGCCATGCCCGCCAGTCCGTGACGCAGCAAATTGTCCGGCTCGATCGCAAGTCTGATGCCCTGCCCGACCCCGCGATTCAAGATAAATTGGCTGAGGCGATCGCCTCCCGTTTAGAGTCTGTTCCAGCGGTCGTCTGCTCCGACTACGGTGAAGGCGTCTTCACCTCCCCCGTGATCAAGGCAGCTCTTGACCATGAACGGGTGATTGTGGACGCGCAGACGGAGTTGCAGCGTTATCCGGGGGCCACGATCTTTACGCCCAATCTGCCGGAAGCCGAACGCGCGGCGGGTTATGGCATCACCGATACGCCCACGGTGCAGCAAGCGGGCCAAGATCTCCTCCAGTTGACCCAGGCCCAGCGAATGCTGATTACCCGAGGTGAATTGGGCATGAGTCTGGCTGCCCCCGATGGCACGGTTGAGCATATTCCGGCGTTTAACCGCACCGATGTCTTTGATGTGACCGGGGCAGGTGATACGGTCGTTGCGGCTCTCACCCTGGCGCTCTGCGCGGGGGGCGACTATTGGCAGGCGGCGGTGTTGGGCAACTTGGCGGCGAGCTTGGTGGTGCGACAGTTTGGCACGGCGACGACGAGCGTTGAGGAGTTGAAGGCGGCGTTGACGGGGCTATTGGAGGGGATGTAGGGGAGGGCGATCGCCCCATTGTGCTACGAGAGCGTGGTGGGCAATGTTAGTAACATTAAAATCAAAGTATAGATTTTCAAGATTTGCCCATCCTACAGCTATGGAACCGATTACGACTGCCATCATTGTTGGTTTTCTGGCCGATAAAGTCCTCGGCACAGCAACGGAGAAATATACCGAGAGTGCGATCGCCAAGCTCAATCAACTCACCAGGGCGGTTTGGGAGCGGTTACGAGCAAAGAATCCCAAGGCTGAGAAAGCCATTGCGGTCTTTGAGCAGCAAGATTTATCGGTTCGGCAAAAGTTAGAGACGTATCTCGATGATGAGATGCAAGATGACCCGGAGTTTAGGGCGTTTGTAGAAACGCTGGCTCAAGAGATTGAGGCGGGCAAGAAGCAAGTCCAGGGGGGAATTACGCAGCAGGTTGGGCAGGGTAAGGCGGTGGCGATTCAGAGCCAGAACAGCGGCGGCAAGACCCACAACGCCGAGACCATCACAATCCACTACAACACCCCAGCCGACTGACTCTCTTGCTATGGAACCCGATGCCAGAACCAGCATCCAGAGTACGAACACGGATGGCACAACCAATAATGCTGGCCGCGATATCCACATCCACAATTACTCAGCGGACTCCTATCTTCGCAACTTAGCAATTCCCCTGCAAATGCCGCCGTTGCCGGAGCATTTTGTGGCGCGACCGGAGCAGCAGCAGGCCCTGAAGGCGGAACTACTCACGGAAGGGGCCAAGGCGGGGGCGTTGGTCGTGAGTGCGATCCATGGGTTGGGCGGGATTGGCAAGTCGGTTTTGGCGGCCTATTTGGCCCATGATGCGGAGGTGCAAGCCCATTTCCGGGATGGCATCTTGTGGGTAACGCTGGGGCAGAATCCGGATCTGTTGCCGCTGCTGAGTGGCTGGATTAAGGACTTGGGCGACCATGACTACAAACCCTCTGGAGAACAGTCAGCTGCTGCCCATCTACGTACTTTGCTATATGACAAGCAGGCGCTGCTGGTGGTGGATGATGTTTGGCAGCCGGAGCATTTAGAACCGTTTCGAGTGGGGGGCGCGGCCTGCTGTGTGTTGGTCACAACCCGCGAAGCGCGGATTCCCGATGCCCATTGCTATCGGTTGGATGTGATGAGCCCGGAGCAGTCCTTGGCGTTGATGCGTCAGAAGCTGGGGGCGGCGTTGAGTGAGCAACAGACGGCGCAAGCGTTGGCTTTTGCGCGAGAGGTGGGCTATTTGCCGCTGGCGTTGGAGTTGGCGGCGAGTCAGGTGCAGGAGGGGGTGACGTGGCAGGAACTGCTGGCGGACTTTGAGGCGGAGGTGGTGCGGCTGGAGCATCTGGATCTTTACGGGCAAGCGGAAATCTCGGATGATGCCAAGCGACGCAAGTATAGCCTGACGGCGTGTTTTAACCTCAGCCTCAAGCAGCTCTCGCCGGAGCAGTTGCAGCAGTTTGCTTGGTTGGGGATTGTGCCGGAGGATGTGAGCTTGACCCAGCCAATGGCGATGCAGCTCTGGCAGGTGACGGCGCGACCCGCAGGGGCGATTTTGCGGCAGTTTACGGCGAAGGCGTTGCTGATTCCGGGGGTGCAACAGTCGGCAGCGGGTAAGCCAACCTACCGGATGCATGATTTGATGCATGACTTGGCGCAGCGGTTGTTAGTGAGTCCGGTGGAACCGGAGCAGGCGGGGGAGTTACCGGGGTTGGGGTTGACGCGGGCGGCGGCGCACAGTGAGTTTCTGGCGCGGTATCGGGCGCAGACGGTGGCGGGGCAGTGGCATACGCTGTCGGATGATGGTTACATCTATGCACATTTGACCTGGCATATGGAGCAGGCGGGGCAACCTGAGGCAGTGCATCAGCTCTTTTTGGAGACGAATGAGCGGGGGAAGCATGGCTGGTATAGGACGTGTGAGGCGATCGGCCAGGCGGCGGGGTTTGTGAATGATTTGGCGCGGGGTTGGCGGTTGGCGGTGGGGCAATATGGGCAAGATCCGGCGGGGACGTTGGCGCAGTTGTGGCGGTATGGGCTAATCCGGACTTCGCTCAATAGCATGGCGAGTAATGCGCCTGCGGAGTTGGTGGCGGCGCTGGTGGAGAAGGGGGTTTGGCAGCCTGCGCAGGGGTTGGCGTATGCGCAGCAGATGCAAGACCCTTGGCGACGGGCGGAATGTATTGGGTTGTTGGTTCCGTTTTTTCCGGAGGGTTTAGTGCCGGAGGTTAAGGCAACGATTGATCAGATTAAGGAGCCTGCCTATCGCTCTCATGTATTGGCGAAGTTGGCGGATCGGTTTCCGCAGTATTGGCGAGAGGTGTTGGATGTGGTGGCGCAGATCCGCGATCGGCAGGACGTTCTGAGAGACTGTA
>JBMYQW010000191.1:0-9376 GCA_049601735.1 Spirulinaceae cyanobacterium
GCGCGGGCATCTTGCCCGCCACCCAAACAGCTCATTTCTGGAACATTTTTTTCCTAGGAATACTCTAAACCCATTGACTCAACGCCAAAACCCCGACCAAATAGAACGCCTCCGTCCATTCCACCACTGCGCCATAACTATCGCCCGTGTGCCCCCCTAACTGTCGCCCCAGCCACTCGCCGACGCCCCAACTCAGCAAACCGCCCCATATTGCGGCAAACAGAATGCCAAGATATTTTTCTCTCGCCAGAGATATCTGCAATAGCACCAAACCCAGGATTAAAACGAGTCCCCAAAGCCAATCTTGCGGTGATTGAAAGGCAGTTTTATGCATAGCCCCTTTGCCCTTGGGCCGCAGGTAAGGATAGCGAGCGATCGCCAGCACTTGGCCCCAACGGCCCCAAACCGTCGCCATCACCAGCGCCCAGCCCCGGAACGTTTCGAGTTCGGCGATCGCCCCCCCTTTGAGCAGCAGAATCAGCCCCGCGCTCATCACGCCAAAGGCCCCCGCACGGCTATCACGCATGACCGCCAAACGGCGCTCGGGGTCAGGAACCGCCAGCCCATCGGCCGTATCCATGGCCCCGTCCAGGTGCAGCCCACCCGTGCTCCAGAGCCAGAGCCCCAGCAAGAGCCCACTGGTGGTTAAGGGAGGGAGCCGTAGGAGGGAGAAGAGGCGATCGGCGATCGCCAGCATCCCGCCTAGACCTGCGCCAACCCAGGGGGCCAGATAAGCAATATGCTCCAGATTGACCGGCCAGGACGGGGGCAACGGACAGCGCGTATAGAAGAGAATCGCACCACCGAAGGCTGCCCCATGGTTTTGCAAACAGTTCACTTGCCGACGCAAATTGCTCTGGAAGTAATGCCCCAGACGCTGGCCCAAATATTGAAAATATTGCATAATCGTTACAATTCAATTCACTTAAGTAATCTCGGGCCGTTTGGAAAAGTTGGGTTAATATGAATCCAAGGGTTGCGCGGTGTCATGGACTACCATTTCTTGACGACCATTCCTGGTGCGATCCTCATCAATTTCGCTTCGCCCTGTCCTGGCGCTGGTCTGACCGCTCACCTGTAACGCTTGTCTTGCTTCGTAGCAACACCGCGCCAGTCCCTCCTGAAGCGCAAGACCCCTGGCATGGCCGATCCAAACAGCCCCATCCACACAGCCAATGTCCGCATCATCGGCGTTTTCCCATGAGCCATAATTCATACTCCCACTCTTTCCCCGCGCCCTGCATCATCGACAAGGGCACTGTCGTGAACAAGGATGACATGATTCGCCTGCTCAACACCCTGAGCCGCGTCAGTTACATCCATTCCCTCGACCATCAGGTGCAAAGTGACGGCGAGGGCTTTGTGCTTGAAGTCTTTGCCGATCCGTCCCAAGCGACCTTGGTGGCGAATCATGGGCTTTGTCTCAATGTGTTGAGCTTCGACTATCTCGAACTCCATCAGTCGCCCAACCGGGAGACCTATTACGATCTCGTCCAAGACAATCGCGTTTTACGCCTCATTCCCCTGGCTAACCCGCTCCAAGAAGAAACCACCCACCAGAATATTGATGAAGCGGCCCTAGAGGCAATGCTCGGTGAAGTTCTCTCGGCTAAGTGGGATGTACAAATTGACGACGATGACTGCGGGCTTTAGGTCACTGTAGGGCGGTGAGAGCCATTGATTAGAGCCATTGATTACAGAGTTTGATTGCAGGATTGGCTTTCCAGATTTAATTTCAGGATTTGATTACGGCGGGTGATTTCAGTGGGTGATGGCAGTGGGCAGTAAGCCATTTTCGTTTCAGGTCGAGGCAAACTGTTCCCAGAGTCAGGCGCGTGCAGCCCGGTTTCATACGCCCCATGGCGTTGTCGAGACGCCGCGTTTCATGCCCGTGGGAACCGTGGGCACGGTCAAGGGGCTCACCCCAGCGCAAGTCGCAGCAACAGGGGCGCAGATGGTCTTGGCCAATACCTATCATCTCCATCTCCAACCGGGTGAAGAACTCGTGCAGGCGGCAGGTGGGATTCATCGCTTCATGAACTGGTCGCAGCCCATGCTGACCGACTCCGGCGGGTTCCAGGTCTTTAGCCTCAGTGCGCTGCGCAAACTCACGGAAGAGGGCGTGACGTTCCAATCCCCCCGCGATGGGCGACGGATTCACTTCACACCAGAACGCTCGATCGAGATTCAAAATGCCCTCGGCGCGGATGTAATCATGGCCTTTGATGAATGTCCGCCCTATCCGGCGACGCGGGAGGCGGTGGCCGAGGCGACCGATCGCACCTACCGTTGGCTGGAGCGATCGCTAGCGGCTCACCAGCGCCCCCAAGATCAGGCGCTCTTTGGCATTGTCCAGGGCGGCGTTTATACCGATCTGCGTGTTGCGGCAGCAAAGCAATTGATCGCGCTCGATTTACCGGGCTATGCGATCGGCGGCGTCAGTGTGGGCGAACCCAATGAATTGATGTATCCGGTGGTGGAGGCGGTCGCGCCGATGTTACCCGCCCAGAAGCCCCGTTACCTGATGGGCGTTGGCACTCACAAGGAAATGGTGCGGGCGATCGCTGCCGGAATTGACCTCTTTGACTGCGTGATTCCCACCCGCTTCGGTCGCCACGGCACAGCGATCGTCAAGGGGGAGCGTTGGAACCTCAAAAATGCTCGGTTCCGCGAGGACTTCAGCCCCCTCGACCCCGATTGCCCCTGCTACTGCTGTCAAAACTTCAGCCGCGCCTACCTGAACCATCTTGTTAAGGCGAAAGAAATGCTGGCCTATATTTTGCTCTCGATCCATAACATCACGGAGTTGGTGCGGTTTACCCAGCGGATTCGAGACTCCATTTTGGGCGATCGCTTCACTGAAGAGTTTGCCCCTTGGCTGACGGATTCAGAGCCGACTCCCTAATGATCCGGAATATCCCCATGAAACAAATCGTTTTCAACCTCATGCCTTTGCTCATGGCATTGCCCAGTTTGGCGATCGCCCCGCCTGATGCCCAAGCCCAGCCAGACCCGTCCCAGAGCTGCCCGGCGGCGATCGCCGCCGCCTTCCATGACATTGATGCCGTGGCTCAGGTGCAGATTATCCGCATTCATGTCGCTGACCATGACTACACCGACGCCCCTGAAGGCCGCTCCGAGTTCTACAACATTTGGATTGAAGGGAACGGCGCTGAAACAGTCATGAATTCCCCGGTATTTTTGACCGACCTAGCCACTGATATTATTGACGCTTGCCCGACCCTTGGTTTTTTTGAGGTCGGGGTGTATCGCACCGATTGGAACCGCATCTTTGGCATCGGCCATGATGGACAAGTGGCCGAGTTTGAATGCCTTGAGTTGACGGGAGAACCGCTAGAGCCCGATTGGGGCGCTCACGTTTGTTTGTGAGGAGCAACAAGGCAAGATTGGGCAGCGTCAACTCTAAACTGTAGATTGGTGTTGAGTGGAGCGTAGCTTGCTTCTCGGAGAGTAACCCAACACAACTACTGATAATACTGGATAGCGATCGCACCATTATGAATTCAAAAGTCACGAAAAGAATGAGAAAAAATAATAAATGAGACTCATTTTTAGAACCATCGAAAATAAGCTAAAATCCCGAATTTGTGGGCAGTACCCACCTTACAACTATCTCAAGATAAATAATTAATGCCCTAGAGTTGGAAATGAGAAAAGTTTGTTATCAGGAAGTACTTTTTGATGATGACAAGATAACCATTCTTGACTGTGAATTAGTCGATTTTTTGTTGAGAATTCCAACCTTGTTCGATTTTGGGTGCATTCCTCCTTTGAGAATCATGAACTCGATACTTTTGTCCGGAAATATGTATTCTGGAATGGGAGGAGCGATGGAATGGAAAGCATTTTCCCTAGAAGAATATGAATATAAAAACTTGGTTGATTTACTGTTGTTAAAGTACCCCAAGAAATTCTTCATTGATAAATCTTTTCAAGAAATAAGTGACTTTGAAGAATGGTGTTTCCTGGTTTTTATCAAGTATTACAAAGGCAAGCAAGAAATGAAAATAATTGCCGAAAACCACTATCGAGAAAAGTTCGGTTCTGCCCGAAACAAGGAATTCGAGCAGTAGGGTGGGCACTGCCCACCACAACCCAATAACTACTCGCCAATGCCATTCATAATATCGAAAAATCGAGAATTAGAGGATTTCGGCTTTCGTAAAATGTCCTAACCACCAACAACCACCGATATCGCTGCTATATCACCCCCTCAGAAAACCAAAGAAACCCTTGAGGAAGTTTTGTAGACGGGTATTTTTGGCGTATTTCTGTTTACTCAGCAGTAAACCCGCCTTGCTATTAATCTCCGAGAGCGTGGGATAGACATGAATGCCCGTGAGCTTGCCAGCGGGCAGCTTGTTGGCCATGGCAAGGACAATCTCGTGGATCAATTCCCCCGCCACCGGCCCGACGAGGTGAGCGCCGAGAATTTCGCCATTGCTGCGCGTGATCAGCTTGCAGAACCCCTCGGTTGCCCCTTCCGCCTGGGCGCGATCGACGCCGGCGAAGGGCTGTTTGAGTACATAAATGTCGTTGCCGTAGCGATCGCGGGCCTGCTGTTCCGAGAGACCCACCCGCGCCACCTCCGGGTCGGTGAACGTGGCCCAGGGAATGACGCGGTAATCCACTTTGCTCGGGAAGAACCGCTTGATTGGGGAAAAGAGCGCATTGGTGAGCACCGTGACGGCTTCGTAGCCCGCCACATGAGTAAACTGGTAGCCGCCGATCACATCGCCGCAGGCGTAGATGTTGGGGTTGGTCGTGCGCAGGGCTTGATCCACTTCAATGCCCTTCGGGCTGTAGGCGACCCCCGCCGCCTCAAGATTCAGGCTCTCCACATTGGGAACCCGTCCGGCAGAGACAAGAATTTCATCGACGATCGCCATCTCCTTGCCATCGGCCCAAATATGCTTCTTGCCATCAATCACCTCGACGCGATCGGGGCGCGTGTTATTGAGGATTGTGATCCCCTCAGATTTGAATTGCTCTTCGACAATGCGCGCCGCCTCAGGGTCTTCCTTGGGCATGATGCGATCGCGGCTGGAGAAAATCGTCACCGGACAGCCGAGGCGATGGAAGGATTGACCCAATTCGCAGCCGATTGGCCCCGCCCCAATGAGCGCCAGGGATTCCGGACGCTCGGTGATCGAAAACACCTGCTCATTGGTGAGATAGCCTGCCGCTGCGAGCCCTTCGAGATTGGGAATGCGGGCGCGGGAGCCCGTGGAAATCACGAAGGCGCGGGCGGTCAGTTGGCGTCCATTAACCTCAAAGGTGTCGCGATCGCAAAATTGCCCCGAGCCAAAAATGACCTCAACGCCCAGACCCCGGAAGCGTTCAGGAGAATCATGGGGTTCGATCGCCTTAATTACGTTTTGCACATGACCCATCGCCTCGGCAAAATTAATTTCCGGCGGTTGGGTATAGATGCCGAAACGACTGCCATTCTGGGCTTCGTAGGCGACGCGTCCGGCGTGAATGAGCGACTTACTCGGGACACAACCATACCAAAGGCAATCGCCGCCGAGCTTGTCTTTTTCGACCAGGGCAACCTTGGCGTTCATTTGGGCAGCAGCACTGGCCACGACCAAACCGCCGGAACCGCCGCCAATAATCACAAGGTCAAATTCTACTGCCATGGTTGCTTGCCTCCTGTTGCGGCCTGCGGGCCGCGATCGCATCTCAAACTCTACACCGCTATTGAACCGAGCCGACCTGAACAGAGCCTGAACGCGAGACAAGAAACGGCTAAATCCTGGAGAACTCGTGAAATCACATTTTCGTTCCCTTGTCCCACAAGGTTTCTGAGGTTAATTAACGACACGCCCTAAACGAGCAGGAACTGTTCTACTGCCAGCGCCACGCCATCTTCTGCCACGGAGCGCGTGACCCAATCCGCCTCGGCTTTGACCCCGGCAGGCGCATTCCCCATGGCGACACCAATCCCGGCCTGTTGAATCATCTCCAGATCATTGAAATTATCCCCGATCGCCATCACCTGGGAGAGGGGCAAGCCGTAATGGTGCTGGGCCAGATGGGCGATCGCCGTGCCCTTATTGATATTGCTCTGGGTAAACTCCAAATAGGTTTCAGTCGATTGGGTGATGTGCAGCTCTTGGGGACGATAGCGCCCCCGAAAAAGGGCCATCAATTCCGTAATCACCTCCGGATCGGGGGACGAGAGGAGCACTTTGGTGAACTGTCGATCCAGCAGGCTGCGTAGATCGTCGAGCACATTCGCGGGAACGCCGGAGCGATCGAGATAAGCCGCGGACTGGGGCGTCTGCTGGGACAAAAACAGCATATCCTCGGCGTAGAGATGCACCTCGACCCGCGATCGCCAAGTCTCAGATTGCTCCACAAAGTCGATGATCTCGGCAACGCGCTCCGTCGGCAGAGGGCAATGGAGCAGAGGCTCGATCATCCCTGGCTGTTGAATCCAAGCGCCGTTGTAAGCGGTCAAGGGTTCGGTGGAGCCGATCGCCTCGTGGAACCGCAGGGCCGAGCAATACATCCGCCCGGTGGCGATCGCCACCTTAATGCCCCGAGCTTGCACCTGTTGGAGAGCTTGCACCACAGCAGGAGAGACAACGTTGCTCGGCCCGGCGATCGTGCCATCCACATCCAGCACCAGCAGCCGAATATCGCTCATAACGGTTCGTCCTGGGAAATTTTTGCCTGGAAATATTGATTGAATTTCTTGATCAGCCAACTGGCGAATGCGCCCAGAAAGAGAATGCCGATCGCGGGGTTAAACAGAGGCTGCCAGAGCGTCAGCCACAGGTCCCAGCCCAGGTTGACGCCCGTTGATTGGCCCACCACCGCCACTGCAAACCAGCCAAAGCCCAAAAGCACCAAAAAGACATTGGCCACGAGTAGGCGATCGAGCCACATCAACCAGATTTTCATTGCCACCCTCCGGCGTGGAAATCGCCCCCATTGTACTCTCCAGGAGTAACAGTCTGATTGGGTGTTGGCGGTCGGATGTCGGGGTGTGGTGGAACTCTGCTCAGTTGAGCCCTACCTCCCAAACCCTAAACGCTCCTCCCCAAACCTGCTGCCTCGATCGCCCGATCGCACCGCTCCCCAATCGCCAAGCGATCGGCCCAATGGGTCAGATAATCAAAATCAAGCTGCTCCCCCTGCACCTTGAGCACACCCAGCACATCCCGCCATTGTTTTTCGGATTGGCTATGCTGGCCCCAAAGGAGCTTGGCTAAGATGAGGTCTTCGGGGGAGACTAGCCAAAACTGTTGTGTTTGATCCAGCGCGATCGCTTCGAGGCGACGACGGGCCATTTTGCTCTGGTCAAATTCAGTTGCTGCGGTCAGCACAATATCAGCATTGAGCAACAGTTCCATATGCGTCACACTCAGTACTTGCCCCCGTCCCCGTTGGAGATCTTCAACCGCCCCTGGTGGACAATAAAAACCTTGGGCTTCTAAGGCAGCAACCAGTGGTGGTAAATGAGGACGATCGAGGCTGATGACCAGATCTAGATCTCGCGTAGTACGCGGTTCACCATAGGCGATCGCGGCAACGCTCCCTGTGATGTAGTAAGGAATCTGCAAATCATTGAGAATCTTGTGTAGCTGTTGAGCAATTTCACTGGGATCTTTTAGCCACAAGGTCGGGTTACTCGTTGGGGTGAGCGTCTGTGTCCATTTTTCTTTGAGAATCGCTTGGGCAAAATATTCAGGCGCTTTCTCCTGCCGTGCTTTTTGAATGCCCATCAGCGCAATGCGTTTCGACCAGTGAATCATCTGGGCGGCCATGACATAGCGTTCTGCATTTGTCTTTTGGCGCAGGAGTTGAAACTGGAGGCGATCGCTCTCAATGCTCGTGTCTGGGGCTTGGGGTTCGTAGGGCATTTTTAAAGGCAGAAGGTAGATGGCAGAAGTGACTGTTATTCATTCATCCTTCAAAATTCATCCTTCAGAAGGGGAACCAACACCCGCAGGCTTTCGGGTACACATTCAAACACGATCGTCGGGTCAGCTGGGTGCAGTTCGCCATCGATCGTCAGGCGTTGGGCGGGTTGGGTGGTGATTTCGAGGCGATGGGTCCGCAGACGCGCCACATCTTCCCGGTTGCTAGGGGAATTCACCAGCGCCGCCGCAAAGAGCGAAACCATGGCATTCATCGCTTCCAGACGGGTTTTGCTGGTATTGATGGTCACTTCCAAGAGTCCATCATCGGGAATCACCTGCCCAAAACCTTGGGCCAAAATCGAGGTGTTGGGAGCGACGTTGGCGACCGTAATCGCTGCGGTTTCAAACTCGCTGACCTGTCCCTCAATTTCGATATGGGCCTGGAAGGGTTCTTGCTCGGTAAACTGCTGCACTCCTGCCAAAATATACGCTAGGGAGCCAAACTGACGTTTGAGATCACGGTCGGCTTTATCCACCATGCCGGCCTCAAAGCCCAAGCCTGCCAGCAAGATCATCGGCTGGTCGTTGCAGCGTGCCGTATCGACGACCCGGATAGTTCCCGAGCGGATCACCCGGCAGGCTTCGGGGATATTACCCGGAATCCCGAGGGCGGCGGCAAAGGCATTCGCCGTCCCGCGGGGAATAATCCCCAGGGGAATATTGGTATTGACCAGGGCGCTGGCGATCGCCGACACCGTGCCATCGCCACCAGAGGCCAGGATCAGTTGCTCGGTGGAGTCGGCCGCGACGGGGCCAATTTTCTCGACAATCTCCCGCACCTGTTCGGCGGGATCAGTCTCAGGCTGGGTGAAAAGGGTGCGGATCTGGATCTGGGGTTCGAGTTGCTGGCGAATCTGTTCGAGTTCCTGCATCGGGTTGCCCTGGCCCGCCGCCGGATTAAAGATCAGATGCGCGGTGCGGGAGCCGCCCAAGGCTTGCAAAATGGCGGCGGCAGTAGCGAGGTTATGGGCGTAGGGCACATTGTGCAAGGCACACAGCCGCCAGAGGGCTTGACGCTCTGGGTTGGCGATCGCATCGGTTGTGGGCTCAAAAAGATCAATCGCGGCGGCGATCTCGCCTGCTACCACCCTGGCCGCCAGTTCAACCATGCCCCCCCGCGCATTGGGTTGAACCGTCGTCACCGTTACGCCACAGCTCTGTTGCAGCCGCTCCCCCGTGCGTTGGGTGGCTAAGAATTGATAGCGGTCGGCGATCGCAGGATAGTCTTGGAGGAGTGTCACCAGCTCCCCTTTGTGGGCGTCATCGGCAGTAGCGGCAATCAGAATGGGCATGGGGTTTAGGGGCGGCAGTCAACCGAGGGCGCGTTATCCATTCATTCTAAAAGCCGGATGGAACAAGCCATCAAGCGCCCGACGCTAAAAAACGGAAGCGGGGCGGTAAGCTAGACATGGCAACGGTTT
>JBMYQW010000192.1:0-6661 GCA_049601735.1 Spirulinaceae cyanobacterium
CCGTAGGGGGAGGTGGGTCGGCCCACTGGAACTCCCACCAGGAGCTGAATACAGCATTAAGTTCACACCAGTGGTTTCAAACCCGTCCCTACGGCATTTGATTATGCTCCGTAAGCCCGCAACGCCCAGCGATCGCCTGATCGTCCCGCTTGATGTGCCCACAGCAGTTGAGGCGATCGCTCTCATCGACCAACTCCCCCCAGTGCAATGCTGGAAAGTGGGTCTAGAACTCTTTATTGCTGCCGGGCCAGAAATCCTCGCCCTGCTCAAAGAGCGCCAGAAACGGATTTTTCTCGATCTCAAGCTCCACGATATTCCCAACACGATCGCCGGCGCTGTCAAAGCCGCTCAACAATATCAAGTGGATTGGCTCACGGTTCATGCCACGGCGGGCCGCCCCGCACTCCAAGGCGCTGTCGCTGCCTTACCCACCGATTCCTCATTGCAGCTGCTCGGGGTGACGGTGCTCACGAGTCTCAACAGCCGGGAGTTGGCGTTTGATCTAAAAGTCCCCCTGGAACTGTCCGAATACGTCCTACACCTGGCTATGCTGGCCCAGGACGTGGGCTTGCCGGGGGTGATCTGCTCGCCTCAAGAGGCGGCAGCGATTCGGCGCGTTTGTGGCCCGGACTTTACCCTGATTTGTCCTGGGGTACGCCCGACCTGGGCCGATCGCCAAGACCAACGCCGCGTGATGACTCCTCGCGAGGCGATCGCTGCTGGGGCAGATTATTTAGTGATAGGGCGGCCGATTACCCAAGCGAGCGATCCGGTCGCTGTGTGGGAGCGATTGGTTGCAGAGCTAGCGTGAGCGTCTAGCCCCTGTAGCCCGGACTTTCGTGGTGGGGTATGACGTGGTGGGGTATGACAGGGACTGGAGCAACTGCTTTTCGTCGTGCTATATAATTCAGGAGTTGTCCATTCGCTCGATCGCGCCCACCATGCCCGAAGACGCTAAAGCCAAATCCGCTGCTGCTGAAAAAGAAGAGAAGCCCCTAGAGCCCGAAGAAAAGCCTTTGCCGGAGTTCATGGAGCAGCATTTTCTTCCGGCCCTTCAAGATGCCTTTGCCGAGGTGGGGCTGACTGACATGAACCTGAGTTTTAGCCAAAAGTCGATTCCGGTGCTGGGTCTGCCTGCGGATGGATCTTGCTGGCAAGTGGAAGGTCAATGGCGCGGGGGCGATCGCCAGTTCAACCTCTACTACTTTGATGAGACGATCAAGGGCAACAAAGGCTTTTCCTGCACCACCAGCGGCCAGCCCGCTAGCATTCTGGAATCTTTCATGATTGACGAGCGCCGGGTGAACTTAGACCTGATGGTGATGTATACTCTCCAGCGCCTCAACAGCGAAAAATGGATCGGCGGCAATTAGTGAGACGATGGATGTCACCGCCCAAACCTTTGCCCAAGATGTCTTGGAGCTGTCCCATAGCACCCCTGTTGTTGTAGATTTTTACGCGACTTGGTGTGGGCCGTGTCAAATCCTCAAGCCCCTGCTGGAGCGCCTGACCTTGGAATACGGTGTGACCTTGGCGAAGGTGGATATTGACCAAAACCCCCAACTCGCCTCGCAATATCAGGTGCAGGGCGTGCCGGATGTGCGCGTGTTTCAAGATGGTGCAGCCAGACCGGGCTTTGTGGGTGCGCCGGGCGAGGCCCAATTGCGCCAGTTCTTGCAGGGTCTCCAGGCTGAAGCTGAACTCGCCCCGCAATTGGCTCAGGTGCAGGCGGCGATCGCCACCCAAGACTATACCTCAGCCAAAACCCAGCTCGATGCGCTCTTTGCCCAATATTCCGAGCATCCATCGGTGACTTTGGTTGCGGTGCGCCTGCTCTTGGCCCTCAACCAACTCAAGGATGCTGCACAACTGGTGGCGACGATTAACCCCAGCCATGCTGAGGCTTACGCCACGGCCCAGCGCCTCGGAGCAGAACTGGAACTGCGGCAACTGGCGCAACAGCCTGTTGCCGAGAGCCCTCTTGCCCAGCAGTATCAGCAAGCTGCCCAGGCCGCGATCGCCCAAGACTATGACGCGGCCTTGCAAGGATTTCTCCAAATTGTGGAGCGCGATCGCAGCTTCCAAAAGGATGGCGCGCGTAAAGCCATGTTGACCCTGTTTCAACTGCTGGGGAACGAGCATCCCCTCACCCAGAAATACCAGCAGGACTTGATGCTGGCCCTTTATTAACCATGACGCTCTCCTTCGCTCGCCTCGCGGTATTGTTGACCTGCTATAACCGCAAACCCCAGACGCTCGCCTGTCTCAAGGCACTCTACGCCCAGACGGGGCTCCAGGAACAGCAAATCACGGTGTACTTAGTGGACGATGGTAGCACCGATGGCACGACTGAGGCGGTGCGATCGCAATATCCCGAGGTCAAGGTAATTGCCGGTACGGGCCAACTGTTTTGGAATGGCGGGATGCATCTGGCCTTTGAGCGGGCCCTCGCCCAAGACTACGATGGTTACATCTGGCTCAACGATGATACCTTGCTCTACCCCGAAGCGATCGCCACCCTCCTCGATACGGCCCAGAAAATTGCCGCTCAGGGTGATCCCGTTCGTTCTGGGGCGGCGATCGTCGCGGGTTCGACGCGCGATCCCCAGACCAAGGAATTGACCTACGGCGGAATGCGCCAGCTCAGTTCGCTGTTGCCCCCCTTTAAAGCCCGTCCGGTTGAACCGCTGAATGTCCCCCAACGCTGCGACATGATGTGCGGCAACATTGTGCTTATTCCCCGCGCAGTCGCCCAGAAAGTCGGTAATCTTGACCCCACCCTGACCCATTACGCAGGCGATTGGGACTACGGTCTGCGTGCCAAACAAGAGGGCTGCACCGTCTGGATTGCCCCAGGCTATCAGGGGACTTGCAGCGATAATCCGCGCCCCCAAGCTCTCTCCACCGCCACGCTGGATGAGAGCCTGAGTAAAATCCAGCAACCCAAAGGGCTCATGCTAAACGATGTCACCCTGCACCCCTGGCAGGAATGGAAGCACCTGATGCGACGTCATGGCGGCTGGCTCTGGTGGCTTTTTTGGTTGCTGCCCTACCGACGGCTCTGGTGGCAGATGCTCTGGCAGCGGGGCGAAGCCGCAGCTGCCTCATCCCCCCCGGCTGAATGACCAGTCTGTCTCGGCAACAGCTCCAGCGCCTGCTGGAGGCGGTCGCTAGCGGGCAGCTCTCGACTCAGGCGGCGGTGGAGCAAGTTCAAGCCGAATCCTATGCTGAGGTGGCAGACTTTGCCAAGTTGGATGTAGCCCGTCAGCAGCGCACGGGTTTTCCGGAGGTGATCTGGGGCGCGGACAAGACAGCGGCACAGATCGCGGCGATTATCCAGGAGGCGCGATCGCACCAAGCCGTCGTCATGGCGACCCGCGTGGATCGGGAAAAATACCAAGTAATCCGGGCGATCGTGCGGGATCTTCGCTATTACCCAGCGGCGGGGATCTGTGCAGTGGGGACGCCCCACCCCACCTATCCCGGCGATCTGATGTTGATCAGCGCGGGCACAGCCGACTTGCCCGTCGCCGAAGAGGCCGCTGTCACCGCAGAACTCATGGGCTTTACCCCCGAGCGCCTCTGGGATGTGGGGGTTGCGGGGGTGCATCGGCTCCTGCGCCACCAAGACAAGTTACAAAATGCCGATGTCATCATTGTGGTCGCGGGGATGGAAGGGGCGCTGCCGAGTGTGGTGGCGGGTTTAGTGGACTGTCCCGTGGTCGCGGTGCCCACCAGCGTTGGCTATGGCGCTCACTTGGGCGGTTTAACGCCGTTGATGGCGATGCTAACCGCCTGTGCGACGGGCATTGGGGTGGTGAATATTGACAACGGTTTTGGCGCGGCAATGTTGGCGGGACAGATTCTGCGGACAGCCCAACGGTTGGCCGAGAAAAATCATGGCTCGTAACATTGGTAACAACTCCATCCGCAAGGACTCTCTAAACTATAGAGATAACCCTCCGATTGCTTTGTAGTCCGCCGTTTCGGCGGCTTTTATTTGGCCAATTTTCCGAGCTAGGTGCTCAGAACCACTTCATTCCTGAGTCCTCGTCGATATTTTGGTCTACTCCTTACAAATAAGCCACTACCCCCAGCGCGAGTAGCTTGCCCGTCACTCACGAACATTATTGATGGGTAATGCTCTTGTTTCTTGGCGTACGCTTGGCTCATACGACATTCGAACGTCTGAGCGATCGGAGTTTGACAAGCTCACCCCTCCATACTTTGGTTTTACTTGCCGGATTCGGGTATCAGTCTATACTTTCGCGATCGCTGTGTCGCGGCATCACAGCTTGTTTTTGGTGGTGATCTTTTCATCCGAAAAAATCTTGAGAAAAGAAAATTAATTTTTGTGTGAAACCCGATCGCTCTTTACAGCGACCATTGTGTATGGTTATTTTTTCGTCCGGATTTTTTTTGAGAAAAGAAAATTAATTTTCATTCTAAATGGTATGCAATCTTTGCGAACGCTATTCTTTAAAATAAACAGGCTCTACACTGAATTCAGATTTGGCTTCAACAAATCAAAATTGTCGTCACAACAATAAAGAGTCTATGAATATCCGTTATCTTTGGGCAATCAGTTTGGGTCTATTCAGCCCCTTCAGTCCAGTTTTTCTCCTGGCAGCTACAGCATCTGAGCCACCAGCATTACCTCCCCTCATCGCTCTCAGTGAAGAGGAACAAGCGCGTATTGCTCTTTATGAAAAAGCCATTCCTGCAGTAGTGGCGTTGGAAGTGCCAGCAACTGAACAGCGAACAAACTTTGGTTCTGGTAGCATCATTAATGAAACTGGGCTGATTTTGACTAATGCACATATTTTCGAGAATGCATTGAGTAACCAGGTTGTCGTCAAAACAGCTTGGCCCCAAGACTACGATGCTCGTCTAATTGCCCGTGATACTGAACGAGATTTAGCACTTGTACAAATTTCGTATCGTCAGTTTCCAACACTTCCATTAAGCCTGAATAGCTCTTTACAGGTTGGCCAAACGGTCTATGCAATTGGAACTCCCGTTCTAGTCAGTCCAAACCGAGAGCAAGCGCACCCATTGCCTGGTACTTTGACGGTTGGAGTATTGAGTGCCATTCGTTCTGATATTGCTGATCGAAATGATTCTGTCTGGTTGGTAGTTGCCCCAGATGGTCTTCAAATTGATGCACCCATCAATCCAGGTAACTCAGGTGGGCCGCTCCTCAACTCCTACGGAGAATTGATCGGCGTTAATACATCAGTGGGCAAGACTATTCTAGGTGAAGGGCTTGACGTTGAAATGAGTAATGGAATTGCTTTTGCCGTATCGATTGGGGAGGTAACAGCATTCTTAGATGAGAATCAAGACAAAATTCGTCAGGCGGCCCATTTCGCTCGTCAACCTGACCCGGTGACAAGTTTGGGTCTAGCGCAACTCGGGGTTGAAATCAACAATGAGTTGCTAATCCACACCGTCAGTTATGGTTCTGCTGCCGATCGCGCTGGTTTGAAACCTCTGGATCGGATTATTGCTGTTAATGGACGGCGGATGCGCTTGCATCGTCTGTTCAAGAATTTCCTGGCAACCATGCAAAATGAACCTGCTGAGGCTGAATTCACGATCGAGCGTGACGGCGAACGACAGGAAATCCTGGTCGATTTTACTCAGTCTTGATATGAAGATATAGTGTTTTTATAAGCATGAGGTGCGCTCATCATCCCAAAATCCTCTTCCAGTGCGATCAGGAGATTTTGCTCCGTACCTTGTGCTTTCACAATTTGCTATAGAACTGTAAAATGCTGCATTATGGCTTGGTTAGCGTGATATAACAGAAAATTCAAACAAGATAGGTATTGTTCTAATCATAAAATCAAAAAATTTATCCTATAGTTGGAAAAGCACCACATTCATTTAAACATCACTTGTTGCAAAATACTTGAAGAACTTGTGGCATTTACTCAAAGCGAAAGATATATCGAGCTTCTTGGTCAATCTCCTCCTCGGCCGATCACTTCTAAGGAAGAACTGGTTACAACTCAGAATGTAATCAATGAGCTGCTAGATTCTGAGATCTTAACGTTGGAAGAGGAAGACTATTTGAACGTTCTGGGCGCTCTGGTTTTTGAGTACGAGGAAGAAAACATTGCAATTCCTGACATTAGTGGTATCGAACTACTTAAGACTCTAATTGATGAATTTTATTTAGAGCCGAAAGAACTTATTTCGGTGTTCAAAACTGAGTCGATTCTTGCAGAAGTGTTAAATGGTAAGCGTAACTTGACATTGGAGCAGATTGACAAACTCTCTATGCTTTTCCACATCTCTCCCGCTGCTTTCTTCCCGCTACCGCCCCGTGGCTTAACGTCTCTCAATTCTTAGGGTTTAAGACCCTCCCGGATGGGGCGTGCGGATCTTCTTGAGCTGTTCTAATGCCCATTGAGCCGTTTCTTGCACATCCGCATCCGTATCATCCGTGGCGTAGTAAATGAGCTGACTGAGCTGCGAAAGCAACGCATAGATCCGCGATACATCCCGGATCGCATTCTTGCGGACTTGGGCATTTTCATCTTGCAGCGAGAGCGCCAGCGCCCGGTTAATCGGCTTGAGTGTGCGGACACCAATCTGAGAAAGGGCTTCAAGCACCAAGCTCTGCTGCTGAGAATCAGAATCCAACAGCAAATTC
>JBMYQW010000192.1:6671-9334 GCA_049601735.1 Spirulinaceae cyanobacterium
CCGTGAGTCGCCCTTTTGGGCCAACTCCCAGATCGCCTGCCGCCGCACTTCCGGGCGAGGCGATCGCAGCTCCCGAATCAACTCCTCGATTACATCCGTCTTAGGTAACGGCTCGGGTGGTGGCTGTACCGCAAGCGCCGCAGGCTGGGGAGAGATCCTGCCATTCTGAGTGGTGAGGGCTGTGCTGGTTGGTGCAGGAGGAGGGGGCTGCACCGGAGGGTTTACGCGAGCAGTGGCGTTAGCTTGAGCTGGCGAATTGAGCGGTGTTGCGGCTGGGCTTCTGGCGGGCGGATTGACCGGGGGATTCGCTGGGTTCTCCGTCCAGACATCGGCTTGGAGCGCAGCGGCTTGAGACGGCTCGACGGGTGCGATCGCTGGAGGATGTTTAGCTGTGGTTGGGGCGGGGGCGATCGTCTCAAACTTGGGCGGCGCGACGGGTTGAACCGCTTGAATCGAGGCAAATTCTAGGGGCTGACGGGGCGGTAGCGTTTCAGGGGCTTGAGGATCAGCAGCTAGGTGATCAGCAGCTTGAGGTTCAGCAGCTTGAGGTGGAGAAGCTGAGGGATCAGGCAGCAGGGCTGCATGATCGTGCCGCGCAATGCCAGGGTCAATCCCACTGGGCGGGGTGTTCGGAGCAACGGGCTGGTGGGCGAAGTCCGTCTCCGCGTCTGGCCGGAGCAGCGGTTCGGGCTCGCCTCCTTCTGAATAAGTTTCATTCTCCTGGGCGGGGCCTTGGTTGACAAACCGAAACAGGAAATAGGTTCCCCCCACCAGACCGACCAGACCCACAACCCCCGCCGCACCCGCTAGCAGGTATTTCCTGAGGCGTTGTCTTCTCTGCTGCTGCTCTTTCTCGGCTTTTTCAGCCGCTTTTTGGGCGGCTTGTTCTACCTGCTCGACAAGCACATCGTAAGTCTGGACATCGAGGCTTCCGGTGGGCTCCAACTCGTTCTGGCTCTGGAAGTCAGCGACAGCTTGCTCGGTGGCTTCATCGAAGATTCCCGTAACCTCACCGTCGTAGACCTTGGCCCGCTGGAGGAGGGTCTGGAGTTCTTCGACGACTTCCCCCTCCATACCGCGGGTGATGGCGGGGGAGTCTTCCGGCGGGGTTGGCGCATCGGGCTCAACGATGTCGTCAGGGCTCGGCAGGCTATCGTCGGCTGCGGCTTGGGCAAGCAGGGGCTGTTCCAGGGTGAGCGCGATCGCCTGCTGTTCTGGCGCAGAAACGATCGCTCCACTGGCTAGACCAGCCAACAAGCCCAGTACAATCCCTGTTCGGCGCAGTTGAAAAGAGGTCGACATACGTCACCACGATAGAGTCAGTCCCAGCAAAGTGATCGGTGCAATGGGCAGCATCTGCCTGAGCAGAATAACAGCAGTCGTTTGGTCTTTGGCAGAGCCGCTTTAAGCCGCCTGCTCACCCCGTTGCTGATTATTCTTTCTCTACCTTAACAGGCGTAGCGGCTGTCGATCCGGATGGTTGGGGGGATGGGTGGTGCTGCTGCCATTGGCTGAGGCGATCGCGCTGATTGATCAGTGCAATGCTCACCAGCGTCAGCAACACGCCGGGCCATTGCACCCCATTGAGCACTTCGCCCAGGAATAGGTTGCTAAACAGCAGGGCGAACACAGGCGTCAAAAAGGTCAGGGCGGTGAAGCTGGTGAGATTCCCCTGGGCCGCAATGTAGAAAAAGACGCCGTAGGCGATCGCACTGCCCATGAGGGTGGCGTAGCCCAGTTCCAGCCAACCCGTCGTATCAATGGTTTGCCATTGCCCCGTCTCCCCAAGGGCAGAGAGCCCCCAGAGCGGCAGCCCGCCCAAAATCATGTGCCAACCTGTGGCGACCACCGGGTCAGCGTGACGGCTGACGTAGCGAATGGTTACGGTTCCCGTGGCCATGGCGATCGCCGCTAAGAGCATCCACCATTGCCCGTTGGCCAGCAGGGCCGACCCGTCCCAAGTGATCGCCACGCTTTGCTGCTGCCACCCGCCTAGCCACCAGTCACTGGGTAGCCCGATCAGGCTAATGCCGAGAATGCCTAAACCCAGGCCCAACCAACCCCAGCCGCCAATCCGCTCGGCAAAGAGCCAGCTAGAGAGCAGGGCGATCGCAATGGGTTGAGAATCGATCATCACTGAGCCCAAACCTGCCCCGGTGCGCTCCAGTCCTTCCGCCAGAAATCCTTGGAACATCAGAGCATCTAAGAGGGCAAAGAGCCCGATCCAAGCCCAAGCCCGTCCTGTTTGGGGCTGGGGCAGGCCAGCCACTGCCGCCACGAGCAAGATCAAGACGCCTGCGGGAACCAAACGCATCCCTGCCAAGAAGAGGGGCGTCGTCTGGGGCAAAACGTCCTTCATCGCCACCATGGCCGTTCCCCACAGGAAGAAGGGGCTCACCATGAGTAGGGAAAACCCGAGCCTGCGGTAGAAAGGAGGAGTAGTTGACGGGGGCGATGAAAGCGGGGATGGAGCCATTGCGCATTAAGGGTGTGTTAAGAATCTTAACGGAGTTTTTCTATTCTAGGGCGTGTTATCGCGACCTGCGATCGCTTGCCTCGACCCATGAACACCCCTTAACAATTGAGTTCCAAATGGCAGGGTTAGAATAAAAGCGATCGCCTTTAGCTCTATGTCGCGTGCGATCGTGCTCTGGAGGTCAGCG
>JBMYQW010000193.1:0-9328 GCA_049601735.1 Spirulinaceae cyanobacterium
GAATCGAAATTTCCGAATCCTCAACACTGTACTTTTCAAGCTGGATCAGGTTTAGCAACTTTTGCAAGTTGTACTTTTGCAAATATATGCAGTCCCGCTTAACAGTTCGTATTGCCGTTGACCCAAACCGTCAGAGAGCTGCCTAGGCTAGAGATAGATTATCTTCAATGTCTATCTCGGACTTATTTCCATGTTTTATCCTTTACGACAGCTCGGACGCCTGCGGGCCACCCAGGTCTACCTCGCGATCGCAGCGGTGCTCGGCTTTTGGTTGAGCGGTAGCCTTGTGCTTGATGGGGTGGTGATGCCTTGTCTGTACCGCAATGGCATGATTGTGCAGTCTGGCTTTGCGGCGGCGGGTTATGCCCTCTTTGAGGTGTTTAACCATGTGGAGCTGGTTTTGGCGGCAACGGTGTTGGTGGTGCTTCTGAGCGTCCGCCAGTCCTTGGCGGCCCCTGCTACCGTCACCAAGCCAATGTTGGCGCTGGCGGCTAGCCTGTTGGTCATTGCGCTGGTTTATGCCTATTGGCTCACACCGCAACTCGGCGGCTGGGGGGCAATGCTAGAGGGGGCTTTGGGCGATCGCCCGGCGATGCCAGAAACGATGCTCTGGGAGCAAGCTCTCTATTGGGTGTTGGAAACGCTCAAGTTTGGGGGTGGGGTCTGGCTGCTGAATCAATGCGTCAATGCAGGTTTGCAGCCTGAGTCAACGCAATCATCGTAGATTGGCGTCATAAGCTGCACTGATCGGTCGTCGGGAAATTCATTTGCAGGGATCACTGCCCGATAGATCAATATTCTTTTAAGTGATCCCCAGTGATCTGGCAGTTGAGCAAGGGACGGTTCTCATCAGAGCCGTCCTTTGCTGTTGGGGGAGATGGCCGATTGGGTTGCTCCCCTGTTCAACTCTGCTGCCGCCGCCGTTTAGTCTGCTTCTGCTGCGGTTGTGCCGCTACCCGTGCGGCTGCGATGCGTTTGAGCAGTTCGCTGGCGGGTTCGTCGTTGGGGTCTTGGGGCACGAGCTCGCCCCGGAAGGCTTTGGCGAGGATGGCTTGGTCGAGGGTTTTCAGTTGCTCTAAGCTGGTGTTGATTTCGGCTTCGATCTTGTCGGCTTGCTCAAATGCGGCTTCAATGCGTTTAACGATTTCCTTTTGTTCTTCGAGGGGAGAGAGCGGCACCTTGATCTTGCGTAGTCCAGTTAACGTAACTGTTAATTGAGTTGTTCCTGTTGCCACGTATGTTGCTTGATCAAAAACTGTTTTGGATTTAAGAGCTGATACAAAATACTGACGATCTATGTTATTACTTATTCTCAATAAAGCGATGTGACGCTGAAAGCAGAATTCTCTATTGGTATCTACTAAAACAGGAACACCATAAGTTCCTACAACTGAATATATTATGTCGCCAATCTTGGGCTTTCTATGCTCTTGAAGTTTTTCATAATAGCTTATGGGGACAAATCGAGTATTAGAAAAATCTATTTTCCCTGTATTGATATTAGAAATAACGATAAAAGGAATCCCTGAATCTGTTTTTGGTGGTGCTTGGTGATCTCCATCAGTAATAACAAAACAAATATCATTTAATTCTTGCCATACCCATGACTCGGGCAACTCATGAGGATCATCTAAAGTATTCTTGACTTTTTTCTTTTTAACTTCTTTTAGCTCCACCCGAATCCGCTCCAACAACACCGCCGCAGGTTCAACATCCGGATGCGCCGCCCGCCAATCCGCCGTTAAATCCCCCCGAAACGCCGCCGCCAAAACCGACTGCCGGAACTGCCCCACCGCCTCCCGTGCCGCTTCGAGTGCGGTTTTGGCTGTGGAGATGCGATCGTTTAGCTCCTCAATCTTCGCCACAATCCGCCGCTGTTCGTTGAGGGGAGGAAGGGGGATGTCTGCTTTTTTGAGAACTTTAACAGATGCCATGTTTTTCATGGCTGAACCTTGAACATTACCTGAGATAGAATCTTGAAAAAATCTCGATCTAAAAAGTTCAAGAAAGTATTGTTTATTTACTGCTTGAGAGTTAAGTGAAATTTTTAATAAGGCTTGGTTGATAATACCTGGGGTGGAATCCCCAGAGACAATGGCAATTTTACCAATTGTCCCTGCACAACTTACGATAAAGTCTCCAGGCTTTACAGCAAAATCAATAAGCTCTTCAAATTTCTCCGCTGTTATATAGTAGTTACCTAGAGAGCAGTCATCATAAATCGCGTTTTTTTGTTCATACACCTTATATCCCGATTCAACAAACATACTTTTTTTGATAGTGCTGCCGAATGGCCCTCTTTTAATCGCATTTTTTTCTAAGCTAGAAATATCAGTTAGTTTGACTAAACACCAATGAGCAGGAATGTTCTCTAAAGATAATATGTGCATCACTCACAAAAAATAAACGGGCAACATCGCCCACCATTCGAGCCGCCACTATATCCCAAACCGCACCCCCAACCCCCAAACCGCAACACAACTTAAGCGATCACGCTCCCCTCAACGCCTCAAGCTGCGCCGCCGTCAAACCCGTCGCCGCCAAGATTTGGTCATCATCCATCCCCATTGCCAGCAAAGATGTAGCCACTTTAGCGATCCCCTCAGCCTTACCCTCATCCCATGCCGTATCGATCGTATTTTGCAAATCCCGGTAATACTTAAGACTGTCCTCATAGGAGCGCACCTGCGCCGGGTTGAACTGCGCGATCTCCGCCACCGCAAACAGCCGCTCAAACACCTCCTCCTGAAGCGGCTCTGGGATTTCTTGAATCTGTGTCAAATTCCGCAACACATAGAGCCACTTTTCAAACCGAGTGGTGAGCTGTTCAACCGTCTTATTGAACTTCGGCATCTCCAGATAAATAAACGTCAACTTATCGTAGAAAACCTTGCACGTCTCGATATCCGCCAGCTTCACGTCATAGCGATACTTATCCGGCTTGTTCTTGTCTTCCTCAAAAATAAAATCTAGAATGGCAACGGTATACACCGCCTTCAGCTTAAAATTCCAATTGCCCTGCTCCGCCTGCTCCCGAATCGGAAACGTGGCATAGAAGACCGTGCGATCTTTGAAAAAATTCTGTTTCGCCTTTTGCAACTCAACAATGAACTTCTCTCCCCGTTCATTCTCACAATAGAGGTCAAAAATCGCCTTACGATCCAGGCTCGTCGAACCCAGCCGCTCATTTTTGATGTAATTGAGCGACTTAATTTCCCCCTCTTGATCCCGGAGTAACTCATTCAAAAAATCCAACAACAGATCCTTATGGGGCTCCTCACCAAACAGTCGTTTGAAGCCATAGTCCGTAAACGGATTGATGTATTTTTCCTTAAAGTGATCCATTGTGCTGCCGAGGGTATGAGATGTAGGGCTGGCGATATCCGCCTCTGTGCCATTGTGTTGTAACCAGACCTTACCGCCCTTGATAAAGCCGTGCCGCAAACGCCTTGATCTGTGCTGTGATGATTTTTAGTTCTTGCTCATCCATCAATTAAAAAACCGCTGCACATCCAACCTAAAACCCGGCAATACATCCTCACCCGACAACTCAGCCGGACTAGACAAAACCTCCACCTCAGCACCCAACCGATAGACCTCCACCCTGCGATGTTGTGGATCAATTAACCACCCCAACTTCGCGCCATTGTCCATATACTCCCGCATTTTCTCTTGCAGTGATTTCAAAGTATCTGAATCAGACCGTAACTCCACCACAAAATCCGGACAGAGATGAGGAAACGTCTCCTTCTGCTCATCCGTCAACGCATCCCAACGCTTCTGGCTCACCCAACAGGCATCCGGCGAAAGAATCGCGCCATTCGGCAAAACGAACCCTGTGTTACAGTCAAACGCCTCCCCCTGTTGATAAACCTCATACCAGCGATCGAGTTGCCCGATCAGACTACGGTTGCGCTTACCTGTTTCCCAGCCCGTTGGTGGATTCACAATTAACTCTCCTGTAGCTGTTCGTTCCATGCGCAATTCTCGATTGCGAGCCGCCAAGTCAGCAAACTGCTCCGGAGTAATGTAGAGCTTTAGGCTTCTGGGGTATGCCAACCATAGGGTGTCGGCTTCCCGTTGAGTCAGGGTTTGTACCATGGTGACCTCTCCTCTGTAGAGCTAGGCTGATTAGATCTTACGCGATCGCCCAGACCCCGCCTAAAATAGAACCAAACCCGCAGAACGTCGCCTGCCATGCAGCACCTCCCCTCCCTCAACTTCACCTTTCTACGCCCAACCCACCCCACCCTAGAGCGGATCGGTGCGATCGCCGAACAAACCTTCGCCACCGACCCCGTCACCAGCCTGATGAAGCTGCGGCAGTTCGGGGAACGCCTCGCCCAGATCATCGCTGCCCGCGTTGGACTTTACGACGAAACCGACGACAACCAACTGCGCCTGCTCAATCGGCTCCGGAATGAAAACATTCTGCCCCAGGACGCGATCGACCTGTTTCACCAGCTGCGGATTAAGGGCAACCGTGCCACCCACCAGCTCCAAGGCGACCACCGCACCGCCTTGAGCAACCTCAAATATGCCCGCCGCCTCGCTGCTGCCTTCCAACGCAGCTACAACGGTCAGCCCAACTTCAAAGCCGGGCCCTTCATTCCCCCTCCGGACCCCACCGCAACGACTGCCGCCACCCGCGCCGAACTCGATCGCCTCAAAGCCGAACTGCAAACCCACCAAACCGCCCTCGAAACGTACCAAGCCCAAGCCACCAACGAAGCGCAACTGCGCCAACTAGCGGAACAACTGCTCACGGAAACCGCAGCCGAAACCGCCCAACTCAAAGCCGAGCTGCAAACCCGCCAACGCCAGGCCCAACAGACCCCCGCTCCCGAGCTCAAACAATTCATCCAGCGGGCCCAGCAGCAGACCACGATTGACCTAGATGAAGCCGAAACCCGGCAACTCATCGACGCTCAACTCCAGGAAATGGGCTGGGAAGCCGACACCGCAACCCTCGCGTATCAGCAGGGCGCACGGCCCGAAGTGGGAAAAAATCGCGCGATCGCAGAATGGCCCGTTAAACGCGGCACAGCAGATTATGTGCTGTTCCTCGGCCTCAACCCGGTGGGGGTGGTGGAAGCCAAACGCCGCCGCAAAAACATTAGCGAACGGGGGTTAGATCAGAGCGATCGCTATAGCCGCAACTACCGAATCAAAGATAATGAGCAACTGTTGGGGCCATGGGAAGACTATAAAGTCCCGTTCATCTTTGCCACCAACGGCCGCCCCTACCTCGAACAACTCAAAATTGAGAGCGGCATTTGGTTCCGGGATGTGCGCCGCCCCACGAACCTTAGTAAACCCCTCCAGGCTTGGCCTAGCCCCGACGACCTGCGCCAGCGCCTTGCCCAGGATGTGGATGCGGCCCATGCCCAACTGGAGCAAGACGACTTCAGCACCTATGGCCTGAAACTGCGGGACTATCAACAGACGGCGATTCGCTCGGTAGAAGCGGCCCTGGCCCAGGATCAAAACCGCATCCTCTTGGCTATGGCCACCGGAACCGGGAAGACGAAAACGGCGATCGCCCTGATCTATCGCCTGCTAAAAACCCGTCGCTTCCGGCGCATTCTCTTCCTCGTGGATCGCACCACCCTCAGCGAACAGAGCCACGATGCCTTCAAAGAAACCAAACTCGAAAGTCTGCAAACCTTCGCTGATATTTTCGAGGTGCGTGAGTCCGGCGCGACGGATCTGGACTCCGATGCGAAGGTACAAATTGCCACCGTGCAGAGCTTCGTGAAGCGGCTGTTTTATCCCAGCGACGACAGCCCCCCGCCCTCCGTCGGCTTCTTTGACTGCATCATTATCGATGAATGCCACCGGGGCTATTTACTGGACAAAGACCTCAGCGAAGCCGAACTCCAATTCCGCGACTTCAGCGATTATGTCTCCAAATATCGTCGCGTTTTGGACTACTTCGACGCGGTGCAAATTGGCCTCACCGCCACCCCTGCCCTCCACACCACCGAGATTTTTGGTGAACCCGTTTACCGCTATAGCTACCGTACCGCCGTCATTGATGGGCATCTGATTGACCATGAACCGCCGATCCAGATCCGCACGCGCCTCGCGGAAGACGGCATCATCTGGGAGCAAGACGAAGACATTGAAGTCTTCGACCCCAAGAGCGGGGAACTTGACTTGATCACCGCGCCGGATGAGGTGAAGTTTGAAGTCCAGCAGTTCAACAAGCGGGTGATCACGGAACCCTTTAACCGTGCGGTTTGCCAAGAACTCACCCGGCACATTGACCTGAGCTTTCCGGCTAAAACGCTAATTTTCTGTGCCAGCGATCGCCATGCTGACCTGGTCGTGAACCTGCTGCGGGAAGCATTCAGCCAGATTGACCCCGACCTCCAGCACAACGACATCCTCAAAATCACAGGCAACACCGATGATCCCCAAGCCCTGGTGCGTCGCTACAAAAACGAAGCCAGCCCGAAAATTGCCGTCACGGTGGATCTGCTCACCACCGGAATTGACGTGCCGAAAATCTGTAACCTCGTGTTTCTGCGCCGGGTCAATTCCCGCATCCTCTACGAGCAGATGATCGGCCGCGCCACTCGCCAATGTGAGGAAATCGGCAAAACCGTCTTTCGCATCTATGATGCGGTACGTCTCTATGAGGGCCTTGAGGCCGTCTCGACGATGAAGCCGGTTGTCCAAAATCCGAAGATCACGTTTGGACAACTGTTCGAGGAACTGTTGGCGGTGAATGAACCCGACCTGCAACAGGTGCTCGTCGATCAATTCCTGGCCAAACTCAACCGCAAACGTCGCCACCTCAGTGAGGATGCGGCTGAACAGCTCGAAGGCGCGATCGGAATGCCCCTCGAAGATTGGGCGCAACAGCTCAAAACGCAACCTTTAGCAACCACGGTGCAGGAATTGCGGGAGGAGGGGAAGACGTTTGCCAGTGACGCGCCAAGCGTACTCGCGCAACTGCTCGATCGCTCCGATCGCAACGCACCATCCGTCTTCATCTCCCACCACGAGGATGAGGTGATCGCCGTTGAGACGGGTTACGGTCGGGGTCGCAAACCGCAAAATTATCTGGATGAATTCACCAGTTTCCTGCGGGAAAACCAAAATCAAATCCCCGCCCTGGTCACCGTCATGCAACGCCCCCAGTCCCTCACCCGTGCTGACCTCAAAGCCCTTAAACTCGCCCTCGATCAGGCGGGCTTTACGGAACCTGCGCTGCAAACCGCTTGGCGCGAAACCACCAACCAAGATATTGCGGCCTCGATCATCGGTTTCATTCGCCAAGCCGCCTTGGGCGATGCCCTAGTTCCCTACGAACAACGGGTCGATCGCGCCCTGCAAACAGTCCTCAGTTCCCAAACCTGGCAACCGCAACAACGTCAATGGCTCGAACGCATCGCCAAGCAACTCAAACAAGAAACCATCGTCGATCGCGCCGCCTTCAACCAAGGGGCGTTTCGTTCCCAAGGGGGTTGGCAGCGCATCGATAAGGTGTTTGATGGGAAACTGGCGGTTGTCGTCACTGCGATCCACGATGCGGTGTGGGAGGAGGCGGGTTAACGGGGATGAGAGATGTATTTCACGAAGCAGTCAGACAAGCCTTAATTAAGGCTCAGTGGCACATTACCGATGATCCACTCGAATTAGAATGGGAGGAGGTCAAGGTCAAAATTGACCTAGCAGCAGAGCAACTGATCGCAGCTGAACGTGGCCAGGAACGGATTGCCATTGAAGTCAAAAGCTTTATTAGCCCGTCAGCCATTAGTGATTTCCATACTGCACTGGGTCAGTTTTTGAACTATCGCATCATGTTGGAGGTGAGAGAACCTGAACGCGATCTTTATCTCGCAGTTCCGTTGGATGCCCATCGCACCTTTTTTCAGAGCCGCTTTGCCCAAACTGCAATTCAGCGTCATGCCCTGAAGTTGATTATTTATGACCCCATCGTTGAGGAAATTGTGGAATGGATAAAATAAGCCATTATCGAGCTTGTATTCAAACTCTGCTCACGAACCATAGCCACTACCGTCAAACGGATGAAGAGATTGAAACGCTACTGTGCTTTGACGTAGAGCGCGACCATTACCAGCTCATGCGTGTAGGTTGGCGTGGTCTAGAGCGGGTTTACCATACCGTCTTACATTTCGATATTCGTGACGGTCAAATTTGGTTGCAACAAAACACGACTGATGTAGATGTGGGTGAAGAATTAGTGGCAATGGGGATCAGTAAAGCCGAGATTGTCTTGGGGTTACACCCGCCCTATAAGCGTCCCTACACCGGCTACGGCACTGGCCCCAAACCGTTAGCGATCGCCCCCTCCTGAGACTCAACCTAATGAACACCACCGACATCGTCCAAAAACTTTGGAACTTCTGCAACATTCTCCGGGATGACGGCGTGACCTATATGCAATACGTCACCGAGTTGACGCTGTTGCTCTTCCTCAAGATGGCTCAGGAAACCGGAACCGAAGAGCAGCTCCCGGAGGGCTGCCGCTGGGCAGACTTGCTGGCAGAAGACGGTGTAAATCAGCTCGAATTTTATAAAGCCATGCTGCTCAAACTCGGTCGAGAAAGCCGCAACCTTCAGGTACAGTCCATCTTCACCAATGCCCAGACCTCGATCAGCAAGCCTCGCTTCCTGACCAAACTGGTGAGCAATATTGACGCGCTGGATTGGTATTCCGCCAAGGAAGAAGGCCTCGGCGACCTCTATGAAGGCTTGCTTCAGAAGAACTCCGAAGAGAAAAAATCCGGCGCGGGGCAATATTTCACCCCTCGTGTGCTGATTGACTCGATGGTGAAGCTGCTCCAACCCCAGCCGGGTGAACTCATCCAAGATCCGGCCGCGGGAACAGGGGGGTTTTTGGTGGCGGCCGATCGCTACATTAAAAACCAAACCGCAAATTTGTTTGACCTCAAAACAACTGAACAAGACTTTCAGAAGACCAAGGCCTTTCTAGGCATGGAATTGGTACAGGATGCTCACCGACTGTTGCTGATGAACCTCCTGCTACACGGCATTGAATCCCCCATTGGTTTGGGCGATACCCTCTCGGGTGAGGGAACAAGCCTGCCCAAAGCGGATGTGATTTTGACCAATCCTCCCTTTGGCACAAAAACGGGCGGTGGCCGACCGACGCGGGATGACTTCACATTCCCCACCTCCAACAAACAGTTGGCCTTTTTGCAGCATATTTATCGCGGTCTTAAACCGGGTGGACGGGCGGCGGTTGTTCTGCCGGATAACGTCCTGTTTGAGGATGGCCAAGGGGCGAAGATCCGCGCCGACCTGATGGACAAGTGCAATTTACATACGATCC
>JBMYQW010000194.1:0-9236 GCA_049601735.1 Spirulinaceae cyanobacterium
CTTCTCCCACCACCCGCAAACGGGGATACAACGCCCAGGTTGGGGGCACAATATCCAGTTCTTGCTCTAGTCCCATCAGCGTTTGTTCAATGACCGCTTCCATGGGACGGGTGTAGCGATATTTCAAACTCACCGGGATCAAGTGGCAATTGGGAACTTCTCCCGTGCGTTTGGCGATCCGGGCGATCGCCTGAAAAGGCATTTGCACTGCACCGGAACGAAAGGGCATGACCGTATCATTTTGAAAGGAGCAGCCTCCCTCGGCAAAAATCACCAGACGGGTGCGGGGCTGCTGCAACAGCTCTAGGGTATGGGCAATGCTGGCGCGATCGCCCACGCCGCGCCGAATCGAGTAGGCTCCCAAACGTTGAATAATCTTGCCCTGAATGCCTTTAAACGTGCCATCGGCGGCCAAAAAATGCAGCAGTTCCCCCGCCCTTGCCCCGAGCATAAACATCACAACCGGATCATCAAAGGTGGGGTGGTTGGGCAGCAGCACGACCCGTTCTCCCCAAAGCGATCGCAAAATGCCCAAATCTTCTAAACTCACGCGGGGCGAGACTTGAAAGAGCGATCGGCCAACCAAGGGGGAAAGACTTTGAACAATCCGAGTGAAGAGCGGATTCAAACGCGATGGATAAAACTCGGCATTGGGCATAATGGCAAGGCGTCCGCAAGCTCAACAGCAATGGGTCTAGGGTAAGGCGTGGGGGACAATTGTGCAGGCAGAGGACGTGGCAGTTCCCCAATTGTTCCGGCTTATTCTTCGGAATCGGCAGATGTTGCTGTTTCTGGCTGGACAAGGTCTGGTGTTGTGGACTGGGGCTGCTTGGAATCCGGCTCGGCCAAGCGATCGTCTGTCTGGGTCTCCTCTGGCTCATCTTCACTGTCGTCTAACAGCTCGTACTCCTCTAGTTCATCTTCATCCAAGTCATCAAACATATTGGTCACCCGCTCTTGGATTAGGTTAAGTCGAGAAACGTTTGTATTGCCTCGCCAATATTCCTGCGCTTCGATCGTGCGCATCATTAAGGTCAGTCTCAAACCCGATAAACCCTCCTCATAAAAATACACAGGAAGCTCTTCAAGTTCTGGCAGGGGTTTTTTATCCAGCTCTTCAAAATAGTCACTCATGACCACCTGACGCTCCGCATCATCCTCGTACTGCTCCCGGATCGCATTGAGGTCAGCCTCAATTTTGTCTGCCTTGGGCAGGGATACTTCGGCATCTCGTTCGTCAAAAAAGCGATCGTAGGGAGTTTCTACTAGCTCTCGTGCTTCAGGTTGACTAGCATCAAGCAAATGATTAACCACTCGGAGCTTGTAAATCTGGGCTGCTCGCCGATTGATCCGCTTATCAAAAAATTCAATGGCGGCCAACGCTCGATCAAAAGAGCGCACATCCAAGATCAGATCTTTACCCCGGATACGGAACTGCCCCAAGGCGATCGGGCGCTGGTCTTTGGGGATTTTGTTGTAGGAATTTTCAAAGTGAATCTTTTTGGCTTCATTTTCGTAGATCCATTGCCAGGCGTCCAGCCAGGGGATGTAGTTGATGCAACGGAGCTTTTTGAAGACTCCCAAGACTGTTTTTTTATTACTGAGGTGATAGTAGAGACGGGTGGGCTGCACGAGTTCCCCCGTGTAGTTCGCCATTAAGAGTCGGCGCTCGTCTGCTGGTCCTGGAGTAAACATGGCATACCTTTACAAGGTTCAAGTCTTGAGGCAGCGTAGCATAACAAATCTGCTGTCAAAACTCCTTAGACGCTAGGGATGATTACCACCCCGTCTGGGCTTTCGTCAACTTGTCCTATCCTAAGTGCGGGCAGACTGACGCTTGCTGATACTCTAGGGTATTGGGCAGGCGGATCGATTTTTGTCGTAGCCGGGTGGTGATTTTGCCTGCGCCCTCTGATCGAGGGAGAGATCATTGCCCAATTGAGTTGATCTAGTAGAGAAGGACTGAAGCAGAATGCTCTTAGATTTAAATGGGAAGAAAGCCCTCGTCACTGGCATTGCAAACAATCGATCGATCGCCTGGGGCATCGCCCAGCAACTCCATGCGGCAGGGGCGGAGTTGGGTGTCACCTATCTTCCCGATGACAAGGGCAAGTTTGAGAAGAAAGTCCGCTCTTTAGTTGAACCCCTCAAGCCAACCGTGTTTACGCCCTGCAATGTCCAGGATGATGAGCAAATTGCTACTGCCTTCAAGGTGGTCGAGGAAACCTGGGGCAAGTTTGACATTCTGATCCATTGCCTGGCCTTTGCCCATAAAGAAGACCTCACGGGTGAGTTTAGCGCCACCTCCCGCAGCGGTTTTGCCACGGCGCTAGAAATCAGTAGCTATTCGCTGAACGCCTTGGCCAAGGCTGCCAAACCGCTGATGAACGAAGGCGGCGCGATCGCTACCCTGACCTACCTTGGTGGTGTAAAAGTGATCCCCAACTACAACGTGATGGGGGTGGCTAAAGCAGCGTTAGAGATGAGTATCCGTTACCTAGCCGCAGAGCTTGGGCCGGCGGGCATTCGGGTTAATGGGATTTCGGCCGGCCCGATCCGGACGTTGGCCTCTTCAGCGGTCGGCGGCATCCTAGATATGATTCGCCATGTGGAAGAAACGGCTCCCCTGCGTCGCACCGTGACCCAAGCAGAGGTGGGCAATGCGGCGACGTTCCTCTGTAGCGATCTCGCCAGCGGCATTACGGGGCAAATTGTCTACGTGGATTCCGGTTACGAAATTATGGGGATGTGAGGTCAGTTCATAGTTGACAGTTCGCAGTTGGCAGTTTTCTAGAACACCAAGGCTGCATTAGCGGCTGACACCCCGAACCCACCCCGGTCGGCGCTACGCTTGACCGCCCCTCCCGAGAGGGGATTTTCTGCGTTGAAATCTCTCATCCATAACGACCCATGCAACTGAGCGATCGCCCCACTACCCATTCCTCCCCCACCTTAACCCTGAGTCGCACCGCCACCGTGCAGCGCCAGACGGGCGAAACCAATGTGCAAGTCACTGTTGGCTTGGACGGTACAGGTCAATGCCAGACTAAAACAGGGATTCCCTTCCTTGACCATATGCTGCACCAGATTGCCTCCCATGGTCTGCTGGATCTAGAAATCCAAGCCGTGGGCGACTGGGAGATTGATGATCACCATACCAATGAAGATGTGGGGATCACGTTGGGACAGGCGCTGGCAAGGTCGTTGGGCGATCGCAAGGGCATTCATCGGTTTGGGCATTTTATCGCGCCGCTCGATGAAGCGTTGGTGGAAGTTGTACTCGATTTTTCAGGACGCCCCCACCTCAGCTATGGCTTGGAAATTCCCACCGAGCGGGTGGGCAATTATGATACCCAACTGGTGCGGGAGTTTTTTGTGGCGATCGTCAACCATAGCCAAATGACGCTGCATATTCGCCAGCTTGCAGGGATTAATTCCCATCACATTATTGAGGCGACGTTTAAGGCCTTTGCTCGGGCGATGCGGATGGCGATCGCAGTTGATCCCCGCCGTGCCCACCAAATTCCCAGTTCTAAAGGGGTATTGTAGTCCCAAACTACCATCTTTTAATCTTCAACCCGGCCATTCGATGCCCTACGTCAATATTCAAATCACCAAAGGCGCGACTCGAAATCAAAAGACGCAACTCGTTCAAGAAGTGACCGCATCACTCGTCAATATCTTGGGCAAAAAGCCGGAGCATATCCATATCGTGCTACAAGAAATTGAAGAAGAGAATTGGGGCTTTTCTGGTTTACTGACCGATGACTGGAAACAGCAGCAATCTGGTCAGAGCAATACGTATGGCAAGGGGAAACCCGTTTAGGACATCGCGTAGGGTGGGTAATGCCCACCAGTTGAGGATTTCAGCGATCGCCAAATGTCCTAACCACCGATATCGCTGCTATAGCAGTAGTGCCGTGGCATAGCCAAAAAAGGGACTTAGGGAGTAGGTTGGGTTGCGCGGAGCATAGCTTGCTTCTCGCAGAGTAAACCAACACCGCCAATGTTTTGAGGGATTTACCCCCTCGTAATCTAATGCACACACTAAGGGGAACTTCGATTAATTGCTATTTCGGCGATATCACACGTTTTCTGCTTCTTTTTGTGCAAACTGGACACGTTTGTAGAGGTCAGTGAACGAGATTTCAAAGGGAATGCTTTCAAGTTGTAAAATCGCCTCAGCCCCGACTCGCTCGGTCAGTACCCATTGCCCCTGGTCGTTCTTGGAAAACTGCTTCACCCCATAGCTGTACTGGTCAATCATCACGTATTCCTTGAGCGTATTAATTGACCGATAGGCATCAAACTTATCTGTTTGGTCGTATTGCCCAGTCGATTTGGAGAGAACTTCGACAATTAAGCTGGGGTTTTCGATCGTATCTTGACGGTTTTGATGGTAAATCGGATCGCCTGTAATCACCATAACATCGGGATAGGTATAGAGGTTTTTATCTGGAATCCAGAGTTTGACATCGCCTGCGAAAACCTCAGCAGTCTGCTCCATCAGAGCCAAGTTGAGATAAGTACAAAGGGCGATCACCAAACGGTTATGATTCGTTGTGCCACCCGTCATCTCAATAATCTCTCCATCACGATATTCATGCCGTTCTCGGGCAGTTTCTTCTTGCTCTAAATATTCAGTGGGGGTGAGAGTTAGGGGTTTGGCTTGCAGTTGCATCGTCTTTTCTCTGGTTCAGTTTCTATCATTTGCTTCATTTGGTGCAAACTGAACACGTTTGTAGAGGTCAGCAAACGGAATCGCAAAGGAAATGCTTTCAAGTCGCAACATTGCCTCAGCCCCGACTCGCTCCGTCAGTACCCATTGCCCCTGGTCGTTCTTGACAAACTGCTTCACCCAATAGCTGTACTGGTCAATCATCACATATTCTTTGAGTGTATCAATTGACCGATAAGCATCAAACTTATCCGTTTGGTCGTATTGCCCGGTTGATTTGGAGAGAACTTCGACAATTAGACTGGGGTTTTCGATCGCATCTTGACGGTTTTGATGATAAACCGGATCGCCTGTGATTACCACAATGTCGGGATAGGTGTAGAGATTTGTGGCGGGAATCCAGAGTTTCATATCGCCAATAAAAATCTCATAGTTCTGGGCATCAATTTCAGTAGGGAATTGACGATAAAATGCGCCAGCAATCCGATCGTGATCTGCGGTGCTGCCTACCATTTTGATCACCTCTCCGTTACGATATTCATGCCGCTCTAGGGCGGTTTCTTCTCGCTCTAGATATTCGGTTGGAGTGAGGATTGGAGGTTTAGCTTGCAGTTGCATCGTCTCTCCAATATGGACAATTCCAGAATTCTCCTATACTAGCAATCCTAGCCCTCACGCCTTAACGATCGCTTACAGAAGCCAGCATTCTCCGGACATTCGCCTAGATTAGAGGAAAGGGAAAGCGATCGCCCCGCCCTCCCCCTCTCACTCGACTGTCCACACCCATGTTCATTGAAGACGACGAACTTCGTAGCCTTTACAAAACCGCCAGCGCCGAGCATCTCCAGAAACTCGAAGCAGGCTTCTTAGCCCTTGAGCGCGACCCCGAGAATCTCGAACCCTTGACCGAACTGCTGCGCGAAGCCCATAGCCTCAAGGGCGATTCCCGGATGTTGGGTGTTACAGATGTAGAGTCATTGATCCACCAGATGGAACATATCTTGCAGCGCGTCCAAAAGGGTGAGCAGGTAATGGACGAGAGCCTGAGCGATCGCCTCTACCAGGGACTTGATGCCATCAAACAAATTGTCCGTGAAGCCGTGACGGGCCAGCCCAGCGGCATTGATGCTTTCCGAGCGTTGGCCCAACTCATGGGCGCAAACCCGGATAAGCCCGCCCATGAGCATCCCGCAAACGAGGCGCCAGAACCCGAGCCGAACCCTGAAATTGCCGTATCTGTGCCAGCCATTAATCCTCCCACCTCACCCGAAACCGTAACTAACGACAACCCTTCCGAATCAGCAGTCTCCCCTGACGCTTTTCACCTTTCCCCTGGCCCGGCTCCCACCCCCCCACACCCCGCACCCCAAGCCCAATCTCCCCAATCCGAAACCCCTGCCGCCTACCATATCGAAACCATCCGCGTCGCCACGGATCACCTGGATCACCTGATTACGCAAACCGGTGAGCTGACGGTGACGAAGGTGCAAACCGCCCACATCGCCAATGAGATGGCAAATCTGCTGGCGATTTGGGAGGAATGGAAGAGCAAAGATGAGGACAATCGGTTGTTGCTGCTAGAGCAGCTCGATCAGCGCCTCATGGCCCTCAAGGGCGCAACCCAGGAGAATGCCACACGTTTGGAGGCGATCGCCGCCGACCTAGAAGACCAGGTGCGGACGCTACGGCTGCTGCCCCTGGGCAATGTGTTTCAAGTTTTGCCGCGTCTGGTGCGCGATCTGGCCAAAGCGCAGGGCAAACAAGTAGAACTGGTGATCACGGGCGAAGAGACCACCGCCGACAAGCGCATTCTCGAAGAAATCCGCGATCCGCTCATTCACCTCATTCGCAATGCGATCGACCATGGCATTGAGACCCCCGCAGAGCGCCAAAAACAGCGCAAACCTCCCACTGCGACCATCTGGCTCACGGGCACAAAAACCACCAGCAACGTGATTATTGAAGTACGTGACGACGGCCAGGGGCTCGATACCCAAAAAATCCGCCAAACGGTTCTAGCACGGGGGCTCTGTAGCGAGGATGACTTGGTCGGTATGACCGAGCAACAACTCCAGAACCTGATCTTTTTGCCCGGTTTATCCACGCGCAATATCATTACCGATATCTCCGGGCGAGGCGTGGGGCTTGATGTGGTCAAGACCAATGTCGCCAAGCTCAAGGGCTCGATTCACGTTAGTTCCCAGCGTGGTCAGGGGACGCAGTTTCGACTAAAACTGGGCACGACGCTGGCGACCGCCAATGTGTTGCTGGTGGATGTGGGCGGTGTGCCCCATGCCCTGCCCATTGAGGCAGTGGAAACTTCCCTGTGGATCAATGCCCGTGAGCAGTTAATGGTGGATGGGACAGCGGCGATCGTGGTTGATGGGGAACCCATTTCGGTGGCCCATCTGAATACTCTCTTGACCTTTGCCCATCCCCGCCCTCAGCGATCCCCCTCAAACCCTGTCGAAGCCCTGCCCTGTGTCCTGCTTCGAGTTGGGGAAGAACGGGTGGGTGTTTTTGTCGATGCGCTGCTCGATATTCAAGATGTGGTGCTCAAGCCCCAGAGCCAACTGCTTCAGAAGGTAAACACCGTAGCTGGAGCGACGATCTTAGGCACAGGGGAAGTCTGCATGATTCTCCATCCCCCCGATCTGCTGCGCGAAATCCAACAGGGACGCGGTGCTGCTGCACCCAGCCCCGCGATCGGCGCAGCAGTTCCCCGCACCCCTCGTGCCAAACCCGTTATTCTGCTCACCGAAGACTCAATCACGATCCGTACCCAGGAAAAACGGATTTTGGAGGGGGCGGGCTATGAAGTGGTGACGGCGGTTGATGGGCTCGATGGTTGGAATAAGCTGCAAACTCGCACGTTTGATGCGGTCATCAGTGATGTGCAAATGCCCAATCTCGATGGCTTGTCGCTGGCCCAACGCATTCGGGCACGGGATGAATACAACGAGCTGCCGATTATTTTGGTGACTTCGCTCTCTTCAGAAGGCGATCGCCGCCGGGGGGCAGAGGCGGGTGCAGATGCTTACATTACCAAGGGCACGTTTAACCAAGCGGTGTTGCTTGAAACCTTGGAACGATTGATTTAATCGTTGATTTTAATGAAGCTGCCATTCCTGACAGAGGTTGCGATCGATCAGATGTCCAATTTTTTCGACATCGGGATAGAAAAATGGCTTTAGCTCGGCCTGTTGATGAGAACCCAGTTTGAGTTTGTTAAAAAAGATCTGCTTAATCAAGTTATCAACCTGAGTTCGCTGAGAACTGGGTAAGATTTTTTTGCCGACCTTGACCAGCTTACGGTTACTCAGAAAACCCAATGCCTTTGACTTTGGCACTCCCCCTTTATTTCGCTGGGGTAGATGAATCTCTGCGGTTTTCTCAACACCGATAAAATTACACAGTTCGGCAAAAGTCTGCTCTCTATGCTCCAAAAAGTCACTAAAGATCATAATCAAAACTTGATCCCGAGAAAAAGTATTGACGTAGCGCATAATGTGGTCATAAAGAAGACATTGTCTGACCACATAACTATCCACATTAAAGGCTTCTTTTGGGGACATTTTCATGATGCCCAGGCGACGATACATTTCGTAGAGCGAAACGACCCGTTGAAGCGGATTGCGCAAGAAAATAATAATCTTTGCCGAGGGGTTATAGTGATTGATCCAGTAGGTCGCACGAGGAGAGTTGAGATATTTCACGGAACCTTCACCCAATACCTGGTGAGCCCCCTCGACCGGAAAGCGTTTTTGGTACTCCAAGAGCTGCTCAGGCGGTATTTCCGCGAGATCGGTATCAAACTCAGAAAAGAAGTTGGGTTCTTTGGGGTTTGAAAAGCAGATATTTGGGTGACTCGCTAAAACCTGGCAAGTCGCGGTGGTGCCGGCCTTGCTCGCCCCCACAACAAAAAAACTGGGCAACTGATTCATGTTGAATGATCGTATTTGAGTCAGTAACAGGATAGTCGATCGAGCAAGATTCGATAACCTATTGGTGATGGGCAAGCGCCAATCCCTCACCCAGTCAATATCCCAGCGTCAATGCCCCCGGTTTTCTGGGGTCAGATGCCCCATAAAGTCGTCCCTCGCGGTGCAAAATGCTCTGGGTACTGCCCATCGCCGCCCTCTCCACCACCTTGTGACCCTTGAGCCGCAAAATCGCTGCCGTATCCCGGTTGAAACCCTTCTCGACTCGCACTTCATCCGGGAGCCATTGATGGTGAATGCGTCCGGCGGCGGTGGCTTCGGCAATATTCAAATCGTGGTCAATCACATTGAGCAGAATCTGCAACACCGTTGTGATAATGCGGCTCCCGCCGGGACTGCCCGTGACCAGAAACACCTCGCCATCCTGAAGCACGATCGTCGGCGTCATCGAACTGAGCATCCGTTTACCGGGTTCGACGGCATTAAATTCACCGCCAATCAGCCCGTAGGCATTGGGCACACCGGGCTTCGCGGAAAAGTCATCCATCTCGTTGTTGAGCAGAATACCCGTGCCCGGTACGGTGATGCCGGAGCCATAGCTGAAGTTGAGCGTGTAG
>JBMYQW010000195.1:0-9205 GCA_049601735.1 Spirulinaceae cyanobacterium
CTGACGCAGGTCATCACTCTCGGCGCGGAGGGTTTCCCAACCGGCGATCGCCGCCCGCAAGGCCTGCTCTGCGGGGGCATATTGCTGGGTGTTGTAGAAGGCCAGCGCCAGATTCGTCAGGGGCCCGGCGGCATTGTAACCCTCGGTTTGGGTCGCACTGACAATGCGCTGCCACATTGGCATGGTGCGGGTATAGTCCTGAGCCAAGAGCGTTGCTTGGGCCAAGCCGATAAACGCATCACTGTAGGCATCCTCATCTCCTGTGGCTTCGGCCTGGCTGAGGGCTTGTTCAAAGCTAGCGATCGCCCCGGTGAAATCTCCCGCATCTAGTTGTCGGCGACCTTGCAAATCCAAGTCGGTGCTGCCAGCTTGGGCAAGCAGGTGTGGGGACACAGCGGGAGCCAGCGCAACGGGTGCAGCAGGAGCAGGACTCCCCCACGGCAGGCCGAGGAGGAGGGCGATGGCAACGGGGGTAAGTTTCATGGGCGCACAACATCAAGTCTGATGTTTCTAGGTCTCATGCCTCTACTATAGGCTGGCGTTTAGCGGCTGAAGGAACCCGCCAATCTTGCGCCATGGGAGAACCCGATGCAACAGTGCGTCACACCGGGTCGTATCTCTATTCATACATCGATGCAGTGAGCGGAGCCTTTAGTTTGACAGTTTGACAAGCTGACTGACCCCAAGCTCAGTCTTTGGCTTTTTATGGGTACACAAACCAGATTTGGTATTTGCGATCGCTACTATGACGACGCCCTAGCCATTGCTCAACGCAATCGCCCCGGCCGCAACCTGCAACACCACCGCAGCCCCATAACTCACCCCTTCAACCCAGGGCGCAAGCAATTCCAACGTTGACGGATCATGAAAATGTTGGGGCTTGGTTTCTGGGTGCGGATAGTAGATCCAGCCCGAGACGGTTTGGGTTTGGGCGGTGAGCTGTACCCGAATAAACGAAAAGTCCTCGGGGGGCGCGGCGGCAAACCACTTCACTTGCCGAAAGGTATAGTCGGGGCGCTGGAGCGTGAAGGTTTGCGGCGCGATGTTGACGTTCAACGTGCCCTGGAAACAATCTGATAAATCTAGCCCTAAGGCTTGAAAATAGGGCAGTTGCAGCGCGATCGACCCCGCCGGATAGGGGCTGTTGGTCGCACGACCGGAAGCGACTTGATATCCTGGTTGAATCACTCCGGATAGAGTCAATAATGACAATTTCTGCACCTTCTGCTTCTGTGACCGCTGTCGAGTCCGCAGCAAAGTCGAACCACTTCACGCCTCAGGACATTCGCACCTGTGGCATTAATTTTAACCATTGGTATGTCGTTGCCAGCAGTAGCGAAGTGACCCATGCGCCCATTGCGGTGACGCTCTGGCAGCAGGCGATCGTCCTCTTCCGCGACAGTCAGGGTCAGGTTCATGCCCTCGAAGACCGCTGCCCTCACCGCCATGTGCTGCTCAGTGAGGGTCAAGTGGTCGGTGATGAGCTAGTCTGTGCTTACCATGGCTGGGCCTTCGGTGGGCAGGGCAACTGCACGGACATTCCCTACCTCGCCGAAAACCAAAAGCGGCCCAACTGCCAGCTTCGAGTGTATCCGGTGCAGGAGCAGGATGGCTTCATCTGGCTCTTTCCCGGTGAGGCTGACCCGGAGACTGTGCCGTTAATGGGGCTGCCGGAATGGGATCACCTCAATTACATTGCCTCTTTCACCACGATCGACTGTCCGGGGCATTATTCTTACCTGATCGAGAACCTGATGGATATGCATCACGGGCATCTCCATGACAATTTCCAAGCCTGGGCTTCCGCGCAACTGGAGGCGATCGAAACCAGCCCTAGCCGCGTCGATGCCCATTACGAAGCCCAGAGTTATTACCGCATCGATCGCATCTGGTCAGTCTCGCAGTTGTTTATCCCGGCGTTGCGCCGCTTGCATCCGGAGCCGCTGGATGTGAGCTATGTTTACCCCCATTGGGCCTCGCGGTTGGGGGATGACTTTAAGATCTATTGCCTGTTCTGCCCGGTGGATGAAACCCACACCCGCGCCTATCTAATTCATTTCACCTCCCTGGAACGGTTCTGGCGCTTGCATAAGCTGCCGATCGCCTTCCGCAAGGGCGTAAAAGACTTGCTCTTCAATTCAGCCAAAGGGCTACTCGATGGGTTGGTGTGCCAAGATGTGGCAATGATCGCCCAGGAGCAAGCCGCTTTTACCGCCCATCCCGAGCGGCGAGGCTACGAACTCAACCGGGCGATCGCTGCGGTGCAGAAACTGATTTGGCAACAGGGACGGGGCGACTAGAGCGAGTCAAAATTGTTGGTATTGCAATCGCACACCTGATCGAGTGCAAATGCAAAGATCTCCGAAACCCTGATAAGGTGGGCACTGCCCACCCTACGTCTACAAATATCTGCTTCCTCCCAAGAGGCGATTTTAATCCAGAAATCCCCTCTCGGGAGGGGCGGTCTCGCGGAGCGACGACCGGGGTGGGTTCGGGGTATTTTTGGACTAATCCAGGATTTGTTTCTTAGAAGTTCAGGGTTCAGATGCCGATCGCGCCCTGGCCAGCTCAATCAATTGATCCACTAACTCCGGGAAAGGAATGCCCGTATTTTCCCAGAGCACAGGGTACATACTCGTGGAGGTAAACCCTGGCAGGGTGTTGATTTCGTTGAGGAAAATCTCGCCCGTGGCATCGTTGTAAAAGAAGTCCACCCGCGAGAGCCCCGCGCCATCGACGGCTTGGAAGGCGGCGATCGCCATTGCTTGAATCTGTTGGGCTACCTCGGTGGGGACGGGGGCCGGAATCGCTAGGTCGGCCTTGCCCGCAGTGTATTTGGTCTCGTAGTCGTAAAAGTCGCTCTCAAAGCTAATTTCCCCCAGCACCGAGGCTTTGGGGGTCGCGTTCCCTAGGACGGCGCATTCGACCTCGCGGGCATTTTCTACCCCGGCTTCCACGATCAGACGGCGATCGAAGCTGGCGGCACTGTCCAGAGCAGCTTCAAGTTCGCTGCGGCTGCGGACTTTAGCGATCCCCACCGAAGACCCCAGATTGGCGGGTTTCACAAACGCCGGATAGCCCAGCTCATCTTCGATCTGTTCACAGAGCTTCGTGAACACACAGGGGTCAGACCAGACCTGCTCCCGCGTTACGCCCACATAGTCCACCTGGGGCAGACCGGCCTGGGCAAAGGCTAGCTTCATCGCTAATTTGTCCATGCCCATAGCCGAGCCCAGCAACCCTGTGCCCACGTAAGGCACTTGCATCAGATCCAGGAGCCCCTGAATGGTGCCGTCTTCGCCGTTGGGCCCATGCAAAATGGGAAACCAAACCTCTACTGTGGCGGCGGCGGCGGGAAACTGCCAGAGGGGGGCTTTCTCGACCAGGGCATCGGCCGTGTCAGGGAGTGACGCTTGGGACGCCAGCACCTGTTGGGCAACGTCTGGCCCGCACCAGACGCCATCTTTGCGAATGTAGAAAGGCAGAACATTATATTTACTCTGGTTGTGGGGGTCTTGCAGGGCCGCTGCGATCGCGCCTGCTGAAACGATCGAGACCTCATGTTCACCTGAACGTCCACCAAACAGTAAGCCAACCTGGAGCTGGGTCATGAATTTTGCGCCTCCGCTAACGCCGACACTGTAATGTTTCCGGAATGTTGTCTCCGAAAGATTGTCTCCGGAATATTGTTTCCGAAATATTGCAGCGATTTTAGCTCATGCTGGTTCGGCAGGCGGCGTTGGGCGTGTTTCCGGAGCAATGATAAGAAAATATAATCAGAACCCATTTTGTAGCCTTTTTGTCAAGACAGTTTTAAGAAAATGTTATATTAGGGTCATCGGAAGCGAAAACGGCTTCCTGATCGAGCTTTGAATCCTTGTGGAGGCTTAAGATGTCCCAATCCGTTCCCTTATCCCTAGAGCAGCAGTTCAACGTGCGATCGTTCGAGGATCAGGTCAAATATATGAGCCGTGAACAGGCTCAAGAATTTCTAGTGAATCTCTACCGACAGATGCTACAGCAAGAGAATATGTACAAAGAGTTCATCAAGCACGAATGGGGCATTGGGGCATAGCCTAAGTCTCCGCCCATCTGGAGTATCTCTCTGGGCGATCGCAACCGTGGGGCTGGTCATCCCTGCATTTTGCCATCTCGAATTGTGTCCTTCTCGGAGCATGATGCTGCCTGCACCCTGTTAGCGGGGCATTGTCTCAATCGGAAAACTTAGAATTTGTAAATTTGTAAGTCTGCGAATTTTAAGTCTGCAAATTTTAAGTTTGCAAGATTTGTCGCTGGCTTATCGGGCTCCCATCAACGCCCCTAGCCGCTGCAAAGTCGCCGCCATCTCCCCTAGGATGAGTCATCTGTTAACTGCAATAGTCTGAGGGGAAACGCGCTAGAGCGCCTGAGACTAAGGCTAGGAAAAGGGGCTGTATGCTAGACATAGCGATGGTTTGAAATCCATATCTTGAAGTCCATATAATGACAGCTTCTCAGCGATCGCGCCGCCATCGCATCGCCAGCGGCGCTGACACCACACCGCATCGCGTCGTAGCACAGCATCATTAATATCTATTCGCTAAATCCCCGAGAGCACGACCCCGCGTAACGCTGACTATGTTTGGGTTTTGCGCCGCTCAATTTAACCTACCGTTTCAAGCTGGTTTTGGTTTAGCATCGATAGGAGGATTCTGTTTTTCATGACAGCCGAACCTTGCTATCGGTGGTCATTGTCCATTCTCCAGGGCGGTTTTCTCAGCCACTTTTTGAGTGGTGTTACGTCTATACATAGCAGCGATATCGGTAGTTAGGAGATTTTACAATCGCTGAAATCCTCAACTGGTGGGCATTGCCCACCCTACGCGATGTTCTGAATGGGTTTCCCCTTGCTATAAGAGTAAGTGCCCCTGGCCCTAGACAATGTGCAAACGTTACGGATTAAACCTTGTTTGAAACAATGCTGTTGAGTTCCCCAATACCTGTTCCTGCTGGTCGATTCACTGGCTTGCGCTGGACGGGTCTTAACTGGACGACAACTGTCCTGAGTTTGGCTCTCGTGGTTTCTCCCATTGGCCGCGCCGAGGCTATGTCATTGCAACTGCCTGGCGTCCAACCCCTGGCCCAACCGGAGCAGTCGGTTGCCCTAAATCCGGATGAACAGGTCCGCATCCGCCTCTATGAACAGGCTAGTCCGGCAGTCGTCACGGTTGAAACGGCTCAGGGCGGCGGCTCGGGCAGTATCATCACCGCCGCAGGTTTGGTCTTAACCAATGAGCACGTCGTCAGCCGCGCCTCTCGCGGTCGCGTCACCGTGATCACCGCAAGCGGCGATCGCCATCCTGGCCAGGTGATTGCCACCGATCGCACCCACGATTTAGCCATCGTCCAAATCCGAAGCAGCAAAACCTTTCCGACAGTCTCGCTCAGTCAGCGTGACAGTGTGCGCGTGGGTCAGCAGGTCTATGCCATTGGCAGTCCCTTTGGTCTCTCGGGAACCCTGACCAGTGGCATCTTGAGCCGGATTGCGCCCAATGGCGACCTGCAAACCGATGCCGCAATTAATCAGGGCAACTCCGGTGGGCCCTTGCTGAACTCCCAGGGGGAGCTGATTGGTGTTAACAAGGCGATCGTGACGCCCAACCGGGGCAATGTGGGCATTGGTTTTGCCACATCCGTTGCGCAAGTCAAGGCGTTTTTGGGTCAGCATCAGGCGGCGATCGCTTCAGCGGCCGCCCAAGCGCGTCAGCCCCGTCCCTCTCTACCCAGCCCCGCGCCCCAAGAACCGGTTCAACTCGGGATTGAAATTACCGCCGACCTGATTATTCGTGGGGTTGAGCGTGGTTCAGTGGCCGAGCGGGTGGGGTTGCAACCGGGCGATCGTTTGATTGCAATCAATCGGCAGCGCGTGCGCTCTGTGCGCGAGTTGCAACAGTTTATGCAAAGCCAACCGCGTCAGGCCCTACTGACGATCGCTCGCTATCGACGTTTGGCAACCGTTCAGGTGGATTTCACTGAGCCCTAGGGCGATTAATTTATTGATTCTCCCTTCACCAACCCAACGCTTCGACGATCAATGTGCCCAGCTTGACGGGGTCAAAGGGTTTCATCAGCACTGCCTTAACACCCAATTCGGCATAGCGACGCTGTTCTGCTGCCTGTACCTTCGCCGTCAAAAAAATTACAGGCACGGATTGTGTCTTCGGATTGGCTTGCAACTGTTTCCAGGTGCTCGGCCCATCCATATCCGGCATCATCACATCCAGCAAAATGACATCAGGCACTTGTGCCTGCGCCGCCAATAGTCCTTCCTGTCCCGAGGCTGCGGTAGCAACTTCCCAACCCTGGTTGATTTCCAGGCTCAGTTGGGCAACTGCGCGAATATCGGCCTCATCATCAATAATTAAAATTTTGCGTGTTTCCATACGTCAAACCACTGCATTTCTTTCAATGTACAACAATGATGAGCCGACCTACTGTGTAAAGAAAACGATTTTGCTTTTCCCATTGACCTTTCTCAAAACAGCACAAAAATACCATTCGAGTTGGTTTGCCTACTCCAGAGCAATGATCCCAGTACGAAGATTTAATTATAGAGATTGAGGGGACTCGGTGGCCGCCATGGCTGAAAACAAACAAGCAATATTCACCCAGAAGATTGCCAGTGGTTTACTGCTGATGCTTTTCTTCTCGCTGTCGTTCATTGCCCTAGGGTATGCTATTGCCCTCAGCCTGCTGTTGGGATTCATCGGCGCAGCCTCAGGTATGTTTATTGTGACCTGGTGGTTTAGCGATCGCCCCGCCCCCGCTGGCAATGACACCGCGTCCCAGTCGGGAAAATCGCGCGATCGCAACAAAAAACGCACCAATGCCCCCGATGTCATTGAGGCTCAACGCCTACGTCTTGAGAATGAGCAGGAACGTAAGAAGCAGAAGAAACAAGAGCAAGGAAGCGGCAAACAACGTTCCATGATCACTGCCCTATTTCGGCGTTTCCGCTAGGGGAACGCTTCTCCCCATTGCGGCCCCATCACCCCCGAGTGTGGCTGATTGATCTTAAAAAATAGGTTGATGCGAGATCAATGCTCTGCTCTATTCGTCGCTGGCAAGAATCTGCGGCACCCGGAAAAATTCACCATCCGGTTCGGGGGCGACCTCCAGCATGAGCGCCGGATCAACCATGTCTTGCCGTTGATCAGGACGGGTAATATTGCGGGTATCGATCGCCCGAGTTGTGGGCTCTACATTTGTCGTATCCAGTTCACTCAGTTGCTCAAAATAGTCCAGGATGCTACTGAGCTGGCCCGTAAATGCTGTTTCCTCTTCAGGGGAAAGAGCTAAACGGGCTAGGTGTGCAACTTTATGAACTTCAGCGTGATCGATCGTGGCCATAGTTATTCGAGAATTATTTTCGAGAAATGAGGTGGAGATGGGTTGCTTCAGCGCCCAAGAGACTCCGCTGAAGGGGTTTCCTCTCCATCCTAGCGGCAGTTTAACGGTCGTCCAAGATTTTTGACGATGTTAGGGACCCCATCTCCAACAGCAGCGACCACAACCGCCTATAATGTGGGCTGGTAACAAATTTCAGTACTATCAGGGAATTCACGTGTTCCACCTTACCGGTTACGAATACTTCTTAGGATTTTTACTGATCGCCAGTGCCGTGCCCATCCTGGCATTGACGGCCTCTGCGGTCTTACGTCCGCGCACGGGTGGCCCAGAGCGTCGCACCACCTATGAGTCGGGGATGGAACCCGTGGGCGGCGCTTGGATTCAATTCAACATTCGCTACTATATGTTTGCACTGGTCTTTGTCGTCTTTGATGTGGAGACGGTGTTTTTATACCCTTGGGCCGTCGCGTTTAGCCAACTGGGCTTGTTGGCATTCGTTGAAGCCTTGGTGTTTATTGCAATCCTGGTGGTTGCTTTGGTGTACGCATGGCGCAAAGGCGCTTTGGAATGGTCATGAGTTTAGATGCGCTTGAACAACAACAACGTGAAAAGATTCTCAATCCGGTTGCCCGCAATACGGTAACTCAGGAGCTTTCCGAGAATGTCATTTTGACGACAGTGGATGATCTTTATAACTGGGCGCGCCTGTCTAGCCTCTGGCCCCTCCTCTACGGTACGGCCTGCTGCTTTATTGAGTTAGCCGCCATGATTGGCTCTCGCTTTGACTTTGATCGGTTTGGCTTGGTGCCTCGCTCTAGCCCGCGTCAAGCAGATTTAATCATTACCGCTGGGACGATCACCATGAAGATGGCTCCGGCGTTAGTCCGGCTCTACGAGCAAATGCCGGAACCTAAATACGTCATTGCCATGGGTGCTTGCACGATCACAGGGGGAATGTTCAGCATGGATTCTCCAAGTGCCGTGCGGGGGGTCGATAAACTCATTCCGGTGGATGTTTATATTCCCGGTTGCCCGCCCCGACCGGAGGCGATCATGGATGCCATTGTTAAGCTCCGCAAGAAGGTCTCTAATGAGTCGATCCAAGAGCGGGGTTTAGTGCAAGAGCAGGTGCATCGTTACTACAGCACCGCTCACAATATGAAAGCCGTTGAACCGATTTTAACGGGTGAATATCTCCAGTCTCAGTCCCGCCAATCTCCCCCCAAAGAGTTGGCCCAAGCGCCCGGTCTACCGGTAACGGCAGCGACGGAAGATGTAAAGCAGGAGGCGTAAGTCATGGCAGAAGAGCAGAAAGAGACGACCGAACAGGAGTCAACCGATCAGGGGGCGATCGCCCCCGCCGGGCCAGTTTCCAGTTGGCTTACCGAAAATGGCTTCGGTCATGAGACCTTAGAGCGTGATCATCTGGAGGTGGAGCTGATTCAAGTCGAGTCGCAGTTTTTGATCCCCATTGCCACCGCACTCTACGCCTATGGTTTTAACTGTCTGCAATGTCAGGGTGGTTATGATCTCGGCCCTGGCAAAGATCTGGTGAGCTTCTATCACCTGATCAAGGTCAGCGACAATGCCGATCGCCCGGAAGAGGTGCGCCTTAAAGTCCATGTCCCCCGTGATCAGCCCAAGGTTCCCTCGGTCTATTGGATTTGGAAAGGGGCGGATTGGCAAGAGCGAGAAACCTATGATATGTATGGCATTGCCTTCGAAGGACACCCCAACCTCAAACGCATTTTGATGCCTGAGGATTGGGAGGGATGGCCCCTGCGCAAAGACTATATCTCGCCGGACTTTTACGAGT
>JBMYQW010000196.1:0-9123 GCA_049601735.1 Spirulinaceae cyanobacterium
GTCAATGTCGACGAGTGCGGCGAGTACGAACAGAACCAGGAAACCACCACTGAGACCGAACGTGAGCCAGTCCACGCCCAGCGCGCCGTTGTGCTGCCCGGCAGGCGATAAAAGACAGATGAATCATCTTGCACCAGTTGGTAGCCACTACTGGGCGTCCCAACTTCATCCGCAATATTGCTACTTAAGGTTAAGCAGATTGTGCTATTGCTGCCACTTAAGGCACCAAAACTACCAGTGTTATAGGGCGCGTTCAAGCCAATACCCGTCCCCGTCATGGTGTTGAGGCGAATGGTGGCGTTAATTTGTGAACTGCCAGCAAAGTTACCCCGAATAAAAGCGGCGGCTACGGCATCGGCGATCGCACCTAGCCCTGTACTCACGGTACTGGTGGTGTACAAAAAAGTTGGATTAGCGGCAATGCCAATCTTGGCATCTTGCGTATTCGTGACGTTGTTATTTTCAAGCGTTACCGTTAAATCACCATCTGACAAGGTAATTAAACCAATCCCGAATCCCCCATTGCCGACATTTACTGTGGTTAAAACCCCATTAGCATCGGCTTGAGTTTTGGTGATGCCGCTGAAGTTTGTTCCTGTATTGGTGATGGTGTTATTACTAATGTCGCTGGTGAGATCATTGTCACCGTAGTGCAAAAATAAAATCCCATCTCCCCCAGTATTGCTAATGGTATTCCCAGTGATCGTACTGTTGAGAATAACATTCGCTTCGTACGCCTCTAGTTCAATGCCCGAGTTGTCTGTATTGGTGATGGTGTTATTGGCGATCGTGGCCGTGACTTGAGCATTCCCCCGCACTTCGAGGTCAATCCCTTCGGCACTCGGAAAGGTTGCGCTGACTGGAGAATTTGTTGTATCGATTTGATTGTTGGCAATGGTGGCGTTGACGATCGCCGAACCAGCAATTTCACCCCGGATGGCATCATCGCCAGAATTTGTGATCGTATTACTGTCAATCGTCAGATCGAGCGTTCCCGTACTGCTCTCAAAGTAAATTCCTCGTGAGCTTGAACTATCAATCTGATTGTTGGCAATCTCCACCGTGCCCGTGACGTTAGCAACCACGATGCCAGCACCCCCCGTGAGGGCAAACCCATCGAGTTCACCGCCGCCATCGCTAAAGCTCACATCGCTGGTGAGTTGGGGAAAGTTACCCGTTCCCGATCGCGCCAGCGTCGTGGTTCCGGAAAATGAACTGTTGCTGGTCGTGACGGCCAACAGTTGCTCCGGGCCACTGGAGAGGACTTTCACCTGCGCGGGAATTGTGAAGCCTGCCTCTGTCCCGGTGCCTTCGACGTAAACGACTTCGTTGCCGGAACTGGTCGTGCCACCCAGGCCATTGGCAATGGTATCCAGCGGATCGCCCTCCGCACTGCTACCAGACGCATTGCCATTGTTCAAATCCACGTGAATGATTTCCCAGGGCTCGCCCGTATCCGGGTTGAGCGCCAGACCTTCCGCCTCGGTCGTGGTCGTAAAGATCGATTCCGTATGACGACGAATGGTGACATTTTTCTGGCGCTGGGTGGGTTTGCTCAGGAGCGCAATAATTGCTGCTTCAGTCGCATTTTCCTCAGCCGATCGCGCCCCGCCACCCCAACTCGCACCGATCGTAAAGGTGACATTCGTGCCGAAAACGCGATCGCTCTCGAACCGCACACCGGCATTGAAATTCTCCATCTGGGCCAAGAGACGAGAGCGAAAACCCACAAAGCTGTTCGTGCCCGGCCCACCGTAGAGATAGGAGCCCACAAAGCCTTGGAGCTGGCCGCCCGGCCAGGTGGTTAGGGTGGTGCCGCCTTCGAGGTCAAACCCCGCCAGGGAGCTATCGGCAGTGACATCATTGCGCACTGTGCTCTGGGGCGTAACGAAGAGCTGGTTCGTCTCAAAACGTGCATTCGTAAAGGTTTGGCTGACGGTTGTGGAACTTTCGCTGACCGTGGTGCTGCGATCGCCGATCGGTAAATAGCCATTGAGCCGCGCTTCCCAACTCGGGTGCAGAGCTTCAAGGCCCAAACCCAACTGATGGGCTGTAAAGGAGCCCGCATCCTGCACATCGTAGCTGGCATAGCCGCCGAAGATCACTTCACGGGCAAAGTTACGATAACCCACCGCCAGATTGCCGCCCCAACGACCGCTGTTCGTGTCGATGCGGGTTTGGGCTTCGGTGTAGAAAAGATCATCAAAGCCATCTTGCGATACCGGAATCCAGCCGTAGAAGCTACCGAAAGAGCTTTCGTAGCCCGCGCCCGGCCCCGTCGTGAATTGCGCCCCCAAGCGGGGCGTGAGCCAGAGGCCGGGGTTTATATTTTCGATTAATTGAGCCTGTTGCGGGTGGATTGGTTGCTGGCTTGGCGGAGGGATTTTTTTGTCTTTATCAAAAGCGGCGTCGAGGGATTGGGCGATCGCACTGCTGAATCCTCCCAGCAACACCATTCCTGTGCTTACGCTGGTCATCAGCGCCCGTAATGGCAGCATTTGGGGTTTTGTCATCGCCCGCATCATTCTCGCCCCGCTCCTTGCAGTATCCTTAAACCCGGTAAAGCTCTCAGCCTAGACCATTCAGGATTAAGGCTTTCTCCAAGCTAGTGAATTCTTTCCGGTTTGCCAACTGAACAGATGATGAATATTGAAGCTGGACTCGCAGTTGATTTGCTCTACGGCCTTGCTGGGGGTGTCAGTGGCTTGCTCCTCTATCTCTTGCTTACATTGCGCTTCGAGCACCGGACGCAGTGGTCAGCCACCCACGCCAACCCAGCTTCCCCACAGGAAGATCCAGCCAATTGACCCCTATGCCCCTTACAATGGCGTATCGTGTTGTGTTGACGCTGGTTCTCCCACCTAAATATCAGACTTTCAAACCCTCATGCTGCCTTTTTTGACCCTTGCTCTGTCTGCACCCCTGTCTAGTCTCAGTCCGACTGTAACGCCGATCGCCCCAGAATCTCTGGATGCAGTACTGGTTCAAGCCTTGCCAGACCCCCCAAGTGACGCCCCAGATCCGACGTTAGCGCAAGCCGCCTCCGATCTCGATGCACCCTCAGCGTCTCCCGATGCCCCCACCCCCCAAGTCCCCTTCGAGCCGATCGCACCGACACCCCCCGTACCCGCCACACCGAAAGAGGTCTTTCGTCCCCAAGAAGTCCGTCCATTGCCCAATACACTGGATGAGGTTCCCGTCTTTAACAGCAACAGCCCGGAGTTGGTGATTGAGCCCGGAATTTTGCTCTCCACCTTTCCCCCATCGGGAATGGCAGCCCCCCGTGCGCATCTGGACTATACCTTTAACGGTCGGTTTGATATTTTTGCCCACCATATTGCCAAGTCTGATTCTGAGGAAACCCTGCGTACGGTTTATCTGGGAATTTTGGCCCATAACCCCAGCGATCGCCCCGTCATCGTGGACTTTCTAGAGGGTGCAACTTACCTGAGCCAACCGGATGCGCCCTTTGTCGAGTTGCCCAGCCATGTCCCCAATCCCCATCGCTTGGTCTACGCGGGGCCCGGTAGCCGCGTCACCGATGAAGTGTTGCGCGATCATCTCCAGGCTCGTCTGCCCCTGCGCCAGGTCATTCGCCCCGGCCAATCAGAAATGCTCTTAAATGTGCCGATTTTGTTTCGCGGCTCCCCTTCGCTGGTGAATGGGCGATCGACTTACATTCGCTTGCGGAGTAATGGCGATATTCATCTCGCCAGTATGGCGATGTTTGCTCCGTTTAATGCTCAGGGGTTTGAAGACCGTCCGACCTTAGCCGCTTGGGAGAATATGCTGCGAACCGGAACCCTTGCCGGGCCCCGTGACATCGCCGCCTCGCCACCAGACACGATCGGCTCTCCGTTTTACTACGGTCGGGTTAGTGGTGTGGCCCAGGGCTCAGAATGGGTCGCCACGCTGACCGATCCGGGCCAGGAAACCTTGAGTATCCCCGCCGCGAACCGCCCCATTTCCTACGGCTTGAGTCTGCTCGATCGCGGCACTTTAGGCACAGGACAGATTCAGAGTGCGCCGATGCTGCGCCGTTACCCTGACACCTCCTATCGGGCGCACGGTAACTATGGCATTGAATATCGCTTGACGCTCCCGCTGGTCAATAACACCCGGTTCTCCCGTACGGTGGCGATCGCCCTAGAGACGCCAATTAAGGACGATCGCGCCGCCCAGGCCGGGGGGTTACGCTTTTTTGAACCCAGGTCTGATCGTGTCTTTTTCCGCGGCACGGTGGAAGTGAGCTATACCGACGATCGCGGCGTACCCCAAACGGACTATTATCACCTGGTGCAGCATCGGGGCCAGCAGGGTGAGCCGCTGGTCACGCTGAATCTGCGGCCGGGCGAACAGCGGAATGTACGCGTTAGCTTCCTTTATCCCCCCGATGCCACACCGCCTCAAGTGCTGACGGTGAAGACCTTGCGTTAAGGTGATTTCTCGAAAAGTTCATACCGCGTAGGGTGCTGTATAGCCTTTCAGGCATGGCTTCGCTAGAGCGACAGCGTAACGCACCATTGCCAATCGAAAGACAACTCTGAGTCGTCGGGCATTGCCAACCCTAAGCCTAGAGCGAGACCGAACGTGCTTGGCAACACCTCAAAGTCATGAGTGAAACGATTTATATCGAAACCAGTATTCTGGGCTATCTCACTGCTAGATCGACCCAAAATCTGATCCTGGCGGCAAACATAGAAGTTACAAAGGAATGGTGGAGGTCTTGTCGGGATAATTTCATATCTATCTCCAAAGTTGTTCTGGATGAAGTGGCACGAGGAGATCCTGCGATCGCGGCTGATCGTCTGAAAATCCTCAACGACGTTCTTTAAGACTATTCCTCGCGGTCTTCTATAAATTGGCAACTCGGTCAAACCCACGGGAAAGAATCGCAATTAATCCCAAGCAATGGGGTGGTTGCCCCTGCCTTCTCCCTCTTGGCCGTCAAACCACTGCCTTGAGGTAAGCCGCCATTTCTCGGAGTTGCTGCGTGCCCACCTTGGTCTGCCGAATGCCGTTGGTGGTTTCGCGGGCCCCCTGGTTGATCGTATTCATGGCTTCGACCACCTGACTAATGGCGGTGGCCTGCTGCTTGATATTGAGTGAAATCTGCTGGTTATTGAGTACTACATTGTTGAGGGCGTTGGCCATGGTGCCAAAGGTTTCGGCGGTGCTCTGGGTCACCAGGGCGCTGGCGTCAGCGGTTTTGGTTCCTTCATCCGTAACCATGACGGTAGAGTTGATCGCACCTTGGATATCGGTCACGAGGTCGTTGATCTTCTGGGCGGACTGCTTGCTCTGGTCGGCCAGTTTGCGGATTTCTGCTGCCACAACCGAGAAGCCTTTGCCATGCTCACCCGCGCGCACCGCTTCAACCGCGGCGTTGAGGGCCAGCATATTGGTCTGGTTGGCCAAGTCCGAAACCAGTTGGGAGATGTTGCCGATCTGTCCGGTTTGCTCACTCAGGTGCAAGATTTGGGCAGCGATCGCCCCCACCTTGGTCTTGAGCGTGGTCATGCCCTCCAGGGCCTGGTCTACCGTTTGAGTACCATGGTCAGCCAGTTGGAGCGCCTGTTGAGCTGCGTCGGATGCGGCATCCGCTTGCTGGGCCGACTGCCGCGAAGAAGCCCCCAACTCATCCATGGTGGTGGTGGTTTCATTCACCGAGGCCGCCTGCTGGGTAATCGTGCGCTCCTGTTGTTCGACGGTGGCAGCAATTTGACTCGTGGCAGCAGCGAGGGTGCTGGCACTACTGTTGAGGCGGCGGGTCGTGGTGCGGACAATCCAGACGGCAATGCCGCCAGAGATGACCAAGGTGGCGATCGCTGTGCCCAAGGTGATCCAGGTTAATTGGTTAATGGCAGCCTCCGCTTGCCCGGTTTCAGCCGCCAGGAGCTCGGTCTCGATGACCTTAAACTCTTGGAACAGCTCAGAAAAGCGTTCGTGTTGCTCCCGACCCTGTCCGGCATCCCATTGGGCGATCGCCGCTTCCACCTGGCCCTGATCCACCAAACGAATCAGTTGTTGATGGGTTTCTTCAAGCTGCCGAGCCTCGATCGCCAGTTGTTCAAAGATCTGCCGCTGTTCCTCGTCGGTAATCAGCGCATCCAGTGCCGTCAAATGTGCTTCGGTGTCCTGGCGGGCTTGGTTAAAGGCATTGAGCGAAACATCACTTTTTTTGAGCAAATAGCCCCGAGTGGTTCGGGAAATGGTCTGAATATCAAAGCCGAGATCACCCATTAAATCGGCCACTTTTGCCTTCTGGGCCACAGCGGTTTCTGTGGAACGGACAATGCCAACATTGGCCAGCACAAAAGCACTGGAGGCGACCGACAAGGCGATTGGCACAACAAAACCGCCAATGATCCAGTTGCGGAGGCGAAAGGCGCGATCGGAGAGTTTAGAGGCGATCGGTGCGGCAGTATCTTGCATAGGAATTCACTTAAAAATAAATCAGGACAGGCAGAAAGAAAGTTAGAAGGATGAATTTTGAAGGCAGAAGGCAAAATCGGGAGTGTTCAGAAAGCCGTGTTAGATCCGGCTGGAGACCACAATTTTTCGTTCCAAGGATCGGGATTTACACAAAATCCTGATCGCTCCCCAGAATCTCCATCTACGATTCATCCTTCTGCCTTCATCCCTCATCCTTCACCCGAAACCCCTCTTGGTCGAGGAGCCGGGCCAGGCTCAAGCGGCTGACCATCTCGCTCTGGTAGGCGATCGCTCCTTCAATCACCTCCCGCGCCGCCCCCTGCACCGCCAAGGGCATGGGGTGAATGGCCGTAGGGTCATAGAGATGAATATCCACCACCGCTGAGACCGCAATGGCGAGGATGAGGTCGGCGGTTTCGACAATGACGGCGGGCCAGCGATCGCCCGTCGGTAGCGGCGGCAGTGCTAAAAAGGTGCTGATATCGACTAGGGTGATAATCTCGCCTCGCAGGTTGGTGTTGCCCAGAATATGGGCGGGGCAGCAGGGAATGGGCGTGAGCTGTTGGATTTCGGTGAATTCCCGAATCGTGGTTACGTCTAAGCCCAGCCATTCGGTTCCCAGCTTGAGGATGGCGATCGCCGTTTGCTGTTGTTCACGACTGGCTTGTTCGGGAACTTGGGCCAATTGGGCGGCGCGATCGCGCCGGATCTGCTGTGCCGCTGGGGTGGTATCGGCATAAACTTGCCCGGTCGTCGTCAGAGTCTGGGTGGCCTCATCGAGGGACTGACGGAGGGCAGCGATCGTCTCGGGGGTCAGCGCCTGCAAGTTTTCGAGGTCAACAGTTTGGGGGCTGGTGGGCGGCTTTAAAATTAGCTCTGGTTCGAGCACCACCACAATGCCTTTTTCGTGAGTCGCCAACCCGGTTTGGACGCCATTTTGCCCACCATTAGAGCTAGCCCCAGCCGCCGGTACGGATTCGGCTAAAGACTGCCAATGGGTTTGCAGCTGGGCTGGGGTGAGGGTTTCAATCCCGTAAATGTCCTGGACAATAATGCCAAAGCGTTGTCCCATTGCCGCCAAGATGATGACGCGATCGCTCACCTGATAGGGCTCAGGCGTCTGGCCCAGGCGCAACTGCACATCCAACAGCGGCAAGATTTCTCCCCGCACATTGAGTACCCCCACCATGTAGCGCGGCAGTTCGGGGACCAGGGTGAACGCGGGCAAAAAGAAAACTTCCACCACAGCGGGGCTTTCCACCCCATAGGTGGTCTCGGCCCAGCGGAAGGTGAAATAGGTCGCGGCGGCCAAAGTGGGTTGCTCGGCAACAGACGGAGCAGAGGTCATGGCATCAGGTTGGATTCAGTCAGCTCACAGTTAACAATTCGTAGCATCACGCAGGGTAAATATTGTCGCTTCAGCAATTTTGAGAATCTCGAAAATGACGTTGTCTGGTCACGTTATGCTATCCGTCTTATCTTTTGTCTTCGGTTCAAAAAAACGTAATCCGGTCATTCTCGGCTTCCGTCATTCATGGTGTTAACTCAGCAGAGCTCGCAGTTGAGCCACGGTCATATTCAACGGTGCGTCCAGATATAGGTCAGGAGATAAATCTGTTAAGAGTTTAAGGATAATCGCATCCAGTTTTTGCACACGCTGGTGCTGATTATCGGGTTGTTCCTGCGCCTTTCGGTGATTCTCTGGTTGATAATATTCTTGTTGATAAATCAGACGCAGCTCATAGTAGGCGGCGATCGCCTCCGGTTCTAGATAAATAATCTTTTTGAGCCAGCGTTTCGCTTTTTCAGTATGGCCGGTCTCTGCGGCAATCTGCGCCAAGAGGTAATAAATTGCAACGGAGAGGGGCTGGATTTTTAAGGCGGCTTCACACCATTGTTGGGCAAGGGCATGATTGCCTAAATTCGCTTCGAGCTGCGCTTGCAGAGAATGGGCGACAAAATGCTGGGGATCATCGGTGAGCACCTGTTGCAGATGGTGACGGGCAGCGGGGTAGTTCTTCTGAGCCAGGGCGACTTGGGCTTGACGGAAGTGGGGATTCGCGGGGAGCGGCTCGGCCGGTTTGGGCTGTAGTGGAGCCGATCGCGCATCCAAAATGGGCAGCGTCTGTGAGGTGAAGGGCTCGAGGGGCGGTGCGGTGTTGGTGGGCCGTGCCGTTGCCCGCTGTACCAGACTGGGGGGATTTGCCTGGATGGGAGGGGTGACGCCCAGAGAGGATGAGGTCTGCTGGGGTGGAGAAAGGGTCAGCGACTGGGGCTCTCGTTGATACACCAGCGACTCGGGAAACAGCCGAGGGCTCAACCCTGACAATCGTTGGTTGTAGAGTTCGGCGTGCCCCGTGAGCAGGTAGCCCCCCGGGCGCAGGGCTTGGCTGAAGGTGCGTAGGGCTTGGGCGATCGCACCAGGCGCAAAATAGATAAAGACATTCCGGCACAGAATCAAGTCCAAGGGCTCGCGTAACCAGGCTTGACCCTGAGCCAGATTAAAGGTCTCAAACTGTACCGCCGCTCGGATCTCAGGGATGAGCCGATAGTTTTGGGCGTGAGAATGGGGCTCAGACCGGAAATATTCGGCGAGCGTCGCCTGGTCAAGGCCCCGCAGTGACCAAGCAGAATAGCTCCCCTGCCGAGCCTGACTGAGAACCTGGGAATTGATATCAGTGCCCCAAA
>JBMYQW010000197.1:0-9119 GCA_049601735.1 Spirulinaceae cyanobacterium
GGCACTTGGATTGTCCATTGCCAGCTCCAGCGGGCAGATCTCAGTCAGGCGAGTTTGCGGCGGATTCAGGTGCAACATACGGTGCTCGCCGCGGCCGATCTGCGCGGTGCGGACTTAACCCGCGCCCAGTTGCAATATTGCGAATTGCAAGCGGCGGATTTGCGCGGGGTGGACTTTTCCCATAGTCAGTTTGTGGCGGTTTCGCTGCGGGGGGTAGACTTGCGCGGGGCAGATCTCACGGGCGTCCGTTGGCAGGGCTGCGACCTGAGCTTTGCCGATCTGCGGGGGGCGGATCTCACCCGCTCTGATCTGACGGGGGCGAATCTGGATGGGGCGAACCTACGCCAGACCCATCTGATGGCTGCTAACTTAGAGGCGGTTAACCTCACGGGCGCAGACCTGAGCGGGGCGACGCTCTTCCGGGTCAATTTGGCACGGGCTCAACTGGCGCGTGTTAATTTGAAGGGAGCCGAATTTAACGGGGTCTACCTCCAAGGGGCCCAGGTGACAGAGACGGATCTGCAAGGGGCAATTTTGCACCAGACTGATTTAGGGCGTGTCATCAATTAAACTCAGAAGCCTTATGGGATAAGGGATGAAACGCCCGATCCAAAAAACAGGGCAAGGGGCTATAAGCCAGTCCCAGTCAGAGTTTGAAATCTAAATGATGACAGCCTCTAGATTGAGCGATTTTAGATTGAGCGATCGCCATGCTTCAAAACATTGCCGCCGCGATTGACCGGGAAGATTATCGAGCCGCCGCCCAACTCCTCAAGCCCCTGCTCAAGACCCGCAAGCAGGATCTTTGGGTACAGTTCTATGTGGGACGGGTGCAAGAGGGTATTGGTAAACGCAACGAGGCGGAACGGCTTTACCTGAAGCTCTTACCCCAAACCAGTAACCCCAAACTGATCGCCCAGATTCGTCAAGGCATCCAGCGGATTGAACAGCAATCTGTCCACGACCAGGAGAATGCGATCGCCGCTGCGGTGAACCGTCCGGGGGGCGAGCAGGAGGCGGTGTTGGTTTTAGAGCCGATCATTGCCGACTCGATCGCTGTAACGGAGTCCAAAAAAACAGCTGCCCAGGCTTTTGGCAAGGTCTTTAACCTCGATGCCTACAGTGCCCGTCTGCAACTGCCCAGTCGCGGTTGGCGACTCTATCGTACGGGGTCGCTCGGCGAACTGAACTACTATGTCCAAGCCCTGCACCAGGCTCAGGTACCGAGCTTTGCCATTCCCCTGGCCCAGATCGCAAAGCTCAAGGTCTATACGGTTCACTATTTCCAGACGCTCACACCCCAGCCGCACATTCGCTGTGTCAACGAGGCCGGTCAGGCCGGGACGCTGCGTTTTGACTGGTCGGCTCTCAGCGCCCAGGTAATGGGTCGCATTCCCCTGTTTGAGTCGGTGGTGACGCTCGACCTCAAGCGTCGTTTGCAGCGCAAGACCCAAACCCAAGACTATGTGCCCTTTTGTGATCTCCATCTGCCGAGCCAGGGCTGCATCTTGCGTCTCTCGGAGCGCAATTATGAGTTTAACCATGGCATTGATCTGGTGCCGGAGACGCGATCGCCGATCGAGCGGGATACGGTAAGCCAAAGCTGGGGATATCTGCTAGAAAAGCTGGCAGCGCCCCTCCAGAATGTGCCAATCTATGCGGAGTTTGACCCCTTTGCCAATACCGTCATCGATTGGCGCGAACTCCTCGGCGGCATCAAGCACCATATTCACCTCGATCGCCGCCAACCCAGCCTCTGGGATGGGGCGTTTCACCTCTATAGTGGCTTGGTTTATTGGCGATCGCAGTCGCATCCTGAACCACCTCACGCCAAAAACCAGGCATAGCCCTCGGCAAACTGGGTCTTGCCCCCAGACTCGACCACCGCACCGTGACCAGGAATGACGCGATCGAAGTCCCACTTCAGAACCTGCTCGACTGAGGCTGCGACGGCGGCTTTATCCCGAGTGCCCCATTTTTCGAGTCGGGAGGGGCGCAAGGTATTGTAAGACCCGATGGCTCGTGCGACCAGACGGGTTAATAGCGTGTTTTCTTCAGTGAAGTTAAAGGCAATGTCGGTGAGGATCAGGGTCTGGCTGGGGCGGTGGAAAAATACATTTTCATTGACGGGCTGAATACCCGTCGGCAAAATGACCGCAACGCCTTGAAAGGGCAGATAGTCCAGCGTGTCGGCAAAGTTGCCGGGTTGCTCCAGCAGTCTATCAAACACCAGATCGGGGCGTTTCTCAGGCAGTCCTGGGACGCCCCAGACCTTGGCTTCCGGGTAAAGCGTTTGGGTTGAGCCGATGGAGAGATGATGGAATCGGTTGGGGGCAATGATGTGGCGGACGGAACCCAGGGCGTTGAGTTCTTCAATCTCATCCGGCTGGAGTTCGATGGGGGAGATCAGCACCAAGTCTTGGTTGGGCAGACGGACAACGGTCATCCGGCTGCCAACTTCGAGCCCGAGGAAGCGCAGGGGTTGAGTGGCGACCCAGAGGTCGGGGGCGATCGCGGTTAAGGCCATGGAAGGATGAAAATAGAATAATTGAATGTCTTGCTCAACACACCGATAGCATATTCAGTTAACCTCGATCGGTGCGTTACGGTGGACTTCAACTGAGTCAATCCAAATCCTGCAAGAATAGCCGTCTAGCATACTCTCCATAACCATTATGTTCGACGCTGCTCGACCCCCGCGAGATCAACCTGCATCTCTATGCTCCGTTCACGCCGATCGCCACCCCAACAACCAAAACCCCAGATAATGGGGAACGTTGTCTGCTCTCCCCTTCTCGATAAGCGATCGTGACCGCATCCTCTTCCTCTTCCACCGCCGACTTCCCCACCCTCGGCCAGCCTTGGCATATTCGTACCCCCGAGCAAGCCCTTAAACAACTCGGTAGTGACCCGAAGCAGGGCCTCAGCGATGCCGCCCTGCGCACTCGCCAACGACGCTACGGGCCCAATGAAATTCAAGCAACTGCTGGTCGCAGCCAATGGGAGATTCTGATCGACCAATTCAGCGACATTATGTTGCTGATGCTGATCGCGGTGGCGATCGTCTCGGGGGTGCTGGACTTTTTTGCCCTACGCAATGGTGAGCTAGATGGCGGGTTGCCTTTCAAAGATACGATCGCCATCCTTGCCATCGTGATCCTCAACGGCGCTTTGGGCTACATCCAAGAAGTCCGCGCCGAGAAAGCCCTGGCCGCCCTCAAGCAGCTTTCCTCGCCCCAAGTGCGGGTACGGCGTGGGGGCCAAGTCCAAGAAGTGGAAGCAAATACGCTCGTACCGGGGGATATTGTCTTTATCGAAGCCGGGAGCCAACTGGCCGCCGATGGCCGTTTGATTGAAGCGGTGAACCTGCAAGTGCGGGAATCGGCTCTGACGGGGGAGGCGATCGCTGTCCTTAAAAACACCCAAACCCTGGAACAAGAAGATACGGCCCTGGGCGATCGCCGCAATCTGGTTTTCACTGGCACCGAAGTCACCCAAGGGCGGGGCACGTTTGTCGTCATCGCCACCGCTATGGACACCGAGCTGGGCAAAATTGCCGAACTGCTCCAGGGCGTCGAAGATGAGACCACACCGCTCCAGCAGCGCATGACCCAACTGGGCAAGGTGTTGGTGGCGGGCTCCATGATCTTGGTGGCGTTCGTGATTCTCGTGGGCGTGATCCAAATTGGCAGCTTTGCCCGGCTGCGCGAACTGGTGGAAGTCTCCCTGAGTATGGCGGTGGCTGTAGTGCCCGAAGGCCTGCCCGCCGTGATTACCGTGACCCTGGCGATCGGCACACAACGAATGGTCAAGCGCCATGCCCTGATTCGCAAGCTGCCCGCCGTGGAAACCCTGGGCAGCGTGAATACGATTTGCTCGGATAAAACCGGCACCCTGACCCAGAACAAAATGGTCGTGCAGGCTCTTGAGAGTCTCAGCAGCCAATTAACGGTGACGGGCCAGGGCTACGAGCCCGAAGGTGAATTTCGGGACGGCGACGAGACCCCTGTGCTGACCCGCGATCGCCCCGAAATCCAAGCCCTGCTCATGGGGGTGGCGCTTTGCAACGATGCCCTCTTGCAATACGACGCGGCCCAAGAAGACTGGCAAATTCTCGGCGATCCCACCGAAGGCGCATTGCTGACGGTGACGGCCAAGGCGGGGCTTGATCCAGAGCCCCTGCGCCAGACTTATCGACGGCTGGCCGAAATACCCTTTTCCTCGGAACGCAAGCGGATGAGCGTAGTCACGCAGGGCCCGAACGACGCTGACCCGCTACTCTTCTGCAAGGGATCACCGGAGTTGCTCTTGCAGACTTGTACGAAGTATCAGTTTGCCGATCTGCCCCATCGCCTGACCTCGGAACAACGGACGGCGATCGCCACCCAAAATGACCAGATGGCCCAGCAGGGTCTGCGGGTCTTGGGAGTCGCCTATAAGCCCGTGAATCCCCAGCAACTCCAACTCGATGCTGGAGCCGAACTTGAAGCCCTAGAAACCGACCTGATTTGGCTCGGCTTAGTGGGCATGATGGATGCGCCCCGCCCCGAGGTGGCCGCAGCGGTGCAGGAATGCCGCAATGCTGGGATTCGCGTGGTGATGATCACGGGGGATCATCAACTCACGGCCAATGCGATCGCCCAGCAGTTGGGCATTGCCGATGCCGAGAGCCTTAGCCTGACGGGCGCAGAGTTGAGCAAGCTCTCCCAAGCGGAACTGGAGCGAGAAGTGGCACAGGTGAGCGTCTACGCCCGCGTGGCCCCGGAGCATAAACTGCGGATCGTCCAAGCCCTACAAACCCAAGGCAAGTTTGTCGCCATGACCGGCGATGGCGTCAACGATGCTCCGGCACTTAAGCAGGCGGATATCGGCATTGCCATGGGCATCACGGGGACAGACGTGAGCAAGGAAGCCAGCGACATGGTGCTGCTCGATGACAACTTTGCGACGATCGTCGCCGCCACGGAAGAAGGACGGGTCGTTTATACCAACATCCGCCGCTTCATCAAATACATTCTGGGCAGTAATGTGGGCGAAGTGATCACGATCGCCGCCGCGCCGCTCCTGGGGCTGGCCGATGTCCCGCTGACGCCTTTGCAGATCCTCTGGATGAACCTCGTGACCGATGGTCTGCCCGCGTTAGCCCTGGCCGTCGAGCCCCCCTCGCCGAACATCATGCAACGTCCGCCCATGAGCACGAAAGAGAGCATCTTTGCGCGGGGTCTCGGCTCCTATATTGTCCGGATTGGCATCATTTTTGCGATCATGACGATCGCCCTGATGGTCTGGGCCTATGACGCCCACAATGCCCATTGGCAGACCATGGTCTTTACCACACTCTGCCTCGCCCAGATGGGCCATGCGATCGCCGCCCGTTCCTTTAGCCGCCTGACGATTGAGGTCAACCCCTTCACCAACCCCGCTCTCCTCGCTGCCGTGGTCGGCACAACGTTGCTGCAATTGGCGCTAGTCTACATTGCCCCCCTGCGCAGCTTCTTTGGCACCACGGTCTTGACGCCCACGGAACTGCTGGTTTGCATCGGCTTCAGTTCCTTGATGTTTGTCTGGGTGGAGCTAGAGAAGCTGTTTTTGCGGTTGATGGGGCGCAGTCGGGAGGCTTAGGCTAATCGATTCAGCACCGTCCCCAGGGGTTGGGTTGCCCGCACAAACGGATGAGCATTCCAGCATTGCCGCTGCCCCTTGCAATATTTTCATCGTCCCCAGCGCCCGATTTGCGCGATCGCCCTCCCCGCTTCTAGGGTATAAGGTGCAAAATCTAGATAAGATGAGTCACCGCACCTACAGGAGAACAGGAGCATTATGCTAGACGCCTATCGCCAACACGTTGCTGAACGGGAATCGCTTGGCATTCCGCCCTTACCCCTTACTGCCGAGCAAACCGCGACCCTCTGCGATTTACTGAAAAGCCCACCGGCCGACCAAAAAGAAGAACTGCTGATGCTGCTGCGCGATCGCGTTCCCCCCGGCGTGGATGAAGCGGCTTATGTGAAGGCGGGCTTTTTAACGGGCATTGCCAAGGGCGAGATTGACTGTCCGCTGATCTCCAAACAGGGTGCGATCGATCTCCTCGGCACGATGGTCGGTGGCTACAACGTCCAGTCCCTGGTGGAATTCCTCAAGTCTCCTGACTCGAATATTGCCAACGCAGCGGCGGTGGCCCTAAGCAAAACGACCCTCGTCTTTGATGCCTTCAATGAGGTGCTGCAACTCTCGGAAACCAACCCTTACGCCAAGCAGGTGATCGATGCCTGGGCCGAGGGCGACTGGTTTATCGCCAAGCCCAAAGTCCCGGAAACCATCACCGTTACGGTCTTTAAAGTACCCGGTGAAACCAACACCGATGACCTCTCGCCTGCCCCCCACGCTACGACGCGCCCCGATATTCCCCTCCATGGCCTGGTGATGCTGGAGTCGAAAATGCCCGAGGGACTAGAGACGATCGCCACCCTCAAAGAAAAAGGCCACCCCGTGGCCTACGTGGGCGATGTGGTCGGCACGGGCTCCTCCCGTAAGTCCGCCGCCAACTCCATGATTTGGCATATCGGTCACGATATTCCCTTCATCCCCAACAAGCGGGCGGGCGGTTATGTCCTCGGCGGCAAAATTGCCCCCATTTATTTCAATACCTGCGAAGACTCGGGCGCCTTCCCGATCGAATGTGACGTGAGCGGTCTCCAAAGCGGCGATGTGATCACGATTCACCCCTACGCAGGCAAAATCACCAACGCAGCAGGCGAGACCGTTTCCACCTTTACCCTCAAACCGGACACCATTCTGGATGAAGTCCGCGCCGGTGGCCGCATTCCCCTCCTGATTGGTCGGGCGCTCACCGATCGCACCCGCGAAGCTCTGGGCCTCGAACCCAGTGACCTCTTCACCCGGCCCCAAGTCCCCACCGACACGGGCAAGGGCTTTACCTTGTCCCAAAAGATGGTGGGCAAGGCCTGCGGTCTCGCTGGCGTGCGCCCCGGCACGGCTTGTGAACCCGCGATGACAACGGTCGGTTCTCAAGACACCACCGGCCCGATGACCCGCGATGAACTCAAGGAATTGGCCTGTCTGGGCTTCTCGGCTGACCTCACCCTGCAAACCTTCTGCCACACCTCGGCCTATCCCAAACCCGTGGATGTGAAGACCCACCGGGAACTGCCGGACTTCTTCTCCACCCGGGCCGGGGTCGCCCTGCGCCCTGGTGATGGCATTATTCACTCTTGGCTCAACCGGATGCTGCTGCCCGATACCGTCGGCACGGGCGGCGACTCCCATACCCGCTTCCCCCTGGGGATTTCTTTCCCCGCTGGTTCGGGGCTCGTGGCCTTTGCCGCCGCATTGGGCGTGATGCCCCTGGATATGCCGGAATCGGTGCTGGTCAAGTTCACGGGCGAACTACAACCGGGCGTGACATTGCGAGATATCGTCAATGCGATTCCCTGGGTGGCGATCCAAGAGGGTAAGCTGACCGTCGGGAAAGAGAACAAGCAAAACCTCTTTAACGGTCGGATCATGGAAATGGAAGGGCTCCCTGACCTCAAGGTGGAGCAAGCCTTTGAGCTGACCGATGCCACCGCCGAACGCTCCTGCGCGGGCTCGACGATTAAGCTGGGTACGGAAACGGTGGCCGAATATCTGCGCTCCAATGTGGCGCTGCTCAAGAACATGGTGGCGCGAGGCTACCAAGATGGCAACACGATCATGCGCCGCGTGGCCAAGATGGAGCAATGGCTGGCGACCCCTGAGTTGATGTCTGCCGATCCGGATGCGGAATACGCCGACGTGCTAGAGGTGAACTTGAATGAAATCAAGGAGCCGATCGTTGCTGCGCCGAATGACCCCGATAACGTCAAGCTCATGTCCGAATGTGCGGGCGATACGATTCACGAGGTCTTTATTGGCTCTTGCATGACCAACATCGGCCATTACCGGGCAGCGGCGAAAATCCTTGAAGGCGCAGGCGTCGTTAAAGGTCGCCTCTGGATCTGTCCGCCGACACGCATGGATGAGCAGCAACTGCGCGAGGAAGGGGTCTATGGCGTTTTTGCGGCGGCAGGTGCACGGACGGAAATGCCCGGTTGCTCCCTCTGCATGGGCAACCAAGCTCGTGTGGAAGATGGTGTGACGGTCTTTTCCACCTCTACCCGGAACTTTAATAACCGCATGGGCAAGGGGGCGCAGGTTTATCTGGGTTCGGCAGAGCTGGCGGCGGTCTGTGCGCTCCTGGGTAAGATTCCTACGGTGGAAGAATATATGAGCATCGTGACGGAAAAGGTCGATCCCTTTGCGGGCGATCTCTACCGTTACCTCAACTTTGATCAGATCGCGGGCTTTGAAGATGAGGGTCGGGTGATTCCGCTGGAGGAGATGCCGAAGATTGAGGATCTGCTCGGGATGCCTGTGGGTGTGTAATATTACCTAATCAGACAATAGAGGTGGGTCAGATTAGACCCACCTTTTTTCGCGATGGGTAAACAGCACTTCAAAAAGGCGATCGCTTCCCTAGTGGCACGCATACAGGAGCACCAAAGAAAGATTACCTTGGAGTCTCAGCAAGATTTTCCAGATCAGGGACTGATTAACCATTGGCAGAAAGAGATTCGTGCTTTTGAGAAAGGAATTCAGCAGGCAAAAAAGCGACTAGGTAAATAGTGATGCCGTTAACCAATCAGAAAATCAATACAGAAAATAAAACTTTCAATATATTGCTGTTAGAGCTTAAGGAAGAATGCCAAAATGTCGTTGCGCTGATCAGTCAATTACAACGCTCAGAGTTGAGCGATCGCCAGCGCGGTGAGATTCTCGCTGAACTATTGGCTGCTTCGATTCATCTCAATACTCATTGTGATGAAGATTGGCAAGATTTGATCGCAAACACAATAGAGGGGTTGGATTAAAAGCAGACCAGGATTATGCCACGAAATAAAACCAACTTTCGTGATTCACCTGAACGGTTGACGATTCTGCAGGAACCCCGTTGCTGCGTTATTAGCTAATCTCTCATACTTAATCCGTAAAGTATAGGGAGAGATAAATCACTGATTATTCTTCTTCGGGCAGGCGGGACGCCTGCGCTACAGGTTTCTGCGCTCAATATCCCGTAGCGC
>JBMYQW010000198.1:0-9095 GCA_049601735.1 Spirulinaceae cyanobacterium
TTCCAAAACTCTACAAATGAATCGGTCACTTTAGTCCAGCGACAATTCAATGTAGAGCCAGACTCTAGATACCAAACTAGCATCCAAACACTTGGCTCATTCCTATATTCTTCGTAATACAAAATCAAAACAGATTCTGAGCCAATACCGAAGTCTCCTATCAAGAGTGCTCTAGAAAGATTAATACTTTCTACATTCTCATAAGGCCAGAACTCCTCATTCTCGTTGATCGTTTTTAGCCGCTCCATGGATATGAAGGGTGGGCTCTCAAAGAATATTGTCGACATCTCAGGATTGATATTCTTGACTTGCTCTTCAGAGAACAATGGCTCTAGGTTTTGCTTTTTTATGTCCGAATATGTTGAGGGACAAACACCGTCATTTATCAACTCGATGAGTCTGCTTGGAATTTTGAGGTCGTTGATATTCATTGCAGTTGTAGTTGTAGGGTGGGCACTGCCCACAAGTTCGGGTTTTCAGTTTATTTAAGATAGTTCTAGAAATGAGATTCATTCGTTATTTTTGTCAATTATTTTTGTGACTTTTGAATTTATTATGATGCGATCGCCATCCAGTATTTCATGAGTAGTAGAGTGCATTAGCAGGCAAAAACTTAGTGATTATATCTTGGTCTTGCTTTCTGCGTAACGCACCAAAGCCAGCTCTATAAATCCCCTGCCCGGTGCGTTACGGCGGATTTGTGGCTATTTCTATTGGTTCAAGACTGCGATCGCCTAACGCACCCTACTGCTGACCAATCAAGAAGTAGGGTGCGTTAGCAGGCAAAAATGGATCAACAATAACCTTGGTCTTACTTTCTGCGTAACGCACCGAAACCATCGCTACAAACTCCCTGTCTGGTGCGTTACGGCGGATTTGTGACTATTGCTATAGGTTCAAGACTGCGATCGCCTAACGCACCCTACTGCCGTGGCACACTTTAAATGGTGGGTTGGATTGTCAAGGGGTAAATTCCTCAAAGCATTGGCTGTGTTGGGTTTCGCTCCGCTCTACCCAACCTACCCCAATACACCTTTTTAGCTATGTCATGGCACTACATTTACTAAACTGCTATTTCATCAAGCGTTGACGATGCCTATGTTTCCGTGATTGCCTTTTACACTATGGTACTCAATTACGCCTATATCATGGACTATCACAGCATTATCTGAAACAAAAGGCTGCAAAACCGCCTCACTCGACCAAGTTATAATATTGCGTCAATCCCTTAAGACCCATGGCCGCCAACGAAACGCCCCTTAATCTTCTGCTTGCCGAATATTCTGCTCTCAAATCCGAGCAAGCCCAGCGGATTGGCTTTCGAGACAACTTGCTCTACGTGACTTTGGGTGTCTTTGGGGCGATCGTTTCTTTTGCGGTGGCTAAACCCGACCATTATCCCGCCCTGCTGCTCGTGCCCTGGGTTTGCTTGATTTTGGGCTGGACGTATATTGTTAATGACCAGAAGATCTCTGCCCTGGGTCGCTACATTCGCTACACACTCACCGTCCGCGCCCGAGAACTGGCGGCCCCAGAATTAACGGCCCCAGAATCTATCCAGCGTGAAGGAGACGACGAGACCAGAGCAGCCCTCTTTGGCTGGGAAACCGCCCACCGCAGCGATCCTCACCGAGAGCGCCGGAAGCTAGAACAGCTTGTGATCGATCAAGTCACCTTTGTGATTTCGGGCATCATCGCCCTAGTTTCATTTTGGGTCTTGACACCCGCTGCGCCCCTGAGTCTGCGGATTTTGGCTGGGGTTGAACTGCTGTTGTTGGTGATCCTGGGTCTAGAAATCGTGATCTACGCAGATTTAGCGCGGGGCCGTTAGCAAGTGCTGAAACAGGGATCATCTTGTCGGGGCAACCCCCTCGTGGTTGCCCTAAACCTCGTCGGGGTCAGCACGGGGGCATGACCCCTACAACGTTCAGACCATCATCGAATCGGACTTTATCCAATACGCTCTTAAACCGGCCCGTTGCTCAATGGTCGTGGGTTGAGTTAAATAAGGGACACGGCTATTGTGTACGCTGTGGGGGTTGCTCGCCATCTCAAGACCTACGCCTTCTTTCCGTTCATGGCTCAAAACTCGCTGCATTGGTTGACGGATCTGTTCAAGAGTTTCCTCAATACCGATCCCCCCGTTCCCCATCCCACAGAAATTTCCCCCTTAACCAGCGAAGGCTACGAGGCGCTGCTGGTACAGATCACGGAAGGGGTAGCATTGGGCTGGCAACAGGCCCAGCTTTGGGAACGCCTGGGCATTCGCCGTCATGACCCCTGGTTTGTGGCCTGGTTGCAACGCTATGGCAAGACCCTGCTGCGTCAACCGCCAGAACAGATCAGTCGCCAGTTTGCCCAGCGATTGATTCATTTGGGTGTGATTGGCTGCGGCGAACTGGGGGAGGTGGCCGCCAACTTGGGGCAACGCCTGCTGGACTTGAACAATCGCCACCGTCTTAACCAAGTGCCCAGTGAGCCTGTGGTGGAGACGATCAGTTCTGAGAACCCCTGGGAACTGTTTCACTACGGCATGGAACTCTATCAGCAGGGAGAACTGGATGGGGCCCTAACGATGTGGTCCGATGCCCTGGCGCAGGAGCCCAGCTTGCTAGAGGCCCGCAATGCCTACGGCGTGGCGCTCTATTATCTGGGGCGGTCTGAGGCGGCGATCGCCGCCTTTGATGAACTGCTCAAGGAAGACCCCGCCTTTGTGACGGCGCTCTTTAATCGGGGCACGGTGCAGCTTGAACGCCAGGAAACAGCGGCAGCGATCGCCGATTTCAGCGCCACCCTCGACCTCAAACCCGACTTCTACTATGGCCACGTGGGGCGGGGCAATGCCTATCAGCAGCAGCAGGACTGGCAGCAAGCCCTCGAAGATTTTAATCAGGCGATTCGCATCGACCCCAACGGCTACCGCGCCTACAACGGGCGGGGCCAGATCTACAGCGCCCTCAAACGCTACGACGCAGCCCTCACGGACTTTAGCGAAGCCCTGGCCCTAGAGCCCAACTGCGCCCAGGCTTACCACAATCGGGGCAATGTCTACTACCACCTCCACCAATGGGAGGCGGCGCTGGAAGACCTGAGCCAGGCGATCTTAATCGAGCCGAATTTCTATCAGGCTTACTACAGCCGGGGTAACCTCCAGCTCGAACGGGGTAATGCGACCCAAGCCGTGGCCGACTACCGAGAAGCCCTCAACCTCAAGCCCAACTACACCGTTGCTTACAACGGTCGAGGCTTGGCCCTGAGCAGTCTAGGGCGCTATACGGAGGCGATCGCCGACTTTGACCATGTGCTGGGCCAAGACCCGCGCTGTTGGCAAGCCTGGGCCAACCGGGGCTGGGCGATGTATAAGGCCCCGGAACCGCTGGGCCCCCAAACCGCGATCGGCAACTGGCAAGCCGCCCTGCGGGAACTCCAGTCCCAAAACGCCCTGTCACCCCTAGCAACCAGCACCCTCTACCGCTACTTGGGGCTCGCCTGTGTCCAGCAAGCGCCCCAAAGTCCCGACCCATCTGCCCGCCTGAAGGCGGCGATCGCCCATTATCAATCCGCCCTTGATGCCCTCCAGGATGTTACGGGTCTAGAGCATGACTACCTCCACCTGCTGGAGCAGTTGATCGTGCTCTACACCCGACTGGGCAATCCCTTGGGCAGCCAGAATTACCTCAAAATCGCCCTGCTGATTCTCAATCAACTCCTGTTGGCGGCCACCACGGGGGCGCAGAAACTCCAGTTGCTCAACCAGTTTCAGGGGCTCTACCAACTTAAGGTGGATCAGCTCGCCCAAAGCCCCAAGCCGCTGCACCACGCTCAGGCTCTGGAGCTAGCCGAAGAGCGCAACAGCCTCCGTTTGCAGGCCCACCTCGACCCCGACTGGAACGGCCAGCCCAGCCCCACCCTCACCTATGCCCAGATGCAAGGTCTGGTGGATGCCCAAACCGCGATCGTCTATTGGCATCTCAGCCCGGTGAGCATCACCGTATTTGTGGTGCTCTCCGATCGCCCCCTGATTGTCATCACCAGCAACTACGAGCAGCGCCTGGCCCTCCAGCAGACCTGGAGCCAATGGCAAGCCAATTCGGATAGCGCCGATATCTCTTCCCGATCCAGTGAAGCCCAACGCCAATGGCGGGAGCAGTTGTCGGGAATTTTGGCGAATCTCGTCAACCAACTGGGGCTAGAGCCGATCTTGAGTCGTCTACCGGAGACAGTGACTCGGTTGATCTTAGTGCCCCACAAGCTGCTGGTCGCCCTGCCGATCGCCGCCGTGTTCAATGCTCCCTATTGCCAGCGGCCTCTGGGCATCACCCAAATTCCGGCGCTGCAATGGGCGGCGAATTTGGAGCTGACCCCAGAAGTTCCCGTGACCGCTGCCCCCTCCCAGCCGCCCCTGCTAGCGATCGATAGCCCCTCAGGCCTGCGTCCCCATGCGGAACTAGAAGTGCAGGCGATCGCTTCCTTCTTTGAGGCGCAGCACCTCGACCGGGCCACGGTGACACCGGCCCAGATCCTGCTCCAACTGCAACGGTCTTTCAATATCTTCCACTTCGCTGGGGAAGGCACGTTAAACCTGATTGAGCCCCTGCGCTCCGAGCTGCATCTGGTGCAAGATACGCTGCTACGAGCCAACGATCTGCGTAAACCGGCCTACAGTAGCCCGCCGCTGGTCTGTCTCTCGGGGACGCAGGTGACGGGCCAGGCGATCGCGGAGCAGACAGAGCCGTTTCTCGGGTTGCCTGCGGTGTTCTTGAGCAAGGGCTCGGCTTACGTGTTGGTGACGCTCTGGCCCGTGCCGGAAATTTCCACGCCGCTGCTGATCGGGCAGTTCTACGCCCAGCTGGCCCAGTCCGTTCCCCCTGCCCAGGCCTTGACGACCGCCCAACACTGGCTCCAGGGTCTCACCTACCCGGCCTTGCAAGCGATCTATGCCGATTGGCGCGATCGCCTGCGCACCGCCCCACCTCGCTGCCAGCGGGAGCTAGAGATCGCCCATAACCTGGCCCAGGAACGTCGAGCGCGTCAAGGAGAGGAAACTTGCCCCTACGAACATCCTTATTACTGGGCTGGGTTTACAATGGTGGGCAAAGTGGATTAATAGTACACATAAATTATTTTAACCATGCCCAGCACAGCCCCAACCACGGATTGGAATTATGAAGCGGCGATCGCCGAAATTGAAACCGTCTTGGCCCAGCTTGAAACGGGTGATTTACCACTAGAGGCGGTGTTTAGCCAGTTTGAAACTGCCGTCACCCAGCTCCAGCAATGTGAGACGTTTCTAAGCCAAGGTCAGGCGCGGTTGGATTTGCTCATTGAGACGTTGGCGGCGGGGGAAGATGCTGACACGCCCTAATACATCATGTAAGGCGTGTTACGGCCCCGACTCATTCTGCAAATCAACTTCTTGAAGAGATTTGAGCTTCTGTTGTATGGATTCTTCATTCATAAGCCTGTATCAAAACTGACGTTGAAACTTGACGATAAAAACCAACTTTAATAGTGATGACGAAGCTGAACTAGGATGAGAGCTTCTTGAGTTACGGCATAAACCATCCGATGCTCTTGATCAATCCGTCGAGACCATAATCCTTTGAGATTTCCCTTGAGCGGTTCGGGTTTGCCTAGGCCAGTGAAAGAATGACGGAGCGTATCTTCAATTAAATCGTGAATTCGTTTGCAAAACTTGCGGTTGACCTTAAACCAATAAAGATAATCCTGCCACGCTTGGCGTTGAAAACTAAGCAACATATTCGTTCGCTTCACCCAACAGTGACTCCTTACCCTTCAGCTCCTCAAGAGCCTGATGCAAGATTTCTGAATTTTTAGCACTGCTGAGTAGATGTTCAGTCTCATCCGCACCATAGGTGATAACGCTGAGGTTTGCATCAGTGACCTCTGCTTCCCTCTGCTCTAGCCTCAAGAGAAGATCTCGCAACTCTATATCAGTAAGTTGATGAAGGCGGGTCACAATTTGTTGAACGAGTTCAGTGCGTGTCATCGGCTTTGTTGTGTTCGACTTCCCCATCAATAACAAGTTATCCGCTACTACAGCATATCAGGGTCAACCCTACGTTCTTTGAGTTTGGCAGCATTGACCGTCCTCGAACGGCACGATCAGCAACGCTTTATCTTCCCGATGTATGCAGGATTGAGCGATAGGCCGCCAAGAGTTCTGCCGCGATCGCATCCCAACTGTAAGCCGTCTTGACCAGATCATAGGCATTCTCACCCCGGGTCTGACGATCGCCCGGCTGTGTGAGTGCCGCCGTCAGCGCCGCCGTCAGGGCATCATTGCGACATTGGGCAATCCACCCCGCGTTGGCCGCCTGCACCGCTGGCCAGATATGCACCTGATCGGAAATGACCACCGGGGTGTGAGCCGCCATCGCCTCCGCAACCGAGATGCCAAAATTTTCATAATAGGAGGGCAAAACAAAGAGATCCGCGTCTTGGAGCAGGGCTAGCTTCTCCTCCCCCGTGACAAAGCCCGCGATCGTCACCTGCTCGCCGAGCTGCTGCCGGGCATGGTCGCCGATCAGCCGCTCATAGGCCAGATCTTGGGCATTCGACCCGGCGAGCACCAGATGAAACGGGATCTGCTGCGATCGCAGCGTCGTCAAGGATTCAATCAGGAGTTCAATCCCCTTCTTGAGGTCAATGCGCGACATATACAGAATCAAGGGCACATCCGCCGGAATCTGCCACCGTTGCCGCGCCCGACCCGGTTCGGGAAACTCCAGCAGCGGCACACCCAGCGGAATTACCAGCGACATGGGGTTTGTGCCGTAGCGTTCGGAGATTTCCGCCTCTTGATTGCTGGTGAAATGCATTGCGGCCGCGCCTTTGAGGTTGGGGCGCTCGAAGCAATAGCCATAGAGCTGCTTAAGGCGGCGCTTTTTGCGTAGATCCGCCGGGTCGAGGGTTCCCAGGGGGCGCAGCAGGTAGGGCAGCTTGCGCCAGCGGGCGATCGTGGCGGCGGCCGTACTCACGGGGGAAAACAGGGCGTGGATATGGGCGAGATCGTAGCGGTGGGCATTGCGCCAGAGCCAAATACAGAGCCCGAGGGAAAACTTGTAGCGTCGCCAGGGAGCACAGCGGAAGTAACGAACGGTGTAGTTCTCTTCTGGGAGGGGTTGATTCAGGGGCACAGCCAAGGGCGCTTGACCCACATCCCCATTGGCGTTGGTGGTGATAATTTCCACCGTGGCATCCTGCCGCGCCAAGGCGGCTGCCAGACCCCGCACCATCTGGCTGGGGCCGCCGTAGACCACCGAGACGGCGGGGACAATCTGCAAGATCTTCATCGCCACAGTTGTTGGTAGAAGGCGAGTTGCTGGCGGGCGATCGCCGTGTTGGTATACCGCTCCTGCACCCGTTGATAGCCCCGTTCACCCAGGTCTTGAGCCAGGGCAGGCTGTTGCATTAGTTGCGCGAGGCGATCGCGCAGGGTATCGGGCTGGGCTTCCGGAAACACGAGACCCGCCTCGCCAATGACGTGGGGAATTTCGCCGGAGTCCGAACCCACTACCGCTACTCTACAGGCCATTGCCTCAATCAGTACATGGCCAAACTGCTCTTTCCAGCCGCTGGCGGTGAGGGTCTGAAACTGCGTATCGGTCTCCGAGGGCAAAACCAACGCATTCATTACATTGATATAGCGCGGCACTTGGTCGTGGGGCACAGATTCCACCCAGCGGAGGCGATCGCTGATCCCCAGCGTCTGGGCAAGCTGCTGCAACTCCTCCTTGATAATGCCTCGCCCCAGCAATAGCAATGTCCAGGCTTGCTCTTGCAGTCCGGCCAGCGCCTGCACCAGCGTGATTAAGCCCTTCTCGATCACAAACCGCCCCACAAACCCCACGACAAACTGCTCCGGGGGAATGCCCAATTGGTCGCGTAGCTTGGGCTGGGGTTCGGGTTGAAAAATGGTCTCGTCTACGCCCAACTGCGGCAGCACCGTGGCCGCGCGGCGGTAGCCATGCTGCCGTAAGATTTCTAGGCCGTCTTGATTGCCTGCGACCAAACCCTGAGTGTTCGCTAGGTTGTATCGCTCCAGTAGAGAGACGGGGAACGTATTGGTATAGGGCAAGTTCCACCAGGTAAAAAAACAGTTTTTGGCCCGCAAACCGAGCAGCGCGTTAAGCGTAATCAGTTGGCTGTAGCCTAGGGCCTTCGCCCCCTGTTCGACCTGCATGATTTGCGGTCGAAAGCGGCGCAGCAGGGGAATGATGCCAAACTTAAACGTGAGCAGACCTTGGTTGTTTTGACTCCAGTTGGCGATCGGGATGCGGCGAAAATTGCCCTCCTGGAGGGGCTGCGCTTGCACCAGTCGATTTTGTACGCCGCCCGGTTGCCAATGTTGGGGCACGACCGCCACCACCTCGGCCCCCAACTGAGCCAGAGCCCGCAGCTTCTGGCAGTTGAGATCCACGATGTAGGTATGGCTGGCGACGAGAATGCGCATGGTTGGGGTTTTGAGTCCTGCTTAAATCCACGTCTTGCTTAAATCCACAAATGCACGGCGATCGCCACCAGCCCCAGAAGAGAAACAAAATAACTTAGAGAGCGGAGCAGGGGCTGACCCGCCACATAAAACAAGCTATGAGCCAGCCGACTGGTCATAATCACGATCGCCGCGATCGCCGTCACGTGATCTACCCGACCGATCACGTGAGCCAGAATGATCACCGTGGCAATCACCGCTAAGTTATCCAGATGGTTGCGTTGGGCGCGATCGGCCCGTCCCACCCAGTCGGGAACCGACGGACTCTCGTCCCGATTACTCAGGCCCCATTCCACACCGCCCGAACGGACACGGGCTAGGGCCGGCAGATGGTTGAGGGGAACGGTCCAGAGGGCGAGTACCAGCAGCGCGATGAGATCAAGGGTCATGTGGATTCAATACAGATCAGCGATTACCACTATTTTATGGCCTGTCATCCCTTAACCTCAGAAGTCTGATGGGACGAGTGATACCCAATCCGAACACTAAACCCGAGAATCCTGCTGCTGTAGGGACTGGGTTTCCCTCATCCGTGTGAACTTAAGGCTGTATTCAATTCCTGGTGGGCGTTTGAGTGGGC
>JBMYQW010000199.1:0-7036 GCA_049601735.1 Spirulinaceae cyanobacterium
CCGGTCATCGCTACGCGAGACCGCCCCTCCCCAGAGGGGATTTTAAGTCTCCTCTGGGGAGGAGTACCCGTAGGGGGAGGTGGGTCGGCCTACTGGAACTCCCACCAGAAACTGAGTACAGCGTTAAGTGTACACCAGTGGTTTGAAACCCGCCTACACCGCCTGCTCTGCCCCTTTATCAGTTGAATGAAATCCAAATCTGCTGCCGTCCTCCTGCTCTGTGGACTCCTACTCCCCTTTGTCTGGGTAAGCATTTTTAAAAACTACGCTGTCATCGATGTGGGCGTATTTCGAGACTGGGCAGTTTGCCTGCGGGAGCAGGGCACGGCGATTTATCTCGATTGTGCCCTGCGCCCGAACTATCCCACCGTGGGCATCCTGCTCACAGCAGGCGTGTTTCGGATGCTCCAAGAGGGCTTGGGTTTGAGTGATATCCCAACAGCCGACCAGGGGTTTCGCTATTTTTTGGCGGCGGTTGAGTCGTTGAATTTTCTGCTCTTCGTTAGCCTCTTTCGTCTGAGTCAGTTCCGAGCACCGATCGCCACTGCCCTGGGCATCACGCTCCTTCCTTCTACCTGGGCAGGCGCAGCGGTTTGGGGACAAATTGATCATCTCTCGCTGTTTTTCTTGCTGGTGGCGCTGGTGTTGCTGCTGCGTTATTGGCGGGCGATCGCTGTCGCTGGGCCGGGAACTTTGAGGCAACATTGGCTTTACTGCCTCCTCATTCCGGTGAGCATCGCGCTCTATATTCTCAACAAACAAATCGCCCTCTTTTCGTTTCCCTTTCTGTTCCTTTTATTGGGCATTACCGGGTCTAAGCTGCGGATCAGGAGTAACCGTGCGGGGCTGTACCAATTCCTCGCCTTGCTCCTGGTTTTTGCGGTGAGCTTTCAGGGTTTAGATACCCTCTTTGCCCTTGAACCAAGTTACTTGGGCAGTAGCTTTATTGGTGTTTGGGCTCAAGGGAGCGGTCACGGTAATATCATTTCCGGGGATGGTGCGAATCTTTGGGTCTTGCTAGAACGGGATCTACAATCCACTTCTCATTTCCCGTTATTTCACCTCGGCCAGGCGGAAATCAAGCCCTACACCTTGGGTATTGTTGCCTATGCCTTGGTGCTGATTTTCCTGTTTCAATCGGTTGTTAAAGCGGTGGGCGATCGTCTCCCGATTACGAATCAGCAAAAAAACAGTAATTCGATCGAGTTGATGTACTTCGCTTGCTTCTTTCATGGCATTTCCTGGCTCGGCTTTAATGTGCTCTTGACCGGATCGCATGATCGTCATCCCTACTTGGCTTATATTTTCTTGTTGCTGGCGATCGCCTATTACGGCCAACAGCAGCGCCGCTGGTCAAGGACGATGATCCGATTTTCCGGCTTTGTCGCCACCGCCTACGGGCTCTTTATCCTCTCAACCAAATCCCCGCTCCATCCCCTGCTCTTTCCCTTCACTCAAAACACCTTCATTGCCACCTTGCAACTCGTCTGGTGGCTGCTGCTGCTTTGGCAATGGATTAAACTCTGCCAGCAAGGGCGCTGGCGACGCTGGCGTGGGACGCATTTTGGCAGCTAGGCGATTTGCTCAAAAAAACGTTGCAATCCCACCCTGGGCCGACGCCGACCTCTACAATGAACATCTTGTCTCAATCACTGGTATCGACCCAATGCAATTCACGCCCTCGGCCGCGCCACTGCCCGAAGACGAAGCCCAAGATCTACTCCACAAACTGCGCCGCAAAGAAGCCACCTGGATTGACTGGGGCGAATGGTGTCAACGCCTCCAACGGGGCGGCTACCCAGCAGCCCAGATCTTTGAAGAGACGGGGATTGAAGGCAGCTATCAAAACCTGACGATCGTCGCGGCCCAGGTCTTCGCCACCCTTGTGCAACAGGGCGCAAACGAAGCCCTCTTGGACTATTTTCGGGGGCCGCGCTCTGATGTACTCTATGAGTTTCGGGTCTTGAACCAGGGCGATCGCCTCGCCGCCGCTGAACTAGCGATGGAAAAGCGCATTGATGTAGATCTGGCTCATGATGTGGCTCGGGCGATCAAAACCTGGAGCCGCACCCGCAATCGCCCCGCAGGCTTCACCGCCCATCCCGGTGATGCTGTTGCCTATCAATGCTGGCAAGCGGCCCGCGCTAAAAAAGACCTCCAAGACCGATCGCGCCTGATCGCCAAAGGGTTGAAATTTGCCCATTCCGAGGGCGCACGACGGCACATCGAGCAGCTTTTAAGTGATTTTACGGTCGTGCCCCAGCAGCGCGCGCCCCTGCTGCCCCTCTATCGTCTCGAACAGGAAGAACAACTGCCCCGCCTGGTTCCGGTGGTGGCGGGCTGGCCCGTCACTGCCCAGCAAGTGCAAGCCACGCCGCCAGTGGTTGAGGTCGAGCCGTTTCGGTGCGTCCAAGCCCCCCAAGACCAGGCCTATGTGCCCGTCCCCGGCTGGCAGGTGATGCTCAAAGCCCAAGATCCCGTTGCGCTGCTCTGCACCACAGCGGAGTTGCCCAACACCACCGACCTGGCTCGGGAAGCGGTGGTGATCGTGATCGATCGCGCCCAAACCCAATGGGATGCCCAGAGTTATTGGGCGATCGCCCAGGACGGCCAGCTAGAGATTGCCTGGACGCCTGAAGCGCCAGAGCAGAAAATTCTCGGGCAAGTCACGCTGATTTTGCGACCCAAGCGCATCTTAGATGAAGGCAACTTGACCGAGCCCTGGCAAATGGATGATTAAATGGTTCAAGCTGACGGCTGGTGGGCAATGCCAAAACATTGGCTGTGGTGGGCATTGCCCACCCTACGCAACTCATTCACAAACCGTTGCGGGCAAGATGCCCGCGCTACGGGATTTGAAGCCAGAATACCCGTAGCGCAGGCGTCTCGCCTGCCAGTACGGAACCTGCATGAACTTCTCCAGTAGAAAATTTTGCAACGTGAACTACCTAGGCAATGCCCACCCTACACAACGCCCGTCCAGTACTTTGATTGACAGACGATAAAAATGAAACATACGCTTTCTGTATTGGTCGAAGACGAGGCCGGCGTCCTGACTCGGATTGCGGGGCTCTTTGCCCGGCGCGGCTTCAACATCGAGAGCCTGGCCGTGGGCCCGGCGGAGCAAAACGGCATTTCGCGGATCACGATGGTGGTACCGGGCGATGATCAGGTCATTGAGCAATTGACCAAGCAGCTCTATAAGCTGATTGCGGTGCTCAAAGTCCATGACATCACCCAAATCCCCTGTGTGGAACGGGAGTTGATGTTGGTGAAGGTGAACGCGCCAGCCGCCAACCGGGCCGAGGTCATTAGCCTCACGCAGGTCTTTCGGGCGCGGATCGTGGATATCTCGGAAGACACCTTGACGATCGAGGTTGTCGGCGATCCCGGTAAGCTGGTTGCCCTGCTACAAATGCTGGCGAAGTTTGGCATCCGTGAAGTGGCGCGCACCGGAAAGATCGCCCTGACGCGGGAGTCCGGGGTGAATACGGAATATCTCAAGCTGCTCGAAGAAAAGCCCACTGCTTGAGGGGACTCCTTGAAAATAATTATCCCAAGGCAGGCGGGACGCCTGCGCTACAGTTAATCTTCGGAAATCCCGTAGCGCGGGCATCTTGCCCGCCACCCAAACAGCTCATTTCTGGAACATTCTTTTCCTGGAAATACTCGAAGAAAAGCCCACCGCTTAAGAAAGACTGAGGTCTGAAGTTGTTGGGAAAGAATGGCTTAGACTAGAAGGCAATCGCCCAGACGTTGATGAAAAGAGGGACATTCAGCTATGGCACTGTATGCAGAACTGCATCGTCACTTGGGCGGCTCAGTGGTGCCACGGGTGCTCTGGCGGTATTTTCAACGCTATGAAGCCGAGTTGTCTGCGCGTTTCCCGGACTATGAGCCCTTTGAGGCGTTCTACACCCGACCCCGCGAGACGCTGGACGAATATCTAGAGCTGCATACCCTGGTCGAAAGTGTCCAGACCGCCAAGGCATTGCCCTACTTTATTTTCCGGTTGCTGCGCGGGGCCTATGTCTTTGAGAATCTGGCCTACCTAGAGCTGCGCTACACGCCCTATTATCGAACCGATGCAGACCTCCCCCAAAACCAACGCATTGACCAGATGCGCCAGATCGTGGCGGTGGTGGGCCAGGCGATGCGGGTGACGGAATATCCGATTATCACGCAGCAGATTCTCTGTACCCATATCCGGCTCCCTTGGGATGTGAATGCGGCGATCGTGGAGCTGGCGCGGGACTACCCGCAATATGTCTGCGCCATTGACATTGCAGGAGGCGATAATCATTACGGCGATCGCATCGATGAATTGGTCAAGCTCTTTAGTCAGGCGCGATCGCACGGCGTCAAAACCACCGGGCATCTCTACGAAACGGCCCAGGGCTGTCATCCCCAACTGTTGCCCTACCTGATGCGCATTGGCCACGGCATTCAAATCCCCTTGCAATTCCCGGAACTCCTGCGCGAGGTGGCCGCCAATGGACAATGCTTAGAAATTTGCCCAACGACCTATTTTAAAACCGGAACCCTAGACAACCTCGACCAACTGCGCACGGTGTTTAACCTCTGCTTTGATGCGGGGGTGGATGTGGCAATTGGTACCGACAATGCGGGGCTACACAATGTCCGGCTACCCTTTGAATACGAAAACCTGCTCACCCACGACATCCTCAACTTCCGCCAACTCCAAGCCTGCCAAGATGCGGCCTTCCGTCATGCCTTTGCCTGGCCCCATCGCCAGCCGCCGACGATGCTGCTCAAGAGTTTGTTGCAAGAGGAACCGCCGGAGGCGGAGTCGATTTATCCATAAGGTCAACTCGATTGGCGATCTGTTAAAACGTCTGAGTTTAATGGGTGACACGCCCTAATATCCAGGCATGATCCGCCTTTCAACCTTGATTTCACACGATGGTTAAGGCGGCTCCCAGAAAGCGATCGCGGGCCAAAAAGCGACCTATAGTGAAAAGGGGATTGAGCAGGGAGACACCCGATGAGCCTAGCCACCAATGTCTATGAAATCAAAACGCTCGTCCAGTCCTTTCATCCGATCATTGCGATCGAAACCGTCGAAGAAGAACGGGTCGAAAACCTGCTGAAGACGGCTACTGGCGAGATGAAGCTCCCGCTCTTTGAATGGACCGTGAGTCGGGGGCTCTACCTCTCACCGGGGAGCAAGTTTGCGCCCCAGATGGATGCGGCGGCCCCCGTCAATGCCAAGCAAGCCACGACCTACGATGGCACCCAAAAGCCCCTCGATGCCCTACGCTACATCGAAAAGCTCAACCGCAAGGCCGTGTTCTTGCTCAAAGACTTTGGCGACTATCTCAAGGATGATGAAGTGTCGCGGCAAGTACGCGAGTTGGTACGCTTCTTCCGGAACAACCGGGGGGCGCTAGTGCTAACGGCGAGTTCGCTGGAGCTGCCTCGGGCGATCGCCCACGAGACGGTGCATTACGACCTCAAACTCCCCGGTCGGGATGAGCTGTATAAGGTGGTCTCGGAGGTGGTGCGATCGCTCAACCAGCGCCAGCAAAAAATCCAAGTTCAGCTCAAGGACCCGGAACTCAAGCAACTGGTGCAGGCCCTCACAGGCATGACCCTCAGCCAAGCCCGCCAGGTGGTGGCCTATGCCGCCCTTGATGATGGCAAACTCAGCGCCGCCGATATCGACCGCATCCTACACCGCAAGGCCCAGGTGATCCAGGAAGATGGGCTCTTGGAATATCTGCCCATCTCGGAAAACCAAGCTAATCTGGGGGGCTTTGTCGGCCTCAAGCAATGGTTGCAACGGGCGCGGGTGGGCTTCTCCGCTGAGGCGCGGGAGTTGAGGCTGCCGCCACCGAAGGGCATTTTGATTGTCGGGGTGCAGGGCTGCGGCAAGTCCTTGGCCGCCAAGACGATCGCCCGAGAATGGCGCTTGCCCCTGATCAAACTCGAAGCCGGACGCCTCTACGACAAATACGTGGGCGAGTCGGAGCGCAACTTCCGCCGGGCGATCACCTTGGCCGAGTCCATGGCCCCGACCGTCCTCTGGATTGACGAAATTGAAAAGAGTTTTGGGGGCTCCGGCGGCGATGGCAGCGATGGCGGCCTGACGCGGCGAATGTTCGGTGCGTTTTTGACCTGGCTCCAGGAGAAGTCCCAGGAGGTCTTTGTGGTGGCCACCGCTAACGACCTGAGCCAGATCCCGCCGGAGTTGCTGCGCAAGGGACGCTTTGATGAGATTTTCTTTGTGGACTTACCCGATGCCCAAGACCGCGCCGCGATTTTGACGATTCATCTGCGATCGCACCAGCAGGTCCCGGAACAGTTTGATCTGCCCCAACTGGTGCAGGCAACGCAGGGCTTTAGTGGTGCCGAAATTGAGCAGGCGATTATTTCGGCGCTCTATCGCACCCTGGCCCAAAAGCAGCCCCTCGACACCCCGTCCCTGCTGACCGAAATCCGATCCACCGTGCCCCTCTCGGTCTCACGAGCGGAGGCGGTGGAGGCCTTGCGCGAGGCGGGGAAGGGTAACTTTGTGGATGCGAAAACCGGCCTGCCCCAGCCGCGCCAATACAAAATTTCCCTGGTCTGGTCGCCGGAGCAGGATCAATATCTGGTACAGTTTCCCGAATTTCCCGGTCAATATTTTTGGGTTGAAGGGCATGATCCCGCTCAAGCGCAGGAGAACGCCCAGGGGCTATTAGGGAGTCTCCTCCAGAGCCAGGGGTTGCCCCTGCCGCCAGCGGCGGCGATCGCCGTGAATTTTCAGCAGAGTGTGCGGCTGCGGACAGGGGAGCAGTCGGCGCTGGGGGGAGAGCCCTGAAACGCGCTGGATGCAGCAAGTTATACCAAACTCGAGTTGTCTGCACCCAGAATAAATACCCCGAAGGGCAGGGAAACCCATCCGTGTAAACTTAAGCGTGAAACCCTTTATTCACAAGGCTTCCGTGGCGGCCCACACCCGACCCACCCCGGTCATCGCTACGCGAGACCGCCCCTCCCAAGAGGGGATTTTAAGTCGACCCTTGGGAGGAGT